>JBIQJZ010000250.1:0-5065 GCA_044507115.1 Flammeovirgaceae bacterium | reverse complement strand
AAACCCGTTATGATAGTCATGCTGGCGATGTCGCTGGTGATGACAACATCTTGCGACGATTGGACGGAATTGAACGTTAATCCGAACCAGCCGACAGAGGTGCCGACGACAAACGTTTTTGGCTCCGGCTTGATGGTTGTAACCCGGCAGTTTTTCGGGGAGCGGATCGGGATTTACTACACGGGAACCTGGGCCGGACAGACGGCGGCGATTGGTCTCGGTGACTACGAGTTTCGCGTTGACATTAACAACAGTCAGTGGGATGAGTTGTACAGGGGTATGGCTTATTTCGTGGATGCACAGAAGAACGCTGAGGCAGCGGACAACAAGAATCTCGCAGCTGTATCCCTGATCATGAAGGCTTACACTGCTCAGCACGTGTCTGACATGTGGGGCGATGTGCCTTACTCTGAAGCGTTTTCTCTCGATGATGGTGTTGCAAACCCGGTGTTTGATACGCAGGAAGAAGTGTACACGCAGATCCTGAGCGAACTGGCGACCGCGCATGACATGTTGCAGGACGGCAACGGTACTATCGGAGTTGGAGACTTTCTCTACGGCGGTAACATCACCAAATGGAAGAAGTTTGCGAATTCAGTTCGCCTGCGGGTAGCAATGCGCATGTCGGTGGTAGCAGAAGACGTGGCAAAACCGATACTTGCCCAGATAATCAACAACCCTGGAACTTACCCGGTTATCGAAGACAATGCAGATAACGCGCTTCTCCGCTGGCCTGGCGTGAACCCTGATATTGAGCCGTGGGCGCAACGCCTTGGATCTCCGGCTAACAAGCAGGATCAATACCGCACTAACCATGAAATGGTTTCCATCCTGAAAGATTACAATGACCCGAGGCTTCCTGTCTACGTCGACAAGAACCTGAATGATGAGTACAATGGATACAAAATGGGACCTGGTCAGAAGAGCGATCCGATGAATACAGCACCAAACGTCTCTCATATCGGTAACCGGTTTGGCTATACACAAAACGGATTTTCTCCGCTGCTGCGCGCGGCTCAGGTGTGGTTTATCAAGGCTGAGGCATTCGAGCGCGGACTCGTGACAGGTGATGCTGAGGTAGCATACGAAACAGGTATCCAACGCTCGATGGAGGAGAACGGAATTGACAACGCAGGCATAACTACTTATCTCGCAGAAACGGAAGTAGCGTGGGATGGCGGAACGACCTCGAACCTGGAGAAGATCAGGTTGCAGAACTGGCTGGGCTTGTTCAAGCACAGTGTGGAAGCGTGGGCGGAAGTTCGTCGCACAGATGTTCCGCTGATTACCAACGTGTCTGAGGATTACGCGGTAGCAAATCACAATCGCCCGCCGTTCCGCATGGCATACCCTGCCAATGAGAGCGCGCACAACACTAGCTTCCCGTTCGATGTGGTCCAGGAAGATATCTTCTATGGAACGCAAGTGTGGTTCGACACAAGAACAGGTGTTCAATAGTTTGAAGTTTTAGTTTTAGTAGTGAGGTTAATGGATGAGATGCCGGCGAGTCGATCATGCTGATCGATTGCCGGTCTTTCTCCTAACCTGATTCTGACAGTCGCCACATTTCTCACAGAATAATAAGACCGCAATGAAATTGAAAGCAAGAGTTGAAAGGCCATGGAGGTTTGTCGGGATTCTCGTTGTTGCGAGCCTGATGGTCATGAACGGATGCTCTCCGAGCAACGATATCAGACCTGAAGATATTGAGCTGACGAACGGCGGACTTCACGGCTATATCGGTTACAGCACGCCACCGCGTCCTGACGAGGTTGGAGCCGGAATCGGTTTTTATACGGCGGTATGGCCGCTGATTGAGAAGCCGGTGGGTGGTTTTCAAATCGGCCTTCCCGGTAACTGGATACAGCCTGACAACAAGGACAACAAAACAATTCCCCTCTGTCCGGAGGGAACGATTGCCCGGACATGGGAGCCACGCGGACCTACTTGGTCAAGTGTTTTTCAAACAATCGAAGGCGGTCTGGGTTACTGGAGAGGAAACAAATTCAATAACGGTGTTCCGAAGTTCAGCATGAACGCGGTGCCCAATTGCTATAACTCGGAGATCGCATCTCCCGGATGGCCGTTCTTTTATCGCAGCCTGGCGTTGCCTGATGAAGAACTCGGCATCGCGCAGTTGAGCAACCGCATTGTTATTCCTGCAGATGGGATCACTTTCCAGGGAAGTCTCGACAATAGTTTCCTTGGCTATACGCACATGGTGTTGCCGTTGTCGGAGCCGAGAACCGAGCCGCAGCCAACAGGCAATCAGAACTGGACGCTCTTCCTCAATGCAGCTAACTTTAAAGGGCCTGTAGCCTATTACATCCCCGAGATGTGGAGCCGGATGTCGCGCGATTACAAGGAGATCGTCGGAAGAGGTCTTGATTCACGTCCCGGCACTATGGGTGGTGGTGGTGCTATGGAAATCGGTACGGTTCCTGGATATGTCGCCAAGACTGCAGACAGCACTACCTATGTTAAGATTCCGCAATTACATTTCCCCATTGATGACGATGGACGTTCCGTCCTCGTTCAGGATGTGAAGTACTATGGAAAGGATGCACTCTACAATTGTGTGGAAGCGTGGAAGAAGGGTGGACCTCCCTGTGATGCTCTTTTCAACCAGGCTGCGGCGTGGACACCGGAACTGGTCGCGCGTCCCTTCAAGCTCGATCAGCAGAAGCGTCTGATCGGGGAGCTCGATGGTATCTTCACCAATGAGATCTTTACCGACAACACATTCGGGCTGAGATGGAAAGACAATGGCGTCACGTCATCGGGCAAGTTCCCGCAGTACTTCAAGCAAGTTGGAGACGAACAGATTCCGGTGCACGAGTCAGAGGTGCCGAAGGCATTGCGGGAGAAGGAATTCCCCAGCGACGAGGTTGACTTCAAGAACTGGCGTCATGGAAATAAAGTGCTCGCCGGGAACTTTGGTTACTCTAAGACCGAGCCTTATACAACACCGGAAGAGGGAGCATGGGTTACCCCCGGACCTGCAGCCGGCCCGTTCACCACGAAACTCAGGGATGGCTCGACTGTGACGTACTACTGGTATCGTTTCATCGATCAGCCAGCGTTTCAGAAATACAATTGGAGCGCTGCTGAAAAGGCTCAGTTGCAGAAGCTGGTGGAACAGATGCATCGCCATTGGACCATCGACAAGGAATACATGGCACCTCCTACGACCGGCAGACTTGTCTCGATTGACGAGGCGCTGATCGTAACGCCTCCAGCGGGAATGGAGTACGGCTACGTGCCACTGACACGTCGTCAGGAGTAAATTGAGATCTGTATGCGAACCCGATTTCAATTCATCACCTGGTTCGCGTCACTAATATTCTGTGCGCTGATAGCTTCTGGAATGGCTGTCAGCGCACAGTCTTTTTCTGGCGAGACCACGCGACCAAACGTGATCATCTTTCTCGCCGACGATCTGGGATACGGCGATCTCGCGTGTTTCGGTCATCCGGTGATTCAGACACCCAACCTCGACCGATTTGCCAAACAGGGAGTTCGCATGACGGATATGCATTCGGGTGGCACGGTTTGTTCCCCATCGCGTTACTCGCTGCTGACAGGTAGAAATGGATATCGGGGCGGCTACTATAACATTGCCGGATTCTTCGGAACGACTCTTCAACGCAAGGAGGTATCAATTGCGAAATTGCTGAAGGCCGCGGGTTATGAAACTGCTTTCTTTGGAAAGTGGCACCTCTCGCGATTGGAGAAAAGCGAGGAGGTGAGCGTAAATGAGATGGGATTCGACTATTCCTTCGCAACATCTGTCAACAGTTTTGAGGGTCCCCGAAATCCTGAGAAGTTCATTCGCAACGGTGTGGCTGTAGGTAAATTGGAGGGCTGGTATGATGAGATCATCGCAAAGGAAGCGTCCGATTGGATTGCGAACGTTCGCGATAAGACGAAACCATTCTTTGTTGTTGTTTCAACCCATTCTCCTCACACGCCGATCGATCCGCCGGCGAAGTATTTGCAGCGTTATCAGAAAATTAAAAGTTCCGAAACCAATATTCATCACGGCGGCGTTGCACGACCAGAACGCGATATCTCTGCGTATCGCGAACAGTACTACGGAACAGTGACGCACCTGGACGACATCTTCGGACAGTTCATGAAATTTCTCGATGACAAGAAACTCACGAATAACACCCTGGTGGCGTTCACGAGCGACAACGGACCAGAGTATCCCGTAACGTTGCAGGAATCCGGTGGCCAGTGGGAAGACCCTCTGCGCGACAGGTGTTTCGGTACACCCGGGGAGCTGAGAGGGTTGAAGCGGTTTGTGTACGAGGGTGGTCATCGCGTCCCCGGGATAATCCGCTGGCCGGGTCGCATTCCCGCCGGCAGCGTCAGCGACAAGCTGTTCAATGGTACCGATTTCCTGCCAACGATCTGCAAGATCGCGGGAGCTGCGATTCCGGAAGATGTGACGATCGATGGAACCGATGCGTTAAATGCTTTCCTCAACAAGGACTATCACCGTGAATTCCCTGCAATGTGGTTTTTTATGCTTGGCGGAGGCGTGAGCTCATTGCCCGGCATGGCGGAGATGGCGATGCGCCACGGCGATTATGTCCTGATCGGGAAGGTTGAAGGAAGGAAAGCGTTCAACGAGACATACGCACCGAGGAAGTATATCGCGGTGGATTGGATCAAGACCGCAGTGCCAACGACGTTTGAACTCTATAATATAAAGGAAGATCCCCGGCAGGAACGCGATCTCGCGAAAGAGGAATTCGATACGTTGATGCGTTTGATTCCGATCATGCAACAATCCTGGCTCAACATTCGCGACGAAGGCCCATGGTGGGGGAAGGGGTAATCCGAACGTCGGTCTACCATAAGGCCGTCCCTACGGGACTAGGGAGAATTTTGCATGCGGTTCGTTGCTACCATAAGGTCGCCCCTACGGGGCTTGGAAAGACGCAGCATTGGAAGAGAATTCGGTAATGTATAGATAACACATACGTAACACACGAAACGTGTTGTCGGCTTTAGATCTCACATGATCCGTATCGCATAAGGCCGTCCCTACGGGACT
>JBIQJZ010000004.1:28092-34778 GCA_044507115.1 Flammeovirgaceae bacterium | reverse complement strand
TGACGAATGAAGATATGCCTCGCCCTGGAAATAAAACGTAAGGTAAGACAACGTCGATCCGACATCATCCATCACCTGGCGAAAAAGCGAGGGGTCCAACATGCCAGTTGGCCTGGTGAACGATCGCAGTCCGCTGGGGCACTCAGGGCATCGAAGATTGCACGACGTCGTCGGTTCGATCGACATACTGACAGGCATTCCGTTCATTACGGGCAATTGCGTACGTCGCGAGCGATAAAATGATCGCAGCACGCGGGCTGCGTTTCCCGCGCGTGCCCACGTCAGCCCCGATGCCATGTTGATGGTGTCATACAAGCCCCCGATCATACGTGCAAGATAGTTTGGAAAAGGCGAAACCTGTTTATCTTTCGGTGATTTGAGTCATGAAGAAGCTGATCATCCTCCTATTGTTAGTCCCCGTAATCTGCACGGGGCAACTACGCCTATCCGACCAGGCTGAAATCTCCGTGCTCACGCTGGGCCCCTGGCAAGGAGAGCTGTTTACAGCGTTTGGGCACAGCGCAATTCGCGTTCATGATCCACTCATGGGAATAGATGCCGCCTTTAATTACGGTGTCTTCGACTTCGACCAGCCCAATTTTTACCTGAACTTTGCCCGGGGATACAATCTGTATATGCTCGGCGTAATGGACTACCAACGCTTTGAGGCAGCATACAAGGCTGACAACCGCTACATACATGAACAGGTGCTCAACCTCTCACCAGCACGCAAACAGCGGTTGTTTGACTACCTGGCGTGGAACGCGAGGCCAGAGAACAAGGACTACCTCTACGACTATTTTTACGATAACTGTGCAACGAAAATCCCGGAGGTCGTCTTAAAAGTATTTGGAGACTCCGTTGTATTTGACGGATCATACATTACGACAGACTATACCATTCGCGAACTGACAGATCTATACCTGCGGTATCAGCCCTGGGGTGACCTCGCCATCGACATCGGCCTCGGACTCCCCACCGACAAGAAAGCAACTCCCTACGAGCATATGTTTCTTCCCGACTACGTGGAGTCCGGTTTTGCGAACGCTACCATTCTTGTAGGCGAGAATCGTGAACCGCTCGTGCGGACCACCAATATCATTTACGAATCTAAACCAGAGGATCACAGCGCGGTAACACTTTCTCATCCGCTAGTCGTCTTTAGCGTTTTCCTTCTCGCAGTCGCTTTAATAACATACAGAGATCTCAAGAGGAGAAAATTAGCGATGTACTTCGACGGAATTGTATTCACCGTAGTCGGTATTGTCGGGGTATTGTTGGTGTTTCTATGGGGATTTACAAACCACACAGCTTCAGCGAAAAACTTCAACCTGTTGTGGGCATTGCCTACACACGTGGTTGCGGTGATTGCCTTCCGAAGACAACCCGCCTGGCTTGCAAAATACTTTCTTGTTGTCTCCTGGTTGACAGGTGCGTTGCTATTGACCTGGGCGGTGATCCCGCAAAAGCTTAATTACTCCCTTATCCCTTTGGTAGTGGCATTGGGTGTACGCTCATACGCACAGTACCGCATCAGGACCAGCGAACGTCGATTGGACGGGTGAACGACTAAAGGTGGAGCGGTCTGTTCGCGGTAGCCGCCAGACACGCCTCCTTCACGGCTTCCATATATGTCGGATGGGCGTGTGACATTCTCGCAACATCTTCCGCAGCAGCACGGAATTCCATGGCTGTAACACCGGCCGCAATCATATCGGCAGCACGTGCACCAATGATATGAACGCCCAGTATTTCATCTGTCTGTTTGTCGGCAAGAATTTTCACAAGGCCGTCTGTGTCCATACTAGCGCGTGCACGGCCGAGTGCCTTGTAAGGAAATGTACCAGTCTTGTATTGCGTTCCTGCAGTCTTCAGCTGTTCCTCGGTATACCCCACGCTGGCAACTTCTGGCCACGTATACACTACTCCCGGGATCAAAAGATAGTTCATATGCGGCTTCTGACCCGCCAGGGTCTCGGCGACAAAAACGCCTTCTTCCTCAGCCTTGTGCGCGAGCATCGCGCCGCGAACAACATCTCCGATCGCGTAAATGTTGTCGACGTTTGTGCGAAGGTGATCGTCGACCACTATCTGTCCTTTCTCTACCTTAATTCCGACCTTTTCCAAACCGAGCCCTTCAGTATACGGCCGGCGGCCAATACTCACCAGGCAATAGTCACCTTTCAGTTCAACGGACTTTCCATCCTTACCCTCAGCTTTTAGCAACACCTCTTTTCCCTTGTTCTCAAGAGAGGTCACTTTATGACCGAGGTAGAATTCCATACCGAGCTTCTTCGCCACCTTCAACAGTTCCTTTCCAAGTGTGGCATCCATCGTCGGAATAAGACTGTCGAGAAACTCCACGACGGTAACCTTCGCTCCTATTCGAGCGTAGACCGATCCGAGTTCCATGCCGATCACACCTCCTCCAACAACGATCAGATGTTTAGGAATCTCCTTTAGTACCAGAGCTTCAGTGCTTGAAATAATACGCTTCTTGTCGAATGGCGCGAACGGAAGAGGTGTCGGCTTGGAGCCCGTGGCAATGATCACTTTCTCGGTCGTGATCGTCTTTTCCCCGTCCTTACCCTTTACACGGATCGTATTTTTATCATCAAACGAGCCGACACCCGTATAGACATCGATCTTGTTCTTCTTCATCAGGTAGGCAATACCGTCTACGTTTGCCTTAACAACCTCACCACGTCTCTTGATCATCTGTGCGAAGTTCACTTTTGGTGTCGCGATATCGATACCGTGTGTCGCAAAGTTTTCCTTCGCGTTGTGAAAATGCTCAGTTGAATCCAACAGTGCCTTGGACGGAATACAGCCGACGTTCAGACATGTCCCGCCAAGCGTATCATACTTTTCGACAAGAGCTGTTTTGAATCCAAGCTGCGCGCATCGAATGGCAGCGACGTATCCACCAGGACCGGAACCAATAACTGTGACGTTGTATTGCATAATATCGTTTTTAATAATCGACTGAATACCGGTGATTGTCAAATCAGACTCCGAGAATCAGCCTGCCCGGATCTTCGAGCATTTCTTTGACGCGAACGAGGAAGCTCACAGACTCCCTGCCGTCGACAATGCGATGGTCGTATGAAAGTGCTACGAACATAACGGGGCGGATCACGATCTCGCCACCTCGCACCACAGGCCGCTCAACAATATTGTGCATGCCCAATATCGCCGACTGTGGCGGGTTGATAATTGGAGTTGAGAGCATCGATCCAAATACACCGCCATTGGTAATCGAAAAGGTTCCACCCGTCATCTCATCAATGGAAAGTTTGCCGTCACGGCCTCGCGCGGCGAGTCTCACGACCTCACTTTCGATTTGATCGAAGCTGAGTTTATCAGCATTGCGGATGACAGGTACAACAAGGCCGCGAGGCGTGGATACCGCTATTGAAATGTCGCAGTAATCGTGGTAGATGATTTCGTCGTTGTCAATCGACGCGTTAATCGCCGGAAATTCCTTAAGAGCAGCACAGACTGACTTCGCGAAGAAGGACATGAAGCCCAAGCCTACGCCATACTTTTCCTTGAACTTGTCTTTGTACCGCGACCGGATATCCATGATCGGTTTCATGTCCACTTCGTTGAACGTCGTGAGCATGGCCGTTTCGTTCTTCACTGATACAAGTCGCCTTGCAATTGTACGGCGCAGAGACGTCATCTTTTCGCGGCGCTCGTTTCTACCCGAATCATCGGCGATCACCGGAGGTCCGGAGGCGACGGGAGCACTTTCCTTCTTGGCTTTCTGGGCATCTTCGCGCGTTACTCTTCCACCAACACCGCTTCCCGAAACTTCGCCAGGGGCGATCCCCTTCTCTGCCAATATCTTCGCAGCCGCAGGCGATGGATGGCCAGCAGCATACGATTTATCTCCGGCCGGAGCGCTGGCTGGTGCCGCAGACACTTCTTTCGGCGCACCCTCGTCGGCCACGCCCTCCATAACTTCAATGCGACAGATAAGGCCACCGATCGGAAGTGATTCATTTTCTTTCGCCACGATACGAAGAATACCCGTAGCTTCAGCTGGAAGTTCAAACGTCGCTTTGTCTGACTCCACCTCCGCGATGACTTCATCGAGGCGCACGAGGTCGCCATCCTTTTTAAGCCAGGAGGAGATAGACACTTCTGTGATCGACTCACCGACCGCGGGCACTTTCATTTCCTTCACCGCACCTGTGGCCTTGGGTTCAGCACCATCCGCTTTGGGTGCTTCCTTCGCACGCGAATCCGCTTTCGCCGGAGAGGCTCCGGCCTGCCCGGGCTCGATCTCACAAATCACTTCTCCAACCGGCACCGTCTCCCCGGCTTGCTTAATGATTTTCAAGACTCCATCGTCCTGAGCCGTGAGCTCAAATGTTGCCTTGTCAGATTCGAGTTCTGCGATCACCTCATCCATCTTCACTGCATCACCATCCTTCTTCAGCCAGTTGGCAATCGTTACTTCGGAAATGGACTCGCCAACGGCGGGGACTTTTACCTGGATACCCATGTGATATACTTTTGTTATTTAGTTCAGATAGTGAAAGACTGGTTGACGATTTTCTCTTGCTCAATCTTGTGAATCTTGGAATATCCAGTCGACGGAGATGCACTCGACTTCCGGCTCACCAGCGTCTTTTCAACTTTTGGCATCATTCGCAGGATGTAAGACCAATAACCCATATTGGCGGGCTCTTCTTGTACCCATACAACTTTCGCGTTCTTGTATTTCTTAAGGATCGCTTTCACCTGCTTCTCAGGGAAGGGATGTAGTTGCTCCAACCTCACAATAGCGGTATCCTTAAACTTTTTCTTCTGTTGTGTTTCCAAAAGGTCATAATAGACTTTCCCGGAACAAAGCAAAAGTCGGGTGACGTCCTTGGCGTTTACATTTCCATCGTCGATCACCTCACGGAAAGCGCCCGAAGTAAACTCGCTTACAGGTGACGAAACACCGGGGTGCCGCAGAAGCGATTTCGGCGACAGCACTATGCACGGTTTCCGGAAAGGCCACGCAACCTGCCTGCGGAGAAGATGGAAGAAGTTTGAGGCGGTGGTCGGATTGGCGACAACGATGTTGTACTCGGCGGACAACTGCAGGAATCGCTCCGGACGCGCACTCGAGTGTTCCGGACCCTGCCCTTCGTACCCGTGCGGCAACAACATCACGAGGCCGTTCATCCGCTGCCATTTCGACTCAGCGCTTGAAATGAACTGGTCGATCATAACCTGAGCGCCATTCACGAAATCACCGAACTGCGCTTCCCACAACACGAGCGCTTGAGGAGTCGCCATGGCGTAACCATATTCAAATCCCAATACGCCGAACTCCGACAACAGAGAATTGTATATATGCAGCTTCTTTTGACCTTTCTCAATGTGATCCAAACCGCAATACGGCGCGTTGGTATTGGCGTCGAAGAAATAGGCGTGACGATGCGAGAACGTTCCCCTTACGATATCCTGCCCAGACATACGAACAGGTACCCCTTCCGTTAGGAGGGAACCATAAGCAAGCAACTCAGCATCTGCCCAGGTAAGAGTCTTCTGTTCAAAGAACGCGGTTTTGCGATCTTTCAACAGCTTCTCAATTTGTTTAATGGGTTTGAATCCCTCCGGGATCGTCGTCAGTGCCTTGCCCACCTTCTCGACAACCTCGGGTTTAATACTCGTCTCAGGTGACTGGTCAAAATCTTCGGGCGTTGCATGGCGAAGCTTTTCCCATTCAGCCTCCACCTTCTGCGGCTTATACGGCAACGGCTTTTGCTTAACCTCGTTGAGCCGGTCCTGGAGCTGCTTGCGAAACCTCTTGTCCATCTCGTCTGCCAGCGCTGCGTCGACGTCTCCCCGTTCGATCAGCTTCTTCACATATACTTCACGCGGGTTGGGATGCTTCGCGATCAGGTTGTACAGCTTCGGCTGTGTGAATTTTGGTTCGTCGTTCTCGTTGTGACCGTGACGTCGGTAGCAGAGCAGATCGATAAAGATGTCTTTTCTGAACTTCTGTCGGAATTCCACAGCGAGGTTAGCAGCAAACGTTACTGCTTCCGCGTCGTCACCGTTTACGTGTAGTACCGGCGCGTCTACAATTTTCGCGATGTCCGTACAGTAGATACTCGTTCTGGCGTCATCATAGTCAGTCGTGAAGCCAACCTGGTTGTTGATAACAAAATGTATCGTTCCTCCCGTCGTGTATCCCTGAAGGCCCGACATCTGCACAACTTCGTAAACCACGCCCTGTCCTGCGACAGCTGCATCCCCGTGGATGAGCACAGCCATGGCGTCATTCAGTCGCCCGGCGTACTCATCGTCAATCTGTCCGCGCGTATACCCAATAACTAGCGGGTCAACCGCTTCCAGGTGAGATGGGTTCGGTGTAAGTTTGACATAAATTTTCTTTCCGGCCTGCGATGTAATGAAGGACGAGTAACCAAGGTGGTATTTCACGTCGCCATCACCCATCGTCAGATCTGGGCTGACATTTCCTTCGAATTCGGTGAAGATTTGCTCATATGTTTTTCCGAGAATATTCGAAAGAACATTCAGTCGGCCGCGGTGTGCCATGCCGATTACTACCTCTTTCACGTCGAGATCGGCGGCGCGGTTGATAATGGTTTGGAGCGCAGGAATGGTGTTCTCGCCACCCTCGATCGAAAAGCGCTTTTGCCCGAGGAATTTCGTAT
>JBIQJZ010000004.1:0-28082 GCA_044507115.1 Flammeovirgaceae bacterium | reverse complement strand
GAAAACCACCGCTTCGTTCAGCTTGGCGAGGATGCGTTTCTTTTCTTCGCGGCCCGGGTTGTATGTATAATACTCGTTCTCACACTTCTGGAAGAACCACTTCCTGACTTCATCATTGCCGATGAAATTATACTCCCAGCCAATCGGCCCGAGATACAGGAACTGCAGTTTTTCAATAATCTTCCGCAGCGTGGTACGCTCCATGCTGATTTCCGATGCCACGTCGAATTCCGTGTCGAGGTCTGCATCGGTGAGGCCAACCGATTTGTGATCGAAGTTGACCCCGTGATTGCGCCGGTCGCGAACAGGGTTTGTTTTTGAGGCGAGATGCCCGAAAGAGCGGTACGTAAAAATCAGGTTGCGGACCTGCGTCTCTTTGATCGAAAGCGTGTCGGCCGTAGTGGGCCCGCCGTTAGTCCCGTAGCGTGCGGAGGAAAAGTCATACCCCTCGAAAAACTTCTGCCACGTGACGTCAACTGACTTCGGATCCTTCTTGTAACTTTGGTAAAGTTGGTCTACGTAACCAACGTCCGCATTCGATATATACGAGTAATTATCCATGTTTTTGGTGTGATCCAGTAAAGGTAAAAAACGCTGTGTTCATAACAAAAACCGATAAACCGCATACACGAATATTATCAGATGCGCCCTTTGCTGGGGAAAAATCGCAGACCATGTAGTTGACAGAAGTGATAAAAGCCCTATCTTTGCGGTCCTTAAAAACGGACGAGATCCAAAAATTAACAGATGGTAAAGATCAGACTGGCCCGAAGAGGGCGAAAAAAACTGGCTCTGTACGACGTAATTGTCGCCGACGCCAGGGCACCACGTGATGGTCGCTTTATTGAGAAACTGGGAACGTACAATCCACTGACCGTTCCGGCGAAGATTGAGATCAACAACGATCGCGCATTTCATTGGCTGATGCAGGGAGCACAACCCACAGACACCGTTCGCGTAATGCTGTCGTCTCGCGGCGTAATGCTCAGAAGACACCTCCAGATCGGTGTACTTAAGGGTGCGCTGACGCAAGAACAAGCCGACGCGAAGCTGGATGAGTGGCTGAAAGTCAGGGACGAAAAACTACAGGCCAGCTCCCAACAGGCGGCGCAGACCAAAGAAGCTCAGGCGCGCGCACGGAAGGAAGCCGAATCCAAAGTACGGGAAGCGCGTGCAGAGGCGATCCGCAAGAAAGCTGAAGCAGCCATAGCAGCGGCAGAAGCAGTCGAAGCACCGGCAGAAGCTCCTGCGGAAGAAAGTGAACCGGTGGCTGCCGAAGAGACAACACCAGCCGATGCAGCGGGAGAAGCACCTGCAGACGAAGCAAAGGCAGAGTAAGAAAAATAGTAAATAAGTTAGCTATCGAAGATGCCAATGCTTAGCGTTGGCATTTTCATTTTAAGCGGGGACATGACGGACGCGTATTACAAGATCGGATTCATCATGAAACCTCATGGCCTGAAGGGCGAGGTGACCATCGCGCTTGAACCCGATGCTCGAGACGGGCTTGACACGATTAAGACCATCTTTGTGGAGTTTGGCCAGAAGCGACTGCCGTACTTCGTCGAAGCCATCTCCTTAAAGGGAAACCGGGCATTTCTCAAGCTGGAAGACGTTGACACCCCCGAAAAAGCACGCGAGATATCCAAATCCAGCCTGTACCTTCCGAAATCATCACGCCCCAAGGCGGGACGGGGCTCGTTTTACGACGACGAGATCATTGGCTTTGAAGTTATTGACACCCAACTCGGAACCTTGGGACGAGTTTCAGAAATCGTCCGGGCCGGGGCCAATCGCCTGCTTGCGGTCAAGGAGGACGAACGCGAGATCCTGATACCGTTGAACGGCCCCTTTGTGGACAGCGTCAACAAAGGGAAGAAGAAGATTTCCGTTACCTTGCCCGAGGGATTTCTCGATATCTGACCCAAATTGACCGCCGATGCACATCGACATTATTACCTGTTTGCCCCGCCTACTCGACAGTCCTTTTTCAGATTCGATTCTGAAACGCGCACAGGCAAAGGGTATCGTCGAAGTCAACGTCATTGACCTGCGGACGTATGCACTGGACAAACACAAGTCGGTAGACGACTACGCATATGGGGGTGGTGCCGGAATGGTGATGATGATTGAACCAATAGACCGGTGCATTGAGGAGTTGAAATCCAAGCGGGCGTACGACGAGATCATATATATGAGTCCGGACGGGGAGCAATTCACACAGTCGCTCGCAAATCGCCTAAGCCTCGCAAAGAATATCATCCTGCTTTGTGGCCATTACAAGGGAGTAGACGAACGAGTTCGGGAGCACCTCATTACCCGCGAAATCAGCATCGGAGACTACGTCCTCTCGGGGGGCGAACTCGCCGCGGCGGTTGTAACGGATGCAATTGTGCGGCTAATTCCGGGGGTTTTGTCAGACGAAACGTCCGCCCTGAGCGATTCATATCAGGACGGCTTGATCGCCCCACCTGTCTACACCCGACCGGCAGAATACAAAGGCTGGAAAGTTCCGGATGTTCTACTTTCCGGTCATGACCGGAAGATCGAAGAATGGCGTCAGGAGCAATCCCTGGAACGCACCCGAATTCGCAGGCCGGGCCTACTAGATAAAGAGTCGGAAAGTCAGTGAAATTCGCGTCCCCTCATTGCCAACTCCCGCCTGTTTCCTATATTTGCAGTCCGTTTTAAAAAGCATCGGATTATGGCTGATCTAATTAAAGTAGTGGAGCAGGAATTTACCAAGGAGGGAAAAACCCTGCCGGAATTCAAGGCCGGAGATACCATCAATGTTCACGTGAGGATCAAAGAGGGTAGCAAGGAGAGGATCCAGCAATTCCAAGGGACGGTGATTCAGCGCCGGGGCACCGGAAACGGGGCGTCCTTTACAGTCCGGAAGGTGTCAAACGGTGTAGGCGTCGAGCGTATATTCCCGGATATTTCGCCAGCGATCGACAAGATCGAGGTACTGAAGCGAGGCAAAGTGCGCAGAGCGAGGTTGACTTACCTGAAAGGCCGCCACGGAAAAGCTGCTCGTATTAAAGAGAAAATCTAACGGCTCCGCAGAAAACGCATATAAAACCATCCCGCCACGGGATGGTTTTCTTTTTTCTGAACACTTTCGGGCTCGATCTAACAATTGTTAGCAGTCAATTAAATAATTAATAACTTTGTCACCTTCTGACAGAAACCAGAACAGATGGCAAGAAACATTGTTGAGCTGCTGGGCCGAGACGCCGATTCGCTGTTGAAGCACCAGAGCCGGACTGTCAAGAAAGAACTGCTGCACATCCCCGGACCCGATTTTGTGGACACTGTTTTTGCCCCCACAAATCGCAACACCCAAGTACTTCGAAGCCTGCAAACCCTTTTCAGTCACGGAAGACTTGCCGGTACAGGTTATTTGTCGATCCTTCCGATTGACCAGGGAGTTGAGCATAGCGCAGGTGCATCGTTCGCAAAAAATCCACTCTACTTCGATCCAGAGAACATCGTGCAGTTGGCGATCGAGGGTGGATGTAATGCCGTAGCGACGACTTTCGGTGCGCTCGCGATGGTGTCGCGGAAATACGCGCACAAGATTCCATTCATCGTGAAGATCAATCACAATGAACTCCTGACTTACCCGAACCGGTACGATCAGATCATGTTCGGATCCGTTGAAGATGCGTGGAATCTCGGGGCCGTCGCGGTTGGCGCAACGATTTACTTCGGCTCCGACCAATCAACGCGTCAGATCCAGGAAGTCGCTGCTGCATTCGAGCGGGCGCACGAGCTGGGTATGGCAACAATCCTGTGGTGCTACATCAGAAATAGTGCCTTCAAGACCAGAGAACGGGATTACCATGTTTCCGCTGACCTTACCGGGCAAGCGAATCATCTTGGTGTTACGATTCAGGCCGACATCATCAAGCAAAAACTCGCAGAAAACACGGGCGGGTTCCGGGAACTGAACACCGGTGGAAGTAGCTATGGCAAGCTTGATGAAAGGATTTACACAGAACTGAGTTCCGACCATCCCATCGATCTTTGCCGTTATCAGGTACTGAATTGTTATATGGGCCGCGCGGGCCTTATTAGTTCCGGCGGAGAATCGAAAGGCGCCGACGATCTGGCAGATGCCATTCGCACCGCCGTGATCAACAAGCGCGCAGGAGGGATGGGCCTGATTTCGGGAAGAAAAGCATTCCAACGCCCCATGAAGGAAGGGGTGGAAATTCTGAACACGATTCAGGACGTCTACCTCGACACATCGATTGGGCTTGCTTAAAATATTTAATACTGACTATGTCCTGGTTTAAACGCAGCGATAAAGGAATTCTCACCCCGACGGAGGCGAAACGCGAGGTCCCGGACGGACTTTGGTTTAAGTCACCGGGCGGAAAAATCGTTCATACACGAGAGCTAAAACAGAACGCCTACGTCGTACCAGACGAAGACTTTCATGTTCGCATCGGTTCGGAAGAATATTTCGAAGTTCTCTTTGATGACAACAAGTACACGGAACTCGACGCGAATATGGAATCCGCGGACCCGTTGAACTTCAAGGACTCGAAACCGTATCCCCGGCGGATAAAAGAATCTCAGGAGAAGTCCGGTCTAAAAGACGCTGTTCGCACAGCACACGGAAAAATGAATGGCCTCGATGTGACCATTGCGTGTATGGACTTTACCTTCATCGGAGGCTCTATGGGATCAGTCGTCGGCGAAAAGATTGCCCGTGCAATTGATCACAGCCTCAAAAAGAAGAAGCCCTTCATCATGATTTCACGTTCCGGTGGCGCACGCATGATGGAAGCCGGACTATCCCTCATGCAGATGGCCAAGACATCTGCAAAGATCGCCCAACTCGACAAGGCAAAGATTCCGTACATTTCACTGCTCACCGATCCTACAACCGGTGGAGTAACAGCATCCTATGCCATGCTGGGAGACTTCAATATTTCCGAGCCCGGCGCCTTGATCGGGTTCGCTGGCCCTCGCGTGATTCGTGAAACGATCGGCAAAGATCTTCCGAAGGGATTTCAGAGCGCTGAATTTGTCCTCGACCACGGCTTCCTCGATTTTATCGTCGACCGTAGACAACTCAAAGTACGGTTGTCTACCTTATTGAGAATGCTCGAGGCATAGCACTCACAAGCGTCCGCTTTCGAACGTTAAATTCCCCAACCGGACAGGCCACCTGTACGGAGGCCGCTTACCGGCACGCGGTGACCTTTTTCCGTGGCATATCTATTGCAACCGGCTAGTTTGCTAAACCATTGGATATGATCAGAAATTATCTCAAGGTAGCGTTTCGCAACCTTCTCAGGCAGCGCGTGTATTCGGTGATCAACATTCTGGGACTTGCCATCGGCATTGCGAGTTGCGTCCTGATTTCGCTTTACGTAGTGGATGAGCTGTCGTATGACACATTTCACACGAATGGCGATCGCCTCTACAAAGTGACACTTGAGCGGAAGTATCCAACCTATTCCATCAATTACGCGGTCATCCCCTATTCTTTCGGCGACGTCATCCAGGCCGATTTCCCCGAGGTGCAGTCCGTCGTTAAGATGGGTGGACCTTTTGGGAACAACACCGTCACCTACCGCAACAACGCGGGGGAAGAGAAATACTTCGAGGAGAATTTCATTATGGCCGCAGACTCAAATTTTTTCCGCGTCTTCAACTTGCGGATTCTCAAGGGAGACCCCGCCAGCGCACTCGACGAGACCTTCGATATCGTGCTCACAGAGGAGACCGCACGTCGCTATTTTTCAGATGAGGAGCCTGTCGGCAAACACCTAAGTATTTTCAACAGAGATTATGTCGTCAGCGCAGTATGTGAGAATGTCCCTGAGAATTCACACATGAAGTTTGACTTTCTTTTCAACTACGACGTGGACTTTCTGCACAACGGCCGTCCCAACTTTCTAGGCTTCAGCACACGCATTTATCTGGAGTTGAAACCAGGCGCCGACCCCCAGTTGCTCGAGGCGAAGTTTCCAGACATGGTCGAGAAGTACGCCGCGGAGCAGTTCGGAAATTCCTGGGCTGAATATCGCAAAGCAGGTAACGACTACCGGTACTTTCTTCAGAACGTAAAAGACATTCACCTCGACCCCTCCTTCATCGAAGGAAGCATCAAGCCGGGAGGAAATCGCAACTACGTCTATTTCCTTGGCTGCATCGCCGTTTTGATTCTCGTGATCGCATGTATCAACTTCATGAATCTCGCCATCTCCCGATCCGTCGAACGCGCAAGAGAAGTCGGCGTGCGGAAAACGATGGGTTCAGTAAAGTGGCAGTTGGTCAGCCAATTTCTGCTTGAATCACTATTGATCACGACGTGTGCAACGCTGCTGGCCGTGATCATTATCTATTCGGCACTTCCGTACTTCGATCAAGCCACCGGAAAATCCGTCGGTATTACACTCAACTTGCGACTCGTTATTGTACTGATCGGTATTACACTCCTCACCGGCTTGCTGGCTGGTGCATATCCAGCGTTCATCTTATCGTCGTTTAATCCTGTTTCGGTTATGAAGGGCGCGTTCACAGGAAACACAAAAGGAAGCTCGCTTCGCAACGGACTCGTCGCCTTCCAGTTCATCGTATCCATAGCACTGATCGCGAGTACACTTGTTATCTCGCGCCAGATGCACTTCATGCAAGACAAATCGCTCGGGTACAAGAGAGACCAGTTCATCGTCGTCGAACGACTCTTCGCGCTAGAGCAGAACCAGACGCAAACGTTTCTGGACGAGCTCGAGCGCTTGCCGTACGTCGAGGCCGCAGCCGGCTCATTCATCGTTCCAGGAGGAAATCGCCTCGGCGATGTCTTTGGAGAACAATGGACCACTGAGGGCTCAACCGAACGGCTCACCACAAAAAGCATTGTAATTGATGATCGATTCGCAGATGTCATGGGACTTGAACTCGTCGCTGGCCGAAATTTCTCAACCGACACTAATGATTCCCTGGCAGTCATCTTCAATGAGACGGCCGTCAGAACTTTCGGCATCACTGATCCAGTAGGCCAGACCTTGAGAAGCGATGATGGTGTCGAACTCAGGATCATCGGCGTCTTTCGGGATTTCAATTTCGAATCCCTTCACAACCCGATTACGCCGCTTACCGTGAGAAGTTCTGAAAGCTTCCAGGGTGGAGCAACATACGCCTTTGCCCGGATCAAGAATGAGGATTTGGCAGCCGCCGTGTCGGGCATCGCAGATGTGTGGAATGGAATGGCCCCGGGACAACCTTTCAGGTACATGTTCTTTGACGAAAATCTGAAAGCTCAGTACGAAAATGAAAAGCGCGCGGGCCAGACGTTCAGCATGTTCGCCGTTCTGGCAATTGTCATCGCCTGTGTCGGGTTATTCGGTCTTGCTTCGTATACCGCAAGCAGGCGGACCAAAGAGATCGGTATCAGAAAAGTATTAGGAGCGTCTACCGGCAGCATCGTTTTTCTGTTGTCGATGGATTTCGCGAAACTGATTGCCCTATCGTTTGTGATCGCTACTCCGTTGGCGTGGTATGTCATGGATAACTGGCTTAGCAATTTCGCATATCGTATCAGCCTGGGGGCAGGCGTGTTTATCATTGCCGGGCTAATCACTCTCGTGATCGGTTGGCTGACCGTTAGCTATCAATCGATCAAGGCTGGCATAGCCGACCCGGTGAAGTCGTTACGAAGTGAGTGAGTACGCGTATGCGATGTGAACGGCTACGCCCGAAACTCCTTAACCGTATCGATAAAACACTTGACCTTGTCGACACTCGTATCCGGATACAATCCATGCCCGAGATTAGCGATGTGAGGATGACCACTGAATGCCTGGAGCATCTTTTTCGTCTCACGACGAAGGTCATCGAAAGAGCTGTATAGCGCGCAGGGATCGAGATTGCCCTGCAGTGTCTTGTTCGGAACGAGGTTCTTCGACTCCGCGATGTCCATATTCCAATCCAGCCCAACAACATCGCATGCCAGATCATTCATCTTGCCACGGGCGAAGAAAGCTCCTTTGGCAAACACGATTTTTGGTACGCTGTCGACAGCCTCACAAATGCGTGAGATGTAAGGCAATGCGAAAGTCTGGTATTGGTCCGGGCTCAGCATTCCCGCCCATGAGTCGAAGATCTGGACAATGTCAGCACCCGCCTTCACCTGAGCCTGGAGATAGTTAATTGTACTACTGGTGATCATGTCAAGCAGGCGGTGTGCAAAATCCGGTTGGGTGTAGAGCACCTTCTTGGCGGCGCTGAATGTCTTGCTCCCGCCCCCTTCGATCATATACGAAAAGATTGTCCACGGTGCGCCGGCAAACCCGATGAGGGGAACCCTGCCATTGAGAGCGCGCTTGGTCAATGTGATTGCGTCGGTGACGTATGACAGTTCTTCCGCATCCGCTACGTGCAGCAGGTCTAGATCAGCAGAAGAAGTAATAGTCTTCGGAAAGACAGGTCCGCGATTCTCCTCCATCTCATAATTCAGGCCCATCGCCTCCGGGATGACCAGGATATCCGAGAATATGATGGCGGCATCCACGCCGAGAATATCGACAGGCTGGATGGTGACTTCCGCAGCCAGTTCGGGAGTCTTGACGAGGGTTTTGAAATTTCCGGCGCTTTCGCGCACCTTTCTGTATTCCGGAAGTACGCGGCCCGCCTGTCTCATCAACCACACCGGAGTTCGGTCGACGGGTTGCTTACGCGCTGCCTGAAGCAGCAGTTGATTCTCAAGTGTCATGTGGGTGCAAAACTACTGTAGACGGGCAATAAAAAAAGCCGGTTCTTATGAGCCGGCTTCTTTCATGTATGAAGTGAGGTTATGCTTCAGCGATTGGCTGAACAGATACGAATGATTTGTTCTCACGACCTTTTTTGAAAACGACGACACCCGGAGTCAGTGCAAAAAGGGTGTGATCCTTTCCCATACCGACGTTCTGGCCGGGATGGTGTTTCGTGCCGCGCTGGCGAACGATGATGTTGCCGGCAATCACTTTTTGACCTCCAAATACTTTAACACCGAGACGTTTGCTTTCCGATTCGCGACCGTTCTTTACTTTACCTTCGCCCTTCTTGTGTGCCATTTCTAACTAATTTTGCTGATTATACGATCAACCAATGCTTTCTATCTGAACCTTGGTGAATTGCTGGCGGTGGCCATTTTTCACCTGGTAGCCCTTGCGGCGCTTTTTCTTGAAGACAATAACTTTGTTGCCTTTCACGTGTTCCAGGATCTTCCCTGAAACCTTAACACCTTGAACAGTAGGGGCGCCAATATCAATCGAACCCCCGTTATCCACCAGAAGGACATTGTCGAAGCTCACGGATTCGCCTGCTTCTCCTTCCAATTTCGGGGCATAGATGTACTGATCTTTAGCCACTTTGAACTGTTTCCCGGCAATGTCTACAATTGCGTACATAAGCTTCTTGAAAAATAGGACTGCAAAGGTAAGAAAATCTGATCTCAAATTACACCCCGGTTTCATTTTTTCTTCCCGGAGGTGGGTTTTCGGCCTGAAAAATATTTTTTTTCGCGTCAGGGCGGAAACCAATCGAAACCTTTGGTCGAAGAACGAGGCTTTTAATCAGCTATTGCCCAATCACTTATAATTCCACAAAGCATCCACAAGTTTTCCACAAAGTGCGAAATCAGCGTCCAATCGCATTTTTTGAATTATCCCTTTGATTTTTTTCATTTGTACACTTGACGCTGACAGGGGTAGGAATTCACTCTACTTCGCAAGCCAGGCCAAATTTCGGAACGACATCAGGTGAGGGCAATAGCCGTTATCTGCTAGAATATTTTGTTAACCTTAAAACCATCGCATTATGAGCCAAGCATCCATGAGTGAAGAACCGATTTTAAGAGAGAACAAAGGCCGTTTCGTATTGTTTCCGATTGTCCATCACGACATCTGGAAGTTCTATAAACAAGCCGAGGCGAGCTTCTGGACGGCGGAGGAGATTGATCTTAGCCATGATCTTCGCGACTGGGAAAATCTGAATGACGGAGAGCGTCACTTTATCACGCATGTCCTCGCCTTTTTTGCCGCGAGTGACGGCATCGTCAATGAAAACCTGGCGGAGCACTTCGTCGCAGAAGTTCAATATACCGAGGCGAAATTCTTCTATGGATTCCAGATCGCCATTGAGAACATCCATTCGGAGACGTATTCGCTGCTCATCGACACGTACGTAAAAGACCCGAAGGAAAAGGACAAGCTCTTTAATGCCATCGAGACGATGGATTGCGTCAAGAAGAAAGCCGAATGGGCACTGCGTTGGATCGACCAGGGCAATTTCGCTGAGCGGCTCATAGCATTCGCTGCCGTGGAAGGCATTTTCTTCTCGGGATCCTTTTGCTCGATCTTCTGGCTGAAGAAACGCGGGCTGATGCCTGGTCTCAGCTTCTCCAACGAACTAATCTCACGGGATGAAGGTTTGCACTGCGACTTCGCGTGCCATATCTACACCCAGCACGTAGTAAACAAGCTTCCCAAAGAACGCATTATTGAGATCATAAAAGACGCTGTGGAGATAGAAAAAGAGTTCGTAACGGACGCCCTGCCGGTCAACCTTATCGGCATGAATGCCGAGCAGATGCGCCAGTA
Organism: Flammeovirgaceae bacterium; assembly: GCA_044507115.1. Lineage (GTDB taxonomy): Bacteria > Bacteroidota > Bacteroidia > Cytophagales > Cyclobacteriaceae > Chryseosolibacter. Next base: position 17,478 of record JBIQJZ010000004.1, on the reverse strand, counting down.
CATCGAGTTCGTCGCAGACCGCCTCGTAAACGAGTTGGTAGGAACAAAAATTTACAATGCAACCAATCCATTCGACTTCATGGATATGATTTCGCTGCGTGGTAAGACGAACTTTTTCGAGAAGCGCGTGGCCGAATACCAGAAGGCCGGTGTCATGGGTAGTACCGAAAAAGATTCTTCACCAAAGTTTTCCTTGAACGAGGACTTTTGAGTACATTCAATTACTTTTTTATCTGACTTACATTACAACCCTATTCGAAGATGCTTGTAGTAAAACGTGACGGACGCCGAGAATCAGTAAAGTTTGACAAAATCACCGCACGCATAGAGAAACTCTGCTACGGTCTCGATCCCAAGTTCGTCAATCCGGTAGAAGTGGCCATGAAGGTGATCAATGGCCTATACGATGGTGTATCCACACAGGAGCTCGACAACCTTGCCGCGGAGATTGCTGCGACGATGACGACCCGTCATCCCGATTTTGCAAAACTTGCGGCACGGATCGCGGTGTCGAATCTGCATAAAGTGACGAGCAAGTCGTTCTCCAATACGATGAAACGCCTGTATCAGCACGTGGATCCGAAGAACGGCCAAAACGCGCCGCTGATATCCAAGGAAACATGGAAGGTTATCAAGGAACACGCCGCCGAACTGGATCAGGCTATCCTTTACGACCGCGACTTTAGCTATGACTTCTTTGGCTTCAAGACGCTTGAGCGCTCATACCTGATGAAGATCGACGGAAAAACCGTTGAGCGGCCCCAGCATATGATTATGCGCGTAGCCGTTGGGATACACGGCGCCGACATCCCTGCGGCGATCGAAACATACAACCTCATGTCTGAGAAGTGGTTCACCCATGCGACACCCACGCTCTTTAACGCCGGGACACCGAAGCCGCAGCTTTCCTCGTGCTTTCTCCTGACAATGAAGGACGACAGCATCGACGGAATCTACGATACCCTGAAACAGTGTGCCAAAATCTCGCAATCAGCAGGTGGTATCGGCCTCAGCATCCACAATGTCCGCGCGAAGGGGTCGTATATCAAAGGCACCGGCGGAACATCCAACGGGATCGTTCCAATGTTGCGAAACTTCGATATGACGGCTCGTTATGTCGATCAGGGTGGCGGAAAACGCAAAGGCAGCTTTGCGATCTATCTCGAACCATGGCACGCGGATATTTTCGATTTCCTCGACCTCAAGAAGAACCATGGCAAGGATGAACTCAGAGCCCGCGATCTCTTCTACGCTTTGTGGATTTCCGACCTGTTCATGAAACGAGTCGAAAACAATGAAATGTGGTCGCTGTTCTGCCCCAACGAAGCACCTGGATTGGCAGAGGTCTGGGGCGAGGACTTTGAGCGCCTCTACCTGAAGTACGAAAGCGAAAACAAATACCGGAGACAAGTAAAAGCGCAGGACCTATGGTTTGAAATACTCGAGTCACAAATCGAGACGGGTACGCCATATATTCTTTACAAGGATGCTGCGAACCGCAAGTCAAACCAGAAGAACCTCGGCACGATCAAATCAAGTAACCTCTGTACCGAGATCCTGGAATTTACTTCACCGGATGAAGTCGCGGTCTGCAACCTGGCATCTCTGGCATTGCCGAAGTTCGTGACTGAAGATGGCAAGTTCGACCACCAGAAACTCTATGAGATCACCAAGGTCATTACGCGCAACCTCAATAAAGTCATCGACGTGAACTATTATCCCGTCGAAGAAGCACGCCGCTCAAACATGAGGCACCGCCCCATTGGACTCGGCGTCCAAGGCCTTGCCGATGTGTTTATCCTGCTGCGCATGCCGTTTGACAGCGAGGAAGCCCGCGGTCTCAACCGCGATATTTTCGAGACCATCTACTTTGCGGCGATGGAAGCCTCAATGGAAGAGGCCCGGAAGAACGGTCCGTACGAGACCTTCAAAGGATCTCCGGTTTCAAAAGGCATCTTCCAGTTCGACATGTGGGGGGTAACTCCTTCGACAGGTCGTTGGGACTGGGACAAACTCAAGCAGGATGTAAAACAATACGGCGTACGCAACTCCCTGCTCGTTGCCCCGATGCCGACTGCCTCAACTTCTCAGATCCTCGGCAACAACGAATGCTTCGAGCCGTACACGTCCAACGTGTACACGCGGAGAACGCTTTCGGGAGACTTCATCGTGGCTAACAAACACCTGATGAAGGACTTGATCGACCTCGGCCTCTGGAGCGAAACGATGCGGCAAAAACTCATCGCGACAAACGGATCCGTCCAGCCGATTCCCGAAATTCCACAGAATCTGAAGGATATCTACAAGACCGTGTGGGAGATATCGCAGAAGGCAATCATCGACATGTCTGCCGACCGCGGAGCGTACATCTGCCAGTCGCAGAGTCTGAACATACACCTGACGGACCCGAATTTTGGAAAACTTACTTCGATGCACTTCTATGCATGGAAGAAAGGTCTCAAGACCGGCATGTACTACCTGAGGTCCACCGCAGCAGCCGATGCGATCAAGTTCACGCTTGACAAGTCTGCTCTGAAAGAGCCGGCAACGGAACAGGCTGCTAGTCGAGTCACTGTTGGTGAACCGGCAGTATTGGTGGCGAAGGAGGCTCAACAGACACTTCACTACGAGTCGCAAGACTACGAGCAGAAGCGCGCCGACATGTCGTGCTCGCTCGATGACCCGGACGGCTGTGAAGCCTGCGGTAGCTGATACGACTACACTAAGCCCCTAAGCCCTGTCCAAAGACAGGGCTTTTTTTTATGACTGAATCACTGAAATTTTCCCGCTGACGCGGCAGCCCATCTGATACGAACAGCGCAACGCAGGAATTTTCTTATATTTAAATAGGATTTTCGTTTACTTTCCGAAAAGCTAGAGGTATGAGAAAGAAGAATATAATGCTGGTTGACGACGACAAGATCTTCAACTTTCTGAGTGAGAAGACTATTACATCCCTCGGACTGGCGAACGAAATTCATTTTGCCCTTAACGGGAAGCAGGCATTGGAGCTATTGGAAGAATATAAGAAAGGGAACGTCCAGCGACCGGACATCATCTTCCTGGACCTGAACATGCCCATCATGAACGGCTACGAGTTTATCGAAGCGTTCGCCCTGATGGACCTACCGGAAAAAAATGCCATTACCATTGTTGTTCTGACTTCCTCTGCCGACCCAGGAGACCTCGCACGCGCTAAAGAACTCGGTATTAAGTATTACTTCAACAAGCCACTCACACGAGATGAAATTAAGAAGATGATTGGGCAGGAGTTCAGTTACGACCTGAATTGACTACCTGCAGCGAGCGCACAACTCTTAGAATTGGAAGTAGATGAACGGCTGTATCCCAGCTGACTTTGTTTGAATCACAAGGATGATGACGGCGAGCATGAACGCCGCTTTTCCTCCCAAAGACATGTTCGTGACAGATTCCTGCGCGGCAATCTCAGCATCCCGGGGCATAAAGTGTAGCACGTAGCCGATCACCATTAGCATGAAAACCATTTTATAGGCACCCACGAATTCGAATAGAAGGCCGGGGCTCAGATGAAACCATATCTGATTCAGAATCTCCCCCACGGTGACCATGTCAGTTGCGCGGAAAAATATCCAGCAAAAGCAGACAAAATGGAAAGTCACGAAGACTCTGAGGAAATCGCGCCAAACGCTGGGAGCTTTCTCAACCCTCACCAGCCGGGCGCGGTAGAATTTGTGAACACCAAGTGCCAGACCATGAAGGCCGCCCCAGATTATAAACCTCCAGGATGCTCCATGCCACAGCCCTCCAAGCAACATGGTGATCATAAGATTGAGGTAGGTCCTCTTCTCTCCCTTCCGATTCCCGCCAAGCGAGATATAGAGATAATCGCGCAGCCATGTCGAAAGCGAAATATGCCAGCGGCGCCAGAACTCGGTAATGTTCCTGGACTGATAAGGTGAATCAAAATTCAGCGGGAATCGAAAACCCAGAAGCAATGCTATCCCGATGGCCATATCGGAGTATCCCGAAAAATCGCAGTATATCTGGAGCGCATACCCGTAAACAGCAAACAAGTTTTCGATGCCCGAGTACAGCGACGGTGCATCAAATACCCGGTCGACAAAGTTGGTACTGATGTAATCGGAGATCACCGCCTTCTTAAACAAGCCACATCCGATGAGGAATACTCCGCGACCAAACATCTCCGATGTCACAAGCGTCGGTCTGTGGATTTGTGGCAGGAAGTCTGACGCCCGCACAATCGGACCGGCAACGAGCTGCGGAAAGAACGAGACGAAGAACGCGTAATCCAAAATACTATCCACCGGCTTCAAATGCCCGCGATACACATCGAGCGTATAGCTAAGAGATTGAAATGTAAAGAATGACACCCCTACCGGCAGGAATATATCGAGCGGTTGAAATTCAGCTCCCGCCAGAGAGAAAAAACTACCAAGAATAAAATTTGTGTATTTAAAGTACCCAAGCATTCCCAGGTTAACTACCAGGGTCAACACAATAAATAACTTCCGACGCCACGGATCCTGGGATTCATACATCAGTCTCGCCAGCGTGAAATCAATGCCTGTCGCGAAGATCAAAAGCAGAAAATATAGTCCGCTCGACTTGTAATAGAAATAGAGTGAGAAGAGAGTAACAAAGATCAGCTTGGGCCGATCCGTGTGGCTCAGTGACTTGTAGATGAACAGGAACGCGGTGAACAGAAACATGAAGAGCCCGCTGTTGAATATCAGCGGCTCCTCCGGATTATAGAGGAAGATATCCTTCAGCTTATGGATGTCGATCGGGAACATAACCGTTGTAGCTCTTCATCAGGGCGTTGTAAAAGAGGTACCCCTGGTACTCATATCCTTGCCGTGTAAGATGCAGACCATCGCGGCTTAACAAAGCGTTATCGGCCCAGCGCTGCGCGGAATGTTCGCCACCCATCGCCCGGTAGAGATCGTAAAAGGCAAGGCCATTCTCGACTGCGTAACGGAGCACGCGATCGCGGATATCCCGTATCCCCGGATTGGGCTTGTTGCGTTTCCGGAAGACATCCTGTGGCGTCACCAGGATGAAGGCGGCTCCCGGGTTTTTGGTTTGCAATGTGGTCAGCAGATCATTTATGTGCGTCGGAAATCCGCTATCCATATAGGGATACCCTGCCGATTCGTTTGTGCCTAGCGAGATAATAAACAGGTCGGCATTCAGGGTTGCAGTCTGGTCAGCAAAGTACTTCGCCGCGTTGTAGTGTTTATACTTAGCTCCATTAACGCCTATCGTGTGATAGAACACACCGGCGCGCGAGCTGTTTAAGATGGCACCGTATATAATCGCACGTTTCTGGCCCACGTGGCTCATGACGCTGCGAATGTTAATGGCCTTGACGTGATTGTCCCATGTGAGGCGCGAGTGATTCACGAGTGTATCTTCTTCGGCAGCGTTTATCCGTCCAAGTTCATTGCCCTCAGGATCATAGAGAGCAAAATCAAAACTGGAATCATCCTTTTGGAAGTACAGTGTTAAAGCATTGAAGGAGTAGTCGACCAGTGGATCGTTCACAACAATCTGCAGGTTTGCTTCCGGGTCTATGCTCTCGATGGTAACTCCACCAATACCGATCGGAAGCGGCTGATCCGGAAATACACATCGCTTGGAACGCCAGGTTGATTTTGTACTCGTGCGATAGTTGTTGGGCTCATTGCTGCCAGCTACGCGCAACGGTACGATAAGTCCCCTTCCCGCGTTGCCAAAATCCCGATGGAAACTGGTCCGCACAACACTTGTCATATAGTCTGCCTGAATGTGCGAATCGCCAACGTGCACGATATTCACGTGGCCTTCCCCCGTTTGATGTAATTGGTACAACTTCTCGAGGAACGCGTCGAGATGGCCGGCGTTGTGAATAACGTTGTCGTGTTCCACTTCGAGACCATACGCGGGGCAGGTCGACAAAATGGGTTGAGCGGAAAGATTGCGGCCTTGAATGCCAATGACAGCACAAAAAATCACCCAGCGCAGGACGGCCGCATGTGGATCCCAAAGGTTGAGCCGCCTACAATTTCTTACCATGTTTTTCCAGGTATTCTTCATAACTATGAAGAAGGCTTCTGACCAGCTCGTTGGAGACCTTTTCACCTCCGCTATGATTCAGGTGTGTGTAATCTTTGGCGGCCAACGCCGGCTTGGCTGTTACAAACCTAACCATACTATTTTCACCCCCCATCGCCTCGAACAGATCCCAAAAGGCAATTTGCGTTTCCTGGGCAATCATACGTTGTGCGTTGCGCATTGCAGGGATGGCATTCATGGTTTCAAACTTACCTCGCGAGTTGCTGCTGCGGTCGCTAACACTTAGCAGGAGGAAGCTCGCTTGTGGGAACGCCTTCTTCATATTATTGACCACTCGCACCATTCGCTTCACATAAGCGCGGTAGTTGAGCGAATCTTCGACCACCATGTTTAACCCAAACTGCAGCACAACAAGTTTGTAGTTGCGATAGCTGTTGAACTTGCTCAGCATGTTTCGACTGATGCCAGTGAGGCTGATCCCAGAATTTCCACGCAGTGAAAAATTGTCGACGTACACCCCGGGGCCATCCTCAAAGCTTGCCCCGTACAATTGCAGACTGTCGAACGGTTCGAACGTAAATCGGATCGATTTCATCCTTCTGCCGCGGTGTACCCATTCCTGAAGCTGGTTCGATTTCTTTAGACGTGCGACACGTTGTGTAGTGTCCTGGTTCAGGCTGAATTTGACTGCCGCCTCTTTGTAATTTTTGTAATACAACTTTACAGTATGAAACTCCTGAAGGAATCTGCGCCGTGTGGGGCGATACTCCACCCAATTGCCTTCGAGGGGCACAAAGCAGTAGCCTGCCGGTCCGTACTCTGCCGTCGAATCCGTTCTCGTGATGAGATTGCTGGAGCGCCAGTTGTCGAACGAGTGCCTTATCGTATTGCGGAAGCCAGCGACTCCTGACGTGATCGGCACGAATCCGACTCCTTGTCCTCCGAACGCCGCCTGTAACGAATCACGGAAGCTGCCGCAAAAAACATCCCCCTCGATAAAGGAATCACCATAGAAAGCAATGCGAACCGGCCTGGGCTTCTGCGCCAACTCGGAAAGAGCTGCGTGAAACTTCTGCATCGCAGTACTATCGCCACTGTAGTCTTCGATACAGGTAAGCCCGGGAGGACAGACCTCTTTGACCAGCTGTATCACGGAGTCTTGTTTCGCAACAAGCGAGTCGGTAAACGCCACTTCGACGCTATCGATCTGCTCCAGCGTGATGTCGGAGAGCAAATTGACGCGTTTGAACGTCAGCAATTCAAAGGAGAACCGCGGAATAACCGAGAGTACCAGCAGGCAGACAATAATAATGACACATAGCAAAAAAGAATCGTGCAGCCGGTTCTTGCCCATTTTACTTCGTACGCTGTCTTGATGTTACCTCGCAGAAGGCAAAGCTAAATACTTTTGCCGACGTGTTCCCGACGCGCACTCAATAAAGTCTGTCAATCGTCAAATTTCGGGTACCACCCGAAGATGTAGTACCGCTCGCTCTACAACGCGCCTTGTTTTATCTCGTCGACAACGCTCGGGTCGAGTAGCGTAGAAGTATCACCCAGACTATCCGCTTCACCTTCGGCGATCTTGCGAAGAATCCGCCGCATGATCTTCCCGGAACGTGTCTTCGGAAGTCCACTAACGAACTGTATTTTGTCCGGCTTTGCAATTGGACCGATCAACTTGGACACCCCGGCCACGATCTCCTTCCGCAGCTGCTCTTCTTCTTTCGGTTTCTCGTAACAGATTACAAAAGCATAGATACCCTGGCCTTTTATATCGTGCGGGAATCCGACCACTGCGGTCTCGCATACAGCACTGTGCTCGTCAATCGCACTTTCGATCTCCGCGGTTCCAAGATTGTGGCCGGAGACGATGATGATGTCGTCAACTCGGCCTGTAATCCGATAGTATCCTTCTTCATCCCGTTTGCAGCCATCGCCGGTAAAGTACTTGCCAGGGAACGTCGAGAAGTAAGTGTCCTTAAATCGCTGGTGGTCGCCGTAGATCGTTCGCGCCATACCCGGCCAGGGAAACTTCATAGCCAGTTTGCCTTCGACCTTGTTACCCTTTACTTCCAGTCCGCTCTCATTCATGATGACGGGCTGAATACCCGGCAGCGGAAACGTAGCGTGTGCCGCTTTCAGTTTAGTGACGTGGGCAATAGGCGAAATCATGAATCCTCCTGTTTCGGTTTGCCACCAGGTATCGATCACCGGACATTTGCCTTTTCCGACATTTGCGTCGTACCAGTACCACGCTTCCTCGTTGATAGGCTCCCCGACCGTTCCCAATATTTTGAGCGAGGACAGGTCGTACTTTTCCACGAAACTTAGCGGCGCTTTCTGAAGAGCACGAATTGCCGTCGGCGCGGTATAGAAAATATTGACCTTGTGTCGCTCAACGGCTTGCCAGAACCTACCGGCGTCGGGCCAAAAAGGAACACCTTCAAACATGACGCTCGTGGCTCCGGCGGAAAGCGGACCGTATACTATATACGAGTGTCCGGTAATCCATCCAATGTCTGCCGTACACCAGTAGATCTGACCTGGCTCATACTGAAACACTGTCCTGAATGTGTAATTCAGAAACACCATGTAGCCACCGCAGGTGTGAACCATTCCTTTAGGCTTGCCTGTTGACCCAGAGGTGTAAAGTATGAAGAGCATGTCCTCAGCATCCATCTCCTCTGCCCCGCAGGTCGCATCAACCTTTGCAATTTCATCATGCCACCACACATCGCGACCCGGCTTCATCGGGATATCCGCCTTCGTGTGCTGATATACGATCACTCGCTTAACTTGCGGGCATTTCTCCAGTGCATCATCCATGATGCCCTTAAGATTGATGGTCTTTTCACCTCTGAGGCCACCATCAGAAGTGACAACAGTTTCGCATCCAGCATCTGTGATCCGGTCGCAGAGCGATCGTGAAGAGAACCCGGCGAAGACAACGGAGTGTATCGCTCCGATCCGCGCGCACGCCAGCATCGTATAAGTCAGCTGTGGTATCATCGGAAGGTAGATACATACCCTGTCTCCCTTGCGAACACCTTGCGCCTTCAGCATATTTGCTGTGCGACACACCTCATCAAAGAGTTGTTGATAGGTAATATGCTGGGCGGCATCCCCGGGATCGTTGGGTTCCCAGATGATCGCCGTATCATTTGCCCTGGCCGGAAGGTGACGATCCAGGCAGTTTTCTGTAATGTTTAGCTTCGCGCCAGGGAACCACTTGATCTCTGGCTTGTGAAAATCCCACTCAAGCACCTTGTCCCATTTCTTCCGCCACGTAAACTCGCTTGCGACTTCTGCCCAAAATGCCTCCGGGTCTTCAATACTTTTTTGATACTGCTCGTGATACTCCTCGATAGATGTTATTCTTTTCATGATTTAAGCTGTGGTGTTTAGTTCCTCAATGGTGTGTCATTGCCTTAGCTGCATGACTGCGGTCAGGAAGGCGAATATTGAATTGTTTTGACAGAAAGACAAGTTTTTGGTTGCGAAAGCGGCATTAGCGACTTCGTCCGGCACAAATTTTTTGGGAAGCCTAGCAGGTGCAACCAAAGACAATCCGCGGCAACCGCTTTGCGTTATATTGTCGACAGAATACAAATCAGGGTTTAACACATGGGAATGCCATTCGAACATATCGCTTCGCCTTACGACTCCCTCTATGCGCACAGCCCGATCAGCCTTCTTCAACGCAAGCGCGTCTGGCAGTACATTCACAATATCCTACCCGAACTTCGCGGATTCGAAATGCTTGAATTGAACTGTGGCTCCGGCGAAGATACGGTCCTTTTTGCAGATCGGGAACTGAACATCATGGCAACAGACATCAGCAACGAAACCATGAGCATAACTGAAAAGAAGGCGGAACAATTCTCAATGCAGAGCCCTATCAGTTCGCATTTCCTCGATCTTGAGAGTTTTAACGAAAACCTGTTTGACAAGAAATTCGATCTGGTCTTCTCAAACTTCGGAGGAATAAACTCGATCAACCCCGCTTCGCTGAAGTCGCTGATTCGAAAACTTCCCCGCTTACTCAACCCGGGTGGGCGATTTGTGGCGGTGGTAATGCCGCGGTTCTGCGCGTGGGAGACGATGTTTTTTCTGCTGCGGTTCCAGTTTGGCAAGGCTTTCAGACGTCTCACCTCGCAAGAAACACCCGATGAGACTCCGGGCACGTTGGGTAAAACATGGTACTACCGCCCGGCGCAACTCAAAGCGTGGTCGCGCGAAAACTTCCGCCTCGTGTCACTCAAGCCTGTTGGTATCGCTTTGCCCCCCGCGTACCTCGAGCGCTTCTTCACATTGAAGCGCCGGTGGCTACTGCGACTTAACGGTGTCGAACGGAGACTTGGCGAATCGTCAGGCCTCTCCGGCTTTTCAGACAACTACATCATTGATCTTCAGTTGACCTGAAGTGCGCTATAGCACGTACTCTACCGATACGGCGACCAAGGCCCCCAGAACGGCGACCGCCATTTTCTTCGGGTCGAATCGGTGGCCCGGTGTGCTTTCGAACACAATGGTCGTTGAGATGTGCAGGAAATTTCCAGAGACCAAAGCATAAAGATAGATCAGGCCAGTAGATGTGAGTATTGCTTCATTTGTCAGGTAGCTACTAAGAAGTAATCCCACCGGCGCAGCGAGTGAAAATCCGAACAGATGCGGCAGCGCCTTGCGACGCGAATGCAGGTGTGCCACGAGCACAGTCATAAGCGCAAATGCAGCCGGCGCGCGGTGAAGGGCGATACCCAAAAGCACTGCGTGTGAATCGTACACAGGGTGTTCATCCACCGGTTCAGCGAGCATACCACCTTCGAGGAACGCATGGATACACAGCGCCGCCAACAACAGGAGTGATGACACTGACGCCTGGTGGTGATTGTGATGGTGTGCGTGCGTTGATTCTCCTGAGTGAAGGTGTCCGTGCTCAATACCCGAGGTAAAAAACTCGAGGAGTTGTTGAAGGAAGAATCCGATCAAGACAAATAAACCGATCAAGTCAAGACCACGCGATTGGCGATACAGCTCCGGAAAGATATGAATGACTGTGATGGCGAACAGGTACGACCCCGCGAACACCAGGAGCATACGGTAGTTGGTCGACTTTTCCTTCGGCACCAGGAAGATTGCCAGACCAGCCAGAAGGGGAGTTAGAAAGAGTACGATAAGTTTCAGAACCATATGCTGGTTTATTGTTCCATGACGACACTATCTCGTATGCCGTCGCTGATGTATGCTTGTATGTTTCCCGCGTCATCTGAGTACAGAAAGATTGCGTCGAGATCCCTGCGTGTGGTGACGTGTTGAATAGCTGACTCCATTCCCATCACCATAAATGCAGTAGCCCACGCATCGGCGACGGTGCATTCATCGCTAAAGACAGACGCACTCAGTAGTGAGTGCTGAGCAGGATATCCAGTTGCAGGATCGATAGAATGACCATACTTGCGACCGTTCACGACCTTGTAATTGAAATAGTTTCCCGAAGTTGTAAATGCCCGATCGCGAAGCTTCACATAGGCTTTGAAAAATTGATTGTCTGGAGTGGAGTTCGGGTCAAGTATACCGATCGTCCACGCGCGATCCTGGCGGAGATTCCATCCTGAGGCAGTACCTTCGCCGCCAACTTCCACGAGCATGTGCTGAACACCCTTAGCTCTTAGAAACCGGACAATAACGTCAGCCCCGTACCCCTGACCGATCCCTCCCATGTCGAGTTGAATACGCGCATCGCGTTTGCGAACCCGCCGCTTCGTGATACGGAGCCTATCAAATCCGACGAGTGACTTGAGTGAATCTACCTCACGCGGCCGCGGTGCACCCGCCGTTGCCGGCCCGAAACCCCAGGCATTTACCAGCGGCATTACTGTAGGATCAAACGACCCATTTGAAGCACGGTGAACCTGTCTTGCGTAATGGAGAATGTCCCTGAGATGATTAGACTCAAAGCGAATCCCCCGCTTACTCCCATTAAACCTGGATATCTCCGAAGACGGATCGTAGGTATTGATGGCTTTGTTGACGGCGATCAGCAACGAGTCGATCGATGCCGAGTAGTCACGCCTGAGAGGCTCGTCAAAATAGACTACGCGATAGGTAGTGCCCATCGTGTTGCCTTCAGCAACCAGAAGTTCCGGAACGGCGCAGCACTGTCCACCCCACGCGAGGCACATGAGCGCGATACAAAAACAGGAGGTTGCCCGCACAAATTAGATTTTGGCCCGCAATTTAGAGATTTTATCCTAAATGCAACAATGTTGCTGAAAGCTTGGGGTTGCCGGCGCACAATATCGGTTTCGTTCGTACCTTCGTCGAATTAGAAGATTATGCGAGAAGACTATTTGCAAGGGGACGGAGAAGGCCTGGATGCTACCGAGAAGGACATCGAAAGAGCATTGCGGCCGTTGAGTTTTGACGATTTCACCGGACAGCAGAAAGTTGTAGAGAACATCAAGGTGTTTGTTTCGGCGGCGCGTCAGCGAGGAGAATCACTAGACCACGTATTGCTACACGGGCCTCCAGGTTTGGGAAAAACGACACTCTCGCACATCATTTCAAATGAGCTGCAATCGAATATCAAAATAACATCGGGACCAGTTCTTGACCGGCCAAGCGATCTCGCGGGACTGCTGACCAACCTGGAAGCGAACGACGTCCTTTTCATCGATGAGATTCACAGGCTCAATCCAATTGTCGAAGAGTATTTATACTCGGCAATGGAGGACTTCAAGATCGATATCCTTCTCGACACGGGGCCAAATGCGAGATCTGTCCAGATCGGACTAAATCCATTCACGCTGATCGGAGCCACAACTCGCGCCGGGCTGCTAACGTCGCCCCTGCGGGCGCGCTTCGGGATAAATGCCAGGCTTGAATATTATCAGGCATCGGTGCTTACAAAAATTGTCAAACGATCCGCAGAAATCCTAAGCACACCTATCGATGACGATGCCGCTTTCGAAATTGCGAGACGCAGCAGAGGCACACCGCGGATTGCGAACAACCTGCTCCGGCGCACGCGCGATTTTGCGCAAATCAAGGGTGACGGGACAATCACCCGAACGATCGCAGAGATGGCCCTTCAGGCGCTAGATGTCGACGTCAACGGTCTTGATGAAATGGATAACCGAATCCTGTTAACGATCATCGAAAAATTCAAGGGTGGCCCGGTAGGAATCACAACGATTGCAACGGCAGTCGGAGAAGAAGCGGAGACAATAGAAGAAGTGTACGAGCCCTTCCTGATTCAGGAAGGTTATATCAAGCGCACGAGTCGGGGACGCGAAGCAACCGATCTCGCCTACCGACACCTGAAAGTAGTTCCACCACCGACGAAGTCTCCCGGTCTGTTCGGTCCATGAGCGCCGTCAGCAAATGCTTTTATTGATACTGTTCGAGTGCGGAAAAGAAGAAGTTTCCTTCGATCACTGCATTCTCATCGCTGTCAGAACCGTGAATCGCATTCGCTTCGATTGATTTCGCAAAGAGGTTGCGGATAGTGCCAGCCTCAGCTTTCTGAGGATCCGTTGCGCCGATCAGTTTTCTGAAATCCTCGACTGCGTTGCTCTTCTCGAGAATCATCGGAATGATCGCACCTGAGGACATGTATTCGCAAAGATCGTTATAGAACGGACGGGCCTTGTGGATCGCGTAAAACTCGCCTGCGCGTTCTTTCGAAAGACGAGTCTTTTTCATTGCAACAATGCGAAAGCCGGCTTCTTCAATCATTTTAATAATTGCACCGCTGTTATTCGCGCCGACCGCATCGGGCTTTATCATCGTAAACGTTCTATTTCCTGCCATATAGTCTGGTTTTCGCTAAATATTCGCGCAAAAATATAAAAAAAGTACACAGTGCAGGCCAGAAAGGGCGCACATTGAAAAATATCCCGTCGTGCTAAGGAAAATTTCACCATTTTTACCGCTCATTTTACTCGGCCTATGCAGAATATCCGGGCGTTTAGGGAGTTCCTTTCCGTACCGCGGAAGGTAGTCATCATAACACACTTCAAACCCGATGCCGATGCGTTGGGGAGCGCTCTCGGTCTGTCCAGCTATCTCGGAAAAGACGATCACGCTGTCACGGTGATAACCCCAAGTGACTACCCCGATTTCCTTGCCTGGATGCCCGGAAACGACGACGTAGTTATATTCACGAAGGACAGGGTAAAGGAGTGTGAGACATTGATCATGACGGCGGACCTCGTCGTTTGTGTGGACTTCTCCAGTCTGAAGCGAATAAACGAGCTCGGTGACATGGTTGCAAAGTCGAACGCGAAGACCGCGCTGATCGATCATCACTTGGAGCCGGAGCATTTCGCTGACTTTGAACAATGGGATGACACTGCAGCTTCTACGGCAGAACTTGTCTATGCACTGATCCTCCAGCTTCAGGGAGAAAGTAAGGTTGACGCAGACATCGCGAATTGTTTGTATGCTGGCCTGATGACAGATACCGGAAGCTTTCGGCATTCGAACACTACAAAGAAAGTTTTCGAGACGGCCGCGGCGCTCGTAGGTCACGGTGCCGAACCGGCTCGCATAAGCAAATTGATTTACGATACCAATACGCTGGAAAGAATGCGTCTTATGGGATTCGTTCTGAATGAAAAGCTGAATGTTATTCCCGAATATCGCACAGCATACATTGCATTGAGAATCGAAGACCTAAAGCGATACAGTTCTCAAACCGGCGATACCGAGGGCTTGGTGAACTTCGGCTTGTCCGTGAAGAACGTTAAACTCGCCGTGCTGATCTCCGAAAGAAAAGACCACGTCAAGTTGTCCTTCCGATCGCTTGGAAACTTTTCAGTGAACGATATGGCTCGCAAACACTTTGATGGTGGCGGGCACAAGAATGCGGCCGGCGGGCAGACGAACCTGAGTTTCGATGAAACGCTAAAAAAATTCCTGGGTCTTCTACCAGAGTACGAGTCCCAGCTGCTAACAGATTAATTTAATCGTATTCCAACCTTCACAAGCTTTACACTGTCTAAACTAAACCACAATGAATAAATCCATGTTGGCCTGCCTGGGAGCAATCGTCCTTCTGACGGCATGCAATTCAAATGTAAAAGAAACGCCCAGCGGTCTGAAATATACAGTCATCGAAGCAGGCGCCGGCAAAGTGCCAAAGACCGGCGAGATAATCATCTTCGACTGGCAACTCAAGGATTCCGGCGACTCCATCTGGCAGGAGACTTTCGAAAAAGGAATACCGGCGGCAGCGCAAATTGCAGACTCAAGTCAGCTGATCAATGAAGATGGATTGACGCAGATGCTGAGGGAGCTTTCGGAAGGCGACAGTGTGCGAGCTGAGATGTCGATCGTTGACTACTTCGGTATGGGCGGTGGTCGTGTGCCACCAGGGGTGGATACGACACTGACACTTGGATTCACAATCAAGGTGAGAAGCATTGTAACGGAGGAGGGATTCCAAACTTACATGGACGAAGAGATGAAGAAGCGCGAAATACGGACGCACACTACGGAAGCCCGCGAGATCGGCGAATACCTGGCGGGAAAAAGCCTGGAAGCAGGTGCTGACACCAGCGGTGTACGGTTCATTATCCACAATAGTGGAGGCGGACAAAAGCCAACATTGGACGATTGCGTTGAAGTAAAATACAAAGGCGTCTTCATGAAAACCGGGCAAGTGTTTCAGGAAGCGGAACGGGTCGCGTTCCCGCTTAGCGGCGTTATCCCGGGATGGAAGATCGCTGTCGCCATGCTCGGCAAAGGTGATTCCGGAACGTTTTACATTCCATCAAAGCTAGCCTACGGGCCACGTGGCTATCCGCCGGCAATTCCGCCGGACGCTGTGCTGATCTTCGATGTGACGCTGCTGGATGTAAAAGGGGAGTATGACAACGCGACACAGAGTTGTAAATAATAATTGAAATATGATGAAGAGATTGATGAAAGCTGTTCCAGGATTTAGAATTGTTGGTAGCATGACAGTAGCGCTCTCGTTGCTGTTGAGCGCGTGTATGATGAATGATTCGGAGGACTACCCTGATTTTTCCGAACAGCTTCAAAAAGATCTTGCCGCTATTGATGCTTACCTGGCCGCCAACAACATCGACGCAGAGCAGGACGTCGACGGACTCATACGATACGTCGTACACGTCGACTCTACTGACACGCCGAAGCCGACGATTGACAATTGTGCGACCGTTGACTACGCAGGCTTTCTAATGAGCAACGGACAGAAGTTTGACGACGGTGAGGACTTTCCGTTCCCGATCGC
This sequence comes from Flammeovirgaceae bacterium, assembly GCA_044507115.1. Lineage (GTDB taxonomy): Bacteria > Bacteroidota > Bacteroidia > Cytophagales > Cyclobacteriaceae > Chryseosolibacter. Next base: position 1,160 of record JBIQJZ010000004.1, on the reverse strand, counting down.
CGGCGTCATCTACGGGTGGAGAATCGGTATCCCCCTGCTGAACCGGGGTGACTCGGCTACCATCTACATACCGTCCGGGCTGGCGTACGGCTATAACGGATTCGCCCCCGATATTCCGTCGAATGCCAACCTGATGTTTCACGTCAGATTAAAAAAGATTGGGGCGACGTACACCTCTGGAAATGGTGGTAATTGCCAGTAATAATCAGCACAAACTTCAAGAGATCAGGTCCGCCGTCGGACCTGATCTTCGCATTTTAAGCCTGGACGATATCGGCTGCCGGGAAGAACTCCCTGAAACGATGGATACCCTGGAGGGAAACTCCTTTCAGAAAGCGAGCTATGTTTTCGAGAGATTTCGCATCCCCTGCGTCGCGGACGACACGGGCCTTGAGGTAGAGGCACTGAACGGTGATCCCGGGGTGCGGTCCGCAAGATACGCCGGAGAACAGCGGAACAGCGACGACAACATCGACTTGCTGCTGGCCAACTTAAAAGGAAAAAGTAAGCGCAAAGCGCGGTTCCGCACCGTTTTTACCCTTCTTGGTATGGGAGAGCCCCGAAACTTTGTCGGGGTTGTGTCAGGAGTTATCCTCGAAAGCCGGCGCGGCAACGGCGGTTTTGGTTATGACCCAGTCTTTCTGCCGGACGGATACAGCAAAACAATGGCTGAGATGACAATGGATGAAAAGAACCAGGTCAGTCACCGCGGACAGGCCGTCAGACAGCTGGTTGCCTTTCTGAAGACCCAGCTACGCTGAATCCCAGAGTCGGAGGTTTGTTTCGAAAATACCTTTTGCATAGCTTTGTATCCGCTCGGAAGAAAATGAAGAAAGAGAGACTACGTACGGCCACGATCATACTGGGAAGCATCCTTGCATTGGCCATCGTGTTCTCGCAGTACCTTGCTCCCGAATACAATAGCTCGATTGGGAAGGCTGACACCGAACAGGCGGCCGACAAAGGCGACGACGAAAGTCGCACGTTCATTTCGCTACCAACGTTTTCGCTACCCGCACCGGTCAGCATACAAGCCAACCTCAGCGCCCAATATCTTTTTGAGATCCTTCTGGAAGAAGATGCTGATAAAGAATTCGTCGAGAAAGACGTTTCTTTTGCCAACCGCTTCTTTCATACGATGTTTCGGACGATAATCTCTC
>JBIQJZ010000249.1:0-5140 GCA_044507115.1 Flammeovirgaceae bacterium | reverse complement strand
GAAGGTCTTTCACCCTGCCCCCGCGTATCAATACAATGGAGTGCTCCTGGAGGTTGTGTCCCTCGCCTGGAATGTACGCGTTCACCTCTTTGCTGTTGGTCAGGCGAACCCTGGCCACCTTACGCATTGCCGAATTCGGCTTTTTAGGGGTTGTCGTGTACACACGGGTACAAACACCCCGGCGCTGGGGGCAAGAATCAAGCGCGGGAGATTTTGACTTAAACGTCAACTTCTTTCTTCCTCTCCTTACAAGTTGTTGAATGGTAGGCATTTATATTGTTAAATTTATAACCTCTCGAAATTTAGGACTGCAAAGGTATAATAAGTCTAAAAGCTTACAAAATCCTCGATAGACAATTTCCCGCTCCCCGCCTCCTGGCACCCGGCACCCAGAACCTAGCACCCAGCCTCGGTCCCCTACGCCTCACCCATTGTTCCCCCGAAGTTCATCGGGAATTTGGGCATGTCCTCGGTTCTCTTTATCGGCCCAAAAGAAGCCTCATATTTTTCAATATTGTCCTTGAGCGCTGCCAAAAACCGCTTTGCATGCTCAGGAGTGATCACGATCCTCGCTTTCACCTTGGCTTTCGGCACGCCGGGCATCAACCGGATGAAATCAACCACAAACTCGCTGTTCGAGTGCGCGATCATCGCCAGGTTCGAGTATATCCCTTCCGCAATCTCCTCCGTCAACTCAATGTTGATTTGGTTCTGCGGGGCCTGCTTCTTTTTGTCTTCTTCCATTGGTTCAAAGTTTAAGGTTCAAAGCTTAAAGTTCAAGGTCTCCAAACCTTGAACTCTAAACTTTGAACCCTGAACCTACTCTTGCAGCTCTTTTTCCTTCGTTTTCGGCGGTTCTGGGCTCGTCAGGGCGTTGTACTCGTCCTTGTGAGTCACGATCAAATCGTTGAACCTGCGCTGACCTGTTCCTGCAGGAATCAGGTGTCCGACAATCACGTTCTCCTTCATACCCATCAGCCAGTCGGTTTTACCGCGGATCGCAGCTTCGCTTAGGACTTTTGTCGTTTCCTGGAAGGAAGCAGCCGACAACCAGCTCTCCGTCTTCAGTGAAGCTTGCGTGATACCTTGCAGGGTCGGCCTTGAAACGGCCGCCAGAGCATCGCGTACCTCCACGAGTTTCTGATCATTTCTTCTCAGAACGGAATTCTCATCCCGGAACTCCCGAGCGGTGATGATCTGACCCGGCTTCATCGTCTTGGAGTCGCCCGCGTCGACAACAACTTTCTTGTCGATGACCGCGTCGTTCTCTTCCCGGAAAACAAACTTATCTACATACTCGCCGGGGAGGAAATTCGTATCACCCGGATCGATGATCTCTACCTTTTGCATCATCTGGCTTACGATCGCTTCGATGTGTTTGTCATTGATCTTCACACCCTGCAAGCGGTAAACTTCCTGGATCTCGTTCACCAGATACTCCTGCACTGCAGTAGGGCCTTTGATCAACAGGATGTCCGAAGGCGTAATGCTACCGTCGGATAGCGGCTGACCTGCCTTCACAAAGTCGTTATCCTGAACCAGGATATGCTTCGACAGTGGCACGAGGTAGCGTTTCTGAACGCCATCACGCGACTCAATAAATATTTCGCGATTACCGCGCTTGATTCCACCGTAGGTCACGACGCCGTCGATCTCGCTCACAACCGCCGGGTTAGACGGATTCCGCGCTTCAAACAATTCCGTAACACGCGGCAGACCACCGGTAATGTCTCGTGATTTACCCATCGTGCGAGGGATCTTGGCGAGCACCTGGCCGGCCTTGATCTTCTCTCCTTCATCCACCGCAAGGTGAGCCCCTACCGGGATGTTATATCCTTTCACATCGTTCTTTCCTTTGACAACAACCGCAGGGTTTTTCGTCTTATCACGCGTATCGGTGATCACTTTCTCGCGGTGACCAGTCTGCTCATCAGACTCCTCCTTGAACGTGACACCTTCGATGATAGACTCGTATTCTACAGTCCCATCGAACTCGGAAAGAATCACCGCGTTGTACGGATCCCAGAAACACATCTCGTCACCTTTCTCAACGGCTTGCCCTTCCTTCACTTTCAGGAAAGCACCATACGGAACGTTATTGCTGATCAACACACGACCCTTCTCTTTGTCAACGATCCGGATCTCACCCGTGCGACCCATTACAACCTGTACAGGCTTGTTGTCGCTATCGGTAGTACCGATGACCCGAATACCTTCGAACTCGACGATACCTGGGAATTTCGCTTTGATATTCGCTTCCACAGCAATGTTCGACGCCGTACCTCCAACGTGGAATGTACGAAGCGTAAGCTGCGTTCCTGGCTCACCGATCGACTGCGCCGCGATGACACCGACAGCCTCACCGGTTTGAACCATCTCGCCAGTAGCGAGATTTCGGCCGTAGCACTTTGCACAGCCTCCGATCTTCGACTCACATGTCAACAGCGAACGGATCTCAACTTCTTCGATAGAAGTTTCTTCAATCTTCTTCGCGATTTCATCCGTGATCTCCTGGTTCGCATCGAGGATCATTTCATCCGTCAATGGATCATACACAGCGTGTACAGTCACGCGACCAACGATCCGTTCGGACAGTGGCTCAACGATATCTTCATTGTCTTTGAGCGCCGTAACCTTCAGTCCGCGAAGCGTTCCGCAGTCAGCCTCAGTAATTACAAGGTCGTGCGCCACGTCCACCAGCCTCCTGGTCAGATAGCCCGCATCAGCAGTCTTCAACGCCGTATCGGCCAGACCCTTCCGGGCACCGTGGGTGGAGATAAAGTACTCCAATACATCGAGTCCTTCTTTAAAGTTGGACAAGATCGGGTTTTCGATGATCGACCCTACAGAACCAGCAAGGTTCTTCTGAGGCTTCGCCATCAACCCGCGCATCCCGCCAAGCTGACGAATCTGCTCACGGGAACCGCGTGCACCAGAGTGCATCATCATATAGATGGAGTTGAAGCCCTGATGATCCTCCTCAAGCTGCTTCATCAGCGTATTGGTGAGGAGCGTGTTAGTCCTGGTCCAGATATCGATTACCTGGTTGTAGCGCTCATTGTCGGTGATAAGACCCATCATGTAGTTGTTCCATACACCGTCAACTTCCTCCTGCGCATTAGCGACAAGTTTCTCCTTCTCTACCGGGATCTTAACGTCATTAAGTCCCATGGAAAGACCTCCCTTATAGGCCATCTGGAATCCGAGATCCTTAATATCGTCAAGGAACTTCGCCGTTTTCGACAGCCCGGCCAGTTTGAACACATCGGAAATGATAGTCTGCAGTTTCTTCTTCGTCAGTAGCTCATCCACAAATCCAACTTCTTCGGGGACGTATTGATTGAACAGTACGCGACCCACTACGGTGTCGATCAATTTGGATTCGATCGCACCTGTGTGCTTGTCGCGAACATTAACTCTAACCTTGATGGCAGCGTGCTTCGACACCTTGCCTTCGTTGTACGCGATAATAACTTCCTCCGCCGAGAAAAACTTCTTGCCCTCGCCCGGAACCGGGTACTCAGGCGTATGCTTTCTAGCTTTTGTCAGATAGTACAAGCCTAACACCATATCCTGTGAAGGTACCGTGATAGGTGCGCCGTTCGCAGGGTTAAGAATGTTATGCGACGACAGCATCAACAGCGAAGCTTCAAGTATCGCTTCCTGGCCAAGTGGCACGTGAACCGCCATCTGGTCACCATCGAAGTCGGCGTTAAATGCCGTACACACGAGCGGGTGAAGCTGAATCGCTTTTCCTTCAATCAGTTTCGGCTGAAACGCCTGGATACCGAGACGGTGAAGCGTTGGTGCACGGTTGAGCAGCACGGGGTGTCCCTTCAACACGTTCTCCAGAATATCCCAGATCACCGGATCTTTGCGATCGACGATCTTCTTCGCTGACTTAACCGTCTTTACAATACCTCTTTCAATAAGCTTTCGGATAATAAACGGTTTGAACAGTTCCGCCGCCATATCCTTCGGAAGACCACATTCGTGCAACTTCAATTCCGGTCCTACGACAATAACCGAACGACCGGAGTAGTCGACGCGCTTTCCGAGAAGGTTCTGACGGAAACGTCCTTGTTTACCTTTCAGCATGTCGCTGAGAGATTTCAGCGCGCGATTTCCATCCGAACGGACCGCGTTTACTTTGCGAGAGTTGTCGAATAGCGAATCCACAGCTTCCTGGAGCATCCGCTTCTCGTTGCGCAGGATCACTTCAGGAGCCTTGATATCGATGAGTCTCTTGAGACGATTGTTCCGTATGATCACACGGCGGTACAGATCGTTCAGATCTGACGTTGCAAAACGACCACCATCCAGCGGTACGAGCGGACGCAATTCCGGCGGGATGACGGGCACCATCTTGATGACCATCCACTCCGGTTTGTTCTCAATGCGTGTCCTCGCTTCGCGGAATGCTTCAACCACCTTCAGGCGCTTCAGCGCTTCTGCTTTGCGTTGCTGTGACGTATCTGTTGCTGCCTGGTGGCGCAGTTCGTAAGAGAGTGAATCAAGGTCCGTTCTGGCGAGCAGCATTTCAAGAGCCTCGGCGCCCATCTTCGCGATGAACTTCTTCGGATCGTTGTCGTCCAGCATCTGGTTCTCGCGCGGAAGTTTGTCGACAATATCGAGATACTCTTCTTCCGTGAGGAAATCGAGACGATTGATGCCGTCTTCTTCCTTCATACCCGGCTGAATGACCACATAGCGCTCGTAGTAGATAATCTGGTCAAGCTTCTTCGTCGGAAGTCCGATCAGGTATCCAATTTTGTTCGGAAGTGATCTGAAGTACCAGATGTGCGCGACAGGTACCACGAGTTCGATGTGCCCCATGCGTTCGCGCCTGACCTTCTTCTCTGTGACTTCCACACCGCATCGGTCGCAGATGATACCCTTGTACCGGATGCGCTTATATTTACCACAATGACATTCCCAATCTTTCACGGGACCAAAAATCCGTTCACAGAACAACCCGCCCATCTCGGGCTTGTACGTCCGGTAGTTGATTGTCTCTGGCTGCGTGACCTCACCATGTGAGCTCTCAAGGATAGATTCCGGAGAAGCCAGGCTAATGGTGATCTTGGAGAAATCGTTGTTGATTTTTTTATTTTTTCTAAAAGACATATCGTTTGTTTTT
>JBIQJZ010000003.1:0-35027 GCA_044507115.1 Flammeovirgaceae bacterium | reverse complement strand
GATATTTCCCATACCGCTCGTTCATGAACTGGAAATGGTGCACGGCAAAATCCTTCAGCCGTGTCCAATTAGCCGTCGTTTTATCTCCCGGCTGATAGAAGAAATGAAGTTCGGGGCCATTCGGGACCTGTGCGATCTCGTGTTGGTAATCGGGGTCTGCTGCCCACGCAAAATCGTGGACATTTCGCGCGACGAAGTGCCATACAAGATTACCCTCGGGGCGCTTGACGGTAGTCCCGGGTTTCTCATAGCCGTGTCCGACGCGTTCCGGGTTCTGGAGAACTCCGGTGCCACCTACCACGTACCGCGGATCCAGGGTGATCCTTACATCGTAGTCACCCCATACTCCGTGAAACTCTCGCGCAATGTATGGGTAAGCGTGCCATCCGAGATGATCGTACTCCGCGATCTTCGGGTACCACTGCGTCATTGAATAGGCAATACCCTCCTTACTGTTTCGACCGGACCTGCGTATCTGAAGCGGGACTTGTGCCTCGAACTGCATCTGAAGAACCGTCTTGGTCGACGGCAGCAGCGGTTTCTTAAGCGTGACCTCGAGGATTGTACCCGTCGTATGGAACGCCACGTCGCGTCCGTCCTGGCGAAGACTCTGGACGCGCTGGTAACCGATTTCATCATCCTTCAGGTGCGCGATCCTGTCACCTACGCGTGGGTCGGGGTCCGCGATGGTTCGGGAGCGCACGTCCATCATGCTCCCCGGCTGAAATGCATTGAAGTAAAGGTGATAGTATATTTTTGACAGGGTGTCACGCGAGTTGTTGTAGTACGTGAGCTTTTGTGTGCCGTGCAGTTTGTGCGTGGTGACGTCCAGCTGAACGTTCATTTCATATTCCACTCGCTGCTGCCAGCGGAAATCCTGTGCGGCACCGTACGTAAGAGCGATTATTATCAGCGTTGCAGAGAGCGCGATCCGTTGCATAGAATAAGTGTTTATTCCGTGCAAATTATTGATTTTAATCTCAAAAATCTAAGAGCACGCTCGCTATCTTCGCTGGCGACGGTGCTGTTGGATCTGTCTGAAAATAAGCCTGCGGAATTCGAACTCAGCATCGCGCAACTTGACCAGCTTTTCCGCCGGAATAATTCTTCCGAGTTTCGTCATATACTCCCGTTCGAGGTCGAGTTCTTTTTGCTTTAACTCGAGGTCGCGCGCGATTACTTCTTCGTCCTTTATCTGCGTTTTGCGCTCGGCGCGTATCTCCTGGCGGAGGTCTCGGCGTTTTTCATTGTAGTCCCGATACACAGGCCAAAATTTCTCCGACTCCTCAGGTGTCAGACCCAGCTGTTGCGTGATGAAGGCGGTATGAGCGGCCTTTATTTTTTCGCGCGCCGCGGGGTCGCGTGGGTTGGTAGGTCCCACATCCTGGGCTGCCAGCCCGATTGGGAGTAAGTACAACACGAGAATTATCAGCCTGCGTTTCATGGTCTTGATGTTTCGGAGTTGGTGTCGACGTACACTTCATCTTCAAGCGCGTCAAGTTCTTCCGGAGTCAGCTCAACGTTTTCCAGGATCTCGTCCGTGCTCATTCCTGTATCGTGAAGATATTCGATAAGTTCAACCGGATCGACTGATGCCAGGATAGCCTCGGCATTCGTTCCGGTTCCGGGACGATAAAAGAAAACTACAGCAGCAGCCAGCAGAACGACTGGAAGTGCGTAGCGAAGCATAATGATGCGGACAGGCGATCGCCGCCTGGAAGCCACGCGCATCTGAATCTCCGATGGTAGCCGTTGAAAGTAGTCTTCCGGTACCTGGAAGAAATTTTTTTTAGGAATATCGTCAAGTCGGCTCATATGTTTGTTAGATCATTCCCAGTCGGGAAGGTTTAATCATTTTCCAGGAATTGTTCAATCTTTTTCACTGCGAGGTGATAACTCGCTTTTAGGGCACCGACACTGGTACTCGTAATTGCTGCAATCTCTTCATAACTGAGTTCGTCGTAGTATTTCATGTTGAAAACAAGTCGTTGTTTGTCCGGTAATCGCAGCAACGCTTTTTGCAGTCGAAGTTGCACCTCGTCACCGCTCATGTGGGGAGCAGCGGTAAGTTTGTCCGTCAGCTCGCGCTGTACATCGGCAATTGGGAGGAAGAATTTTCGTTTCTTTCGCGCGAGGAAGTTCAGGCACTCGTTGGTGGCGATCCGGTAAATCCAGGTATAGAGCCGGGAGTCGCTCCGAAACGTGTGCAGGTGGTTGTACACCTTAATAAAGACCTCTTGGGTGAGATCATTGGCATCATCGTGATCAATCACCATCTTGCGAATCAGCCAATAGATTCTCTGCTGGTACTTACGCACCAGGAGGTTGAACCCGTAGCTTTGCGTCGCCGGGTTCTGAATCTTCTGAAGAAGTTCGTGGTCTTCCAATTAGTCAAGTTCCAAACCTGAAATCTTTGACAAATCCACCGCACAAAGGTTTAACGGCCCGGTTGTCAGCGGCGAAATTCCTTCAACGTGTCCGCCAGGAGCTCATACTGCTCTTTCGAATGTGCGGGGAAGTTCGCAAAACGCAGCTGTGTCTTCTTAGCCGGTCCGTACCCGTCACCTGCGTGCAATCCACGAGTTGACAGGAATGCGGCCAGGTCAGAAGTGTTGGCTCCTGAATTCGCTACGATCACTGTCTTCGAGCGGAATTTCTTATCCGCGACAAATGCCTCGAGTCCCGGCGTGCTTTCCAGCGCATGGTACAGGACGGCTGCTTTGTAGTCAGTCTCCTTGCGGATATTGTCAATACCTCTTCTGAGAAAATCGGCCACTATGCGCCCGAGCAGGTAAATGCCGAGGACATTAGGCGTCTCGGGTGTCTGATGCTTCCTTGCGTGTGCGAGCAACGTAGCAATATTGTGATACGACCCGGTCGAAACGCCCGCTGCCATCAGCGCTTCCGACTTAGCGATGCACCTTTCATTCACGACCCAGATGCCAAGTCCGGCCGGTAGGCCAAATCCTTTTTGGACCGAGAAGAACAGCGTATCGAGTGAGGTCAGATCGAAGTCGGGGTAGGGAAGGGAGGACACCGCATCCACAGCGATCAGTGCTTCCGGATACGTCCGTCGAAGTTCTACGATAACGTCGAGAGGAATCGAAACGCCCGTGCTCGTCTCATTTTGTGTAACGGCAATAAGTTCAGTGGTTTTGGGGATAGGTATTGTGCCGTCAAATCCCTGCCCCGCTGGAACTTCAATTTTTTCCGCACGTTTATTCAGTTGAAGTCCGACTTCATAAAATCTTTTGGAGAAAGAACCGTTGACTAAATGGAAGGATGTTTCTCCGACCAGGTTTTGGAAGATGCGTTCCCAGATTTCTGTTGCTGATCCGGTAAAGAAAATTGAATGACTATCCGGAAGTCGCAACAGTTCGCGGAGACCTTCGGTGGCATCGCGGCTGATTTGTTCAAACTGTTTGCTGCGATGTGATAGGGAAGGAATTCCATCGCGAAAAGCCTGGCGGGCGTGGTCGGCCGCAGTAAAGTACAACTGGGAAGGCCCCGGTGTGAAGTTAACTTGATGTTCCATAGTGCGATGCAAAACTATAAGATGCTTACGGAAAAAATACAATTTTAGCAAGATTGATGTGTGGAGCCTTTTTTCTAGCTTCGTACTAAAGAAATCCCACTCGGATTTGGGACACGTTTGCTGAACCTAACAAATTAACAATTGCCGAGTGAAGCGTTCTTTCAAAATCAGGCCTCACCCCGATTACTCGGGGCCTCGCCCAAAAAGCAGGTTAACAGAAGAAGATTGCGAAGGAAGGCAGCTCAAAACTTGTCTGGTATGAGGTTCAGAAACACCTCACCAAATCCAGTGGGTTCTTTTTCCTTCCTGATTAGTACAGCATTCTGAACTTGATCGTGTGCTCGATCTCCCGGAGTCGACTGATCACTTCTTTGTCATAGTTCTTGTCGATGTCAGTGATCACGTAGCCGATTGATTCGTTGGTCTTCAGATACTGACCTACGATGTTAATGCCGGTGTCAGCGAGTACTTGGTTGATACGGGCCAGAATTCCAGGTACGTTGTTGTGGATGTGAATGAGACGGTGCGCGTTCTCCAGAATTGGTAACGTCAAATTCGGAAAGTTGACGCTGTTGGAGGTACTGCCCGTGTTGATGTAATCCATAATCTTTCCGGGAACAAAATTTCCAATATTCTCCTGCGCTTCAAGCGTACTTCCACCGATGTGTGGAGTGAGGATGGTGTTGGGCAAACCGCGCAACTCAGAGATAAACTCTTCATCGTTGCTCGCAGGCTCTTGTGGGAAGACGTCGATCGCGCATCCGGCAATCTTGCCCGCGAGGATACTTTCCTTCAAGGCGGAGATATCCACGACGTGGCCGCGGCTGAGGTTGATGAAGATGACGCCTTTCTTCATGAGGTCGAATTCCTGGCGACCGATCATGTTGGCATTGGATTTCCGTCCGTCTACGTGAAGGGACACGACATCTGCATTCTCCAGGACCTCCTTCATCGTCTTGCACCGCACCGCATTTCCAAGGGAAAGCCGTTCTTCAATATCGTAGTACATCACCTTCATCCCCATAGATTCGGCTAATACCGAAAGCTGCGTGCCGATATTTCCATACCCGATCAGCCCGAGTATCTTGCCCCGGACTTCAAAGCTTCCTTTCGCCGACTTCTCCCATTTGCCCTGATGCATCTTAACGGATTTGTCGACGATGTTCCGCATTAACACAACCATTTCTGCAGCTGCGAGCTCCACCACAGACCGCGTGTTGCTAAATGGTGCGTTAAAAACGGCCACACCCCTCTTCGTCGCTTCGCGCAAGTCAATTTGATTTGTGCCAATGCAGAATGCCCCGATCGTCATCAGGCGATTTGCATTCTCCAGAACCTTGGCTGTTACCTGGGTCTTTGAGCGGATTCCAAGGACCGACACGTTTCGGATGCGTTCGCAAAGCTCTTCTTCTGACAACGCAGCCTTGTAGGTCTCAACGTTGAAGCCTTCTGCCTTTAGCAATTCGACTGCAATGGGATGCACGTTCTCTAGCAAAAGAACATTGATCCGGTTCTTGGGATAGGAGGTGGCTGTATTCAATTTATTCAGATATAGAAATTCGTCGAGACTTGGTGCAATGTGGTCGGCCTTACTTTTGACATTCTCACGTTCAACATTCTCCGTAAACGCGTAGAACTTGTTAGCGAGACCAGCGTGTTTGATCTCGTAGTCCGTATAGCCGTCGCCAATAACGTAGACATCGCCGGGAAGATTCAGTTTCCTTAACTGTTCTACCTTTCCACCGTTGGCAGATAAGGGATTGTCGACATCGAAGCCTATTACCTTCCCCTGCTCGTCGAACCGGAATTCATTCGCGAGGATGTTCTCCGGTTTGATCCCGAACTCGGTGACGATCGGTTCGATGAATTCTTTGAACCCGTTTGAAATGATGAAGATGTTGTCGGAGTATTTCTGGAAAAACTCCTTGTTCCGTTTGAATGATTCTGAAACGCTCCTCTTCAGTTCCTGCACTAATGGGCCGAGGTGCTGGCGTGAGGGAGCGAGGAGTTGCAGTCGTTGTTCGAGCGATTCACGGAGGGAAATCGAGCCATCCATGCCCCGGTTTGTAATTTCGTGGATTTGCTGCTTGCGTTTTTCGCGATCGGGATGTTCCCTTAGAGAGATGTCTGCCAGGACATCAAATGCTTCAACTTTGGTAAATGTGCTATCGAAATCGATTACGAAATACTTATTGAACTTCATGGCTGACTGGTGAAGCGCAAAGGTAAGAAAACCCGTGACACGAGTTTTTGAAGACGGCAAAATAAATGATTCCTTGCCCTGCGTCAGGACAACGCCAGTGCCATCACGTTCGCTGATTCCGCGGAGAGTTCTGCAAACTCCCGCGACTTCCGAACTTCGTCCGGGACGGTGCTGCGGGGAACGTCGACAAATCCTTTTCGTTGAAAAAATCCGCGGGCGGTTCCGGTCAGGAGAAAGATCGCCTTCAGACCGCGCTTCTTTGCTTCTTTGAGCAGGTATTCCGTGATGGTAGATCCGACCGCCTTGCCGCGAATATCCGTTTTTACTGCCAGCGAGCGCAGGAGTGCGTAAGGTTCGTAAATCTCCAGGCCGCCAGTGCCCACCAGCTCATCTCCCTCGAAGTAGCCGAGCAGAAGGTCCCTGTTGAAGTCCAGGCCTTCGGCAGGGAGCCCCGAGGAAATCAGTAGTGCGCGAAACTTCTCGAAGTTCTCCGCGTCGGCGATAGTCTTGTAGGTCAGTTCCATGGTGTATGTTCAGTTCAGCGAATCGATCTCTTGTCCGCTACTACAAACACGCCTGGTTAGCCTCTCTTTCTCTTCAGCACTTTCTCGACGGCTTCGACAACATTATCGGTACCCAGTCCGTATTTGGACAACAGTTGCATGGGTGTTCCACTCTCTCCAAAGCTGTCGTTCACAGCTACGAGTTCCTGCGGTGCCGGATGGAAGCGCGACAACACTTGCGCTACAGCGTCTCCAAGCCCACCATTCGCCTGATGTTCTTCGCAGGTAACGACGCATCCGGTCTTCTGAACGGACGCCAGAATCGCGTCAACGTCAAGTGGCTTAATAGTATGTATATTGATGAGTTCGACACTGATCCCCTGAGCTGCAAGTTTGGCCTCGGCCTCTATGGCATTCCAAACGAGATGGCCGCACGCAAATATTGTGACATCCGTACCCTCGATCATTTTGTCGGCCTTTCCGATCGTGAACGGTCTGTCCGCCGCCGTGAAGATCGGCCAGCTAGGTCTTCCAAAACGCAGGTACGCCGGGCCGACGTGATTGCCGAGAGCCAGCGTCGCTAAACGTGTCTGGTTGTAGTCGCAAGGAACGATAACGGTCATGCCCGGGAGCATCCGCATCATCCCGATGTCTTCGAGTATCTGGTGGGTTGCCCCGTCTTCCCCGAGGGTGACACCCGCATGCGATGCGCATATCTTCACGTTCTTGCCAGAGTAGGCGATTGATTGACGTATCTGGTCATATACCCTCCCAGTTGAAAAGTTGGCAAACGTACCGGTGAACGGAATCTTCCCGCCTATGGTCATGCCAGCGGCGATCCCCATCATGTTGGCTTCTGCGATACCCACCTGATAGAAGCGCGCAGGAAATTCTTTCTTGAATGCATCCATCTTCAGCGAGCCCGTGAGGTCTGCGCAGAGGGCTACGACATCCTCGTTCTTTTTTCCAAGTTCGTGCAGCCCGACACCAAAACCGGATCGTGTATCCTTCTTTTCTGTGAACGTGTATTTCATGGGGGCAAAGTAATAAGATTACAACAATATCCAGTCGTCAGAACATGCGAAGATTTAACGTTTGTCCCGATTTCAACTCGAATTCCTTGATTGCAGTGTACTTGCTTCCCTTCGTGCGGCGCGCGCGGAACGTGACTTTATATCGACCGGGGAGGAGACTGTAGAAATGACGGGTCTTGGTATCGTCCAGGTTACACACCCAGCGGGACTCGCCGGTACTCGTGATCTCAAAAATGCTTCCGAATCCCACAGCCAGGCTGTTGACATTGACAGCGCCGGGAGAAGGTACGGAGATCGTCAACGTCTTACCCGGTTCGATTTTCACCGGGAATATTCTTCGCGGCAGTGTCATGGTTTCGACTTCATACTCACCGTGCAGGTAGCGCACCACCTCATGACTGCCTTGTATGTTCAGGATCTCCCCGCGACCCTTCTGACGGACAACCGCTGAGAAGGGATTGCCGGCTCCTTCGGGTCTTACTACCAAGGTGCCTTGCGGCGCCGGAATGCGTAGGACGTTGTGCCGACCATTGATGATATCGACCTCACGGCGAACTACCGGGGGCAGGGTATTGACAACAATGTCGTACGTCAGCACCGGATCAACCTGTACTGAATCAGGCTTGCCCGCTACATCGAGATAGTGCACAAATTCATAGGCAGCTGTGCCCGTCATCGAGTTCCGAAAGGTCACGTTGACGTTTGTCTCGACGGGCTCGTTTTGGCCGTTGAGCAACTCAACGCTCACGGTGGTGTTCGCGAATGTTGTTTCAATGGATTCGTTGAGGATCTCGTGAAACGAGTCCGCGTTATCGGCATCGATAAACTTCCCAACACAGTCCAACGCCTTGCCGCCGGGCACGCCAAGTCCGATAATAAAAGGCCTGAGGAAAACACCTCGCTTCTGCAGCTCAATTGAGGCCTGACATGGGTCGCCTCCGCACGACTCCACGCCGTCGGTGATCAGGATCACGATGTTCCGATAACCTGACGTAGTGGGAAAATCCGTTGCAGCCTGCAAGAGCGAGTACGTGATGGGCGTAACACCCCTGGGCGTGATATCCTGAATGCGTTGAATGATGGTGTTGTGATTGTTGCGGGCAAATGGGACCTCGAGACGACTGTCTGTGCAATTGTTAGCCTGCCTTGAATACCGGTGCCCGTATACCCGGAGGGCGAGCTCGAGCTTTGGATTCACCCGCAGCGAGTCGACGAGTCGCGTGAGAATTGCTTTTGCAGCATCCATGCGCGACGAATGTTCTCCCCAGATTGCGTTCATACTGCCCGACCCATCGAGCACAAAAAGAATTCGCGTCTTGTCAGGGAGCGCTTGCTGGTTGACGTCTTGCGCGTACAGGGGTCCGGTGGCCAGCACAAGAAGGGTGAGAAGGAAACCCGTCAGGAAACTCCATATTGTCATGATCCAGGGGTTTGATGTGCGCACTTGCGCGAACGTTCCTCCAATAGAACGCCGCGGGCACCTGAAAAATTTTGCAGGGCTAGTAGTCGCCGAGGGTTTCGTCGAGTTGGGCGAGCGCTTTGGCAAGCTCCTCGTCGTTTGGAGCAACGCCATGCCATTTGTGCGAGCCCATCATGTAATCGACGCCGTAGCCCATTTCCGTCTTCATCAGATTCATGACAGGTTTCCCTTTACCGGCGAGCGTTTTTGCTTTCTCCAGTCCTTCGATGACGGCTTTGATATCGTTACCTTCGAACGTTTGTACGATCCAGCCAAAAGCTTCCCACTTTGCTTTGAGATCAATCAATGACATGATGTTTTCAACGGGGCCGTCGATTTGCTGACCGTTGCAGTCAATGGTAGCAATGAGGTTGTCGACTTTGTGGTGAGGTGCGTACATCGCGGCTTCCCAGACTTGCCCTTCCTGTTGTTCACCGTCGCCCATGAGGGCGAAGACGAATCGATCGTCGCCGTTGAGTTTCTTCGTCTGCGCGGCGCCGATAGCAACGGACAGACCCTGCCCCAGCGATCCAGATGCGATTCGTATCCCCGGCAGGTGCTCGTGGGTAGCCGGGTGACCTTGCAGTCTCGAATCGATCTTGCGAAACGTCGCGAGTTCCGCGACAGGGAAATACCCGGCGCGAGCCAGCGTTGCGTACCACACGGGAGAAATGTGGCCATTTGAGAGGAAGAAAAGGTCTTCTCCTTTTCCATCCATCTTGAACTCGGGGTTATGCTTTAGGATGTGAAAGTATAGGGCAACAAAAAAATCGGTGCAGCCGAGCGATCCGCCTGGGTGTCCTGACTGACAGGCATGTACCATGCGCACAATGTCTCTGCGGATTTGTGAGGCAAGTTTGTTCAAGCGATCGATATCAGGTGTTTGGCTCATGCTGTCGAAATTGTTTGTCGCGAAGATGAAAATTTTTTTCATAGGCGCAAAGACGACGCCTTCAAGAAGCGACCGCGATTCACTTCTTTCGCGTCTTCCGGGCGGATTTCGACGCGATTTTCTTCGCTGGCTTGCTGGAGGTCTTGCTGGCGACCACCTTTGCGGTGTTTGCCACCTTTGAATCGAGGATCTGGCTGACGTGATTCTTTGTGTCGACTTTTTCGATAATATCCTCAATAATGCCTTTCTCGTCGATAACAAAGGTTACGCGTGCGGTGCCCATATATTTCCGACCGTACATGGACTTCTCAACCCAGGTGCCATACGCATCATGGATGATCTTGTCGGTGTCTGCAAGAAGGCGGAAGGGGAGGCTTTCCTTCTCGATGAATTTTCGGTGAGATTTTTCGCTGTCGGTGCTAACGCCCAACACTTCATAACCCCGTCTCTTTATTCGGCTGTAGTTGTCGCGAAGGTTACACGCTTCCGCGGTGCATCCTGGCGTCATATCTCTGGGGTAGAAATACAATACCACCTTGGAACCGCGCAGCTCAGAAAGCTTGACGGGATTCCCATCCTGGTCGTTAACCGTAAAATCAGGTGCTTTGTCTCCGACTTTCAACATCGTCAGGGGAGTTGTGTGATGTACTCCGATCGGTTGCCGGCTTGATCGACAACTACGAGCTTGAACTCGCCCTTCATCAGGACTTCCTTGTCGAACCGCTCCGACCATATTGTGGCGGTTTTCGCATCGTAGTACATCAATAGCCACTGGTCGTTAACAGTAGCCCGATAACTGGAGATTCCTGATAGATCATCTTGAATCTTAAAACGCGCCACGTGGTTATTCACGACGACGGGTTTGATGGTAGGAGCAGTCTTGTCCTCCAGGATGGTAAAATCTCCGAAGTCGCGGGTCGAAAAATGTACCGCCCCGTTCTGCCAACGTCCACCAACGTAGGAATAGGCTTTGCCATCGATTCGATAGACCCCCATTGATTCTTTCCACGTGATCGTATTTGACGGACGCAGGGTTATGTTGATGCTCTTGCTGAGCGGCACATAAGGTGAGCCAATGGCGAAAACTTCGGAGTTGTCCGGAAGTATTTTGTGATCTGCGTGGAGGTAGACAGTGTCGTAGATTGAATGCGCCGGGAATTGTATATCCATTACGTCGCTGAAGTATTGGTACGGTCCCGTCGAAGGTACGGTTGCCACGATCTTGGGTACGACAGAGCTGTTACACACCCGGATAGAGTCGGGTATCTCGCGGCGGAGATCCAGCAAAAAGACGGCTCCGTTGGCGTTAAAATAATCCGGTTCCAGTGTCCGGCTGCCGTTGCGTGTGTGGAGGATGGCGTGATCACCGCCTGTACTACATGTTTTCGCCGCGATCATCATGATGTTCTCATGGATGTCGTACTGAACATCTGCCTTTAGCGGGTCCATCAATCTGACTTCCTTCGCCGCCGGTGAAGGCCGGAGCCGGAACGAGAGTTTGCTGGTATTGCCGAACGTATCCTGCAACTTCACTTCAACGTGTTTGTCGTCGCCCTGATCAACCCGGATCTTGCCGTCCCCCGGGGAGCGATCGTAGAAGTTCAAGCCATTGCCATCGTCCAGGAAAAGTTTGTAAAAGCGGCTCCCGCTATTCTGCATGGTTCGGAAATCCATCAGTGTCAGGATTTGCCGACCCTTTGCAACGTTGAGTTTGTCAATCGCCTGATTAAAGGCCAACTGACTGTCTACTCGCATCTGGATGTAGTTTACGCCCCCGTGAAACCGGCTGTTGGGGGCGAGCCTGTCTTTTGCGCGCACCTCGACGCCAATCATCCCGGTGGCGAGAATGGGTGCGTCAAAAACATAATCGTTGCCGACACGTCGCACGTGAAATTCGAAACGGCCAAACCGGTCGTTTATACGCGAGTTGATATCAAGTGTCCGCAGTGCGATTTTTTCGACTGCAGGAGGAAGGTCGTCCTTGATCTCGGTGAAATTCTCCACCAGGAGAGGATTGAGCGCAAAGTTGTTCTTGTCGCGGATGTCGAAATGAAGGTGCGGGCCTCCTGAAGATCCGGAATTTCCAGAGAATGCGATCGTATCCCCGCGCTTTACTGGAAATTGGCTTGGCTTGAAATAGAGGTTGATCTGGTGAGTCCTTTTCGGGTAGTGTTCTTTGATAACGTATTCTGCGAGGTCTCCCTTAAACTTGTCGAGGTGGGCATAGATTGTAGTATATCCGTCCGGGTGGGCGACATAGATAACGTTTCCGTATCCTACCGGACCGACGGATACGCGCGAGATATATCCACTCTTCGAAGCGAGCACCGGCAATCCGATCACATTGTTCGTGCGGATGTCGAGGCCGGAGTGGAAGTGCGTGCTGCGCAACTCGCCCATGGTCCCGGCAAGTGATCCCGGCAGCCCCGGGTTGATCGGATACAGGAATGTTTCTCCCGCCGAGAACTTTTCATCTGGGGGACTGAACTGAGCTGAGGAAAAAAATGGGCAAATAGTCGCTGCCAATGCGACTAATGTCCTACCTAACATCAAATTCAAGTAGCTTTTCATTTTCAATATATGCAGACAACCTATCACCGACCTGAACGGGGCTAACGCCTTTAGGAGTTCCCGTAAAAATCAAATCGCCGGTGCGTAGCGTAAAAAATTTCGAGATATACGAAATTACATATTCAAAACTGAAAATCATAAGCCCGGTGTTGCCTTGTTGACGCATCTGATCGTTTATTCTCAGGCTGAAGTTGATGTTCTTCAGATCTGCGAACTGTGTCACCGGGATAAACTTCTCGGAGATCGGAGCGGATCCATCAAAACCTTTTGCGAGGTCCCATGGCAGCCCCTTTTCTTTTGCTTTCTGTTGCAAGTCTCGTGCCGTGAAGTCAACTCCAACGGCGATGGCGTCGAAATATTTTCCGGCGAATTTTTCCGCGATGTTTTTTCCTTCCCGGCAGATCCGCAATACGATTTCGACCTCGTGATGGACGTCGGTGGAAAATTCCGGGTAATAAAACGAACTTCCGTTGCGCAGAATCGCGGTATCTGGCTTGGTAAAAATGACCGGCTCGGTTGGCTGTTCATTGTTGAGTTCTTTGATATGTTCGACGTAATTGCGGCCGACAGCGAAAATTCTCATTCAATAAGGTATTTTTGGGCTCTAATGGCATAAAACTAGTAAAACCGTAAAGGTTGCGCGTTTGAAATATCAACTAAATAATACATCCATGATTAAACAATTGATAATTGGTGGGCTTCTGGCGCTGGTGGTCTACGGCTGTGCCAAAGTAGCCGTCACCGGGCGCCAGCAGCTCAGCCTGGTCGCTAATGCGGAGATCATTCCGATGGCTAACCAGCAATACGATTCTGTGGTTCGGACCGCGAACCTATCTAAAAATCAGCAACAAACTGCCTTGATCAAGAGCGTAGGCACGCGGATCCAGCGGGCAGTCGAACAATATATGGCTGAAAACAACGCTTCGAGCGAACTCGCCGGTTTTCAATGGGAGTTTAACCTCATCGAGGACCCGAATACCGTCAACGCCTGGTGCATGCCGGGTGGTAAAGTGGCTTTCTACACGGGTATTATGCCTATTTGTCAAAACGAAGCCGGCGTCGCGGTCGTCATGGGGCATGAAGTTGCTCACGCTGTCGCCAATCACGCCCGGGAACGCATGAGCCAGGGAATGGTTGCAAACGGATTGTTAGGTACGCTCGGTGCCGCTCTCGGCCAGAATTCCACCCTGACAAAACAGTTGTTCTTCCAGGCTGTCGGCGTTGGTGCGCAGGTCGGGATGCTCAAGTTTTCACGCCAGCACGAATCAGAAGCCGACAAGATCGGACTCATTTTCATGGCGATGGCCGGATACGATCCGCATGAAGCCCCCAAGTTCTGGGAGCGTATGTCATCACAAGGCGGTGGGGCCGAACCCCCCGAATGGTTGTCAACCCACCCCTCACACAGCTCCCGAATCTCGGATCTGAACGCAGCGATTCCAGAGGCGATGAGGTATTATAAGAAGTGAGGGCGGTGAGTGGTGAGTGGTCAGTGGTGAGTGGTCAGTGGGTGCGTTGTCGGAGGTCTTCTTTTCGGTTTTGGTGCGTAGGTTCGAGGGTGAGGCGTGAGTGGTCACCACTCACCATTCACCACTGACCACTCACGACTCACGACCTAAATTCCCGCAACTTAATCTCCGTCAGTTTTCGCTTGGTGTCGGCGGGGAAGTCGCCGTTCATCATCCAGTCGTAGTAGGCGGGTTCGGATTTCAGCACGGCGGCTACCTTCTTGCCTTTGTGTTTGCCGAAGTTGAAGACTTCCTCGCCCTGATCGTTCCGGATCATCCGTCCTGCCAGGTCGACCATGTCGGAAGAGATTAGTCGTCCGAGAACATCCATGTCGTTCCGGATCTCGCCGATCTGCTTGCCGGTAGCGTCAACCACCGGCTGGCCATCGTATTTCAAGAGTTGGGCCAGGAGTACCTCCATTGAGGCTTCCGTGTCCGCTTCTGCAGAGTGTGAATCCGTGAGCTCCTTTTGCAGGTAGAAACGGTAGGCCGCGGAGAGCGTACGCTTTTCCATCAGATGAAAAATTTTCTGTGAGTCGATGATTCGCTTGCGCTGGTAATCGAAGTCCACGTTCGCCCGAATAAATTCTTCGACAAGCATGGGTACATCCATCTTCAGGATGCTGAAACCTGAGAGGTCAGCGCCTTCAAAGAAGCGGGCGTATTCTTTCGCCACTTCGCGGAACGTCGGCATGCCCTTCACATCGTCGTCGTAGATTCCGTGGAAGACGGAACTTTCTGCAGGTATCGGTATCGTTGGGTTGATGAGATTGTATTTTCGAAGTGTTTCGCCGTTGGGCATCACCTTGATGACAGCGATCTCGATGATACGATCATGCGTGACATTTGTACCGGTCGACTCGAGGTCGAAAAAGCAGACAGGATTCTTCAGGTTGAGTTTCATACGATGGAAGGTAACTAAAACGAGCGCGGGAGAGACTACGCTGCAATGATTTTGTCCGAGAGCTCACGCAGATCAAGCCCGCCGAATGTTCCAGAGCTCATCATCAGCAGGTTTTTGTTTTCCCATTTCTGGGACGCCAGAAACGTTCTGAGCTTTTCGGGATCGTCAAACACTTGGATACGAGGATTTGCGAACGCCGCTTTTATATCAGCCTCTGAAATTGGCTCGAATTTCTTTGATTTCACTTTTTCAGGATTGAAGTACACAACTGGTGTACCGACGTCCTTGAGACTGTCGCGGTATTGCGGAAGGAATTTCTTATTAAGACTGCTAAACGTATGCAATTCAACGCAAGCAACGAGTTCGCGCGTGGGATTAGCCTCCCTCAAGGCTTTGACAGTCGCCGACACCTTAGAGGGGGCGTGAGCAAAATCCTTGTAAACAGCAACTGTGCTGTTTTCCGATACCTTTTCCAACCGACCAGCTGCACCCTCGAACGTTGTGATGGACTCGTAGAACTGTTCGTTCGTGATCCCGATTCGTTTCAGCACCTCGCGTGCTCCACTGATGTTCTGGAGATTATGGCTGCCGAATACCCTGACAGGATAGAGTTCCCCGTTGTGTTTTAATGCAACGTTGCCCTTGTCGCCGGTCGAGTAGGGGTGGCCTTTGTACGAAATTGCCGTCACATCGGTGCGCTCCTTCTTTCCGATGATGAGCGCCATGGAATCCAACTCGCAATAGATGAGTGTTCCGCCTTTCGGAGTCTGATCTGCGAACAAGTCGAATTGCCTGACGTATTCTTCTTCAGTAGGGAATACGTTGGCGTGGTCCCACGAGATTCCGCTGATGAGCCCGATGTGATGCTGGTAACGCAAGAATTTTGGTGTGGGATCAAGTGCAGACGAAAGGTATTCGTCGCCTTCTATAATGATAACCGGAGCGTCGCTGAGTTTTACGGTCTGCTCAATCCCGCGGACCTTTGCCCCGATAACGTAGTCAAATTCCCGCTTGCAGGCATGCAGGACGTGGATGATCATGGCGGTGATAGTAGTTTTACCATGACTTCCTGCGATGACGACGCGTTGTTTATCACGCGCTTGTTCGTATATGTATTCTGGAAAGGAACAGATCTTCAATCCGAGTTCCTGCGCGCGCAATAATTCCGGGTTGTCCTTGGCGGCGTGCATTCCCAGTATAACGATATCGATATCAGTCGAGAGGACGTCGGGGTTCCATCCCTCGTGGGTCGGGAGCAGGCTGTGTTTTGCCAGTGCGGAGCGGGCCGGCTCGTAGATTTCGTCGTCCGAACCTGTTATATGGTGTCCCGCCTGGGCGAGAGCGATCGCCAGGTTATGCATGACGCTCCCCGCAATTGCGATAAAATGTATTCGTTGACTTGTCTGCTGCATCCCCCGATATTCGGCGATAAAGTAAAGAAAAATTCCGGCTTTCTATAATGACGTTTGTCATTTCGGACTTTCGGACGGACGTCAGGGGGTTGTGAACATATTGACACAAGTTGTCAATACAAAAACGTTTATTCACAACTTATGCACAAGTAGTTAACAGGAACTATTGTGGAAAAGTCAATGTAACACAGTTGTACGTTTGCCTCCCGAGTAAGAAACACGTACAACAACCACTGTATGGAGCAAGGAAGATCGACGTCCCTGAGGTTAAGCAGTAAGTCTAACAAGTTGGTTCCGAGGGATATCTCGGACAGTCTGGGCAAGCTGCCGCCTCAGGCGCGTGATCTTGAAGAAGCCGTGCTTGGCGCGCTGATGCTCGAAAAGAATGCGCTGAACGCCGTTGTCGAGTTTCTAAAGCCCGAACATTTCTACGCGGACACACACCGTGAGATTTATCAGGCGATCATCGATCTTTTCAAGGCCTCCGAGCCGGTGGATATGCGCACCGTGGTAAACCAGCTGCGCAAGAACGCGAAGCTGGAATTGGTGGGGGGCGCATACGCGATCGCCGAATTGACTTCAAAAGTCAGTTCCGCAGCAAATATTGAGTACCACGCGCGGGTCATCATTGAAATGGCGATCAAGCGCGATCTGATCCACATCGCTTCGCGAATTCATCACGATGCGTACGAGGATACGACCGACGTCTTTGAGTTGCTCGACAGAACTGAGCAGTCGGTTTTCGAAATATCGGACTCCAATCTGCGCAAGAACTACGACAATATGCGCAACCTGATGGCCCGTGCCATTCAGGAGTTGCAAGTATTGAAGGATCACAAGGACGGCCTTACCGGCGTACCGAGTGGTTTTACAGCGCTCGACAGGATCACCTCGGGTTGGCAGAAATCCGACCTTGTTATCATCGCCGCACGCCCGGGTATGGGTAAGACGGCGTTCGTCGTTTCTGCGCTGCGGAATGCTGCGGTTGATTTCAAAATTCCAGTTGCAATCTTTTCCCTGGAGATGGCTAGTGTTCAATTAGTCAACAGGATGATATCGGCCGAGGCGGAGCTGGAAGGGGAGAAGATAAAGCGTGGTAACCTTGCCGAGCACGAATGGGCACAACTCGTGCATAAGACAAGCCGCCTATCGTCGGCGCCGATATTTATTGATGATACGCCGGCACTCTCGATACTGGAACTTCGCGCCAAGTGCCGCCGCCTGAAAGCAGAACACAACGTGCAACTTATCGTGATTGACTATCTGCAGCTGATGCGCGGTGATCAGGGTGGCAATCGCGAACAGGAAATCGCATCCATTTCCCGCGCGCTGAAAGGTATTGCGAAAGAGCTCAGCGTCCCCGTGCTGGCACTGTCACAGTTGAGCAGGGGCGTGGAAACACGCGGCGGCGACAAACGCCCGCAGCTATCCGACCTTCGGGAATCCGGCTCTATCGAGCAGGATGCCGATATCGTCATGTTCCTTTATCGTCCGGAGTACTATAAGATAACAGTTGATGAGGATGGAATGCCGACCCAGGGGATGGGTGAGGTCATTATTGCCAAGCACCGGAACGGATCCACAGGCACCGCGAAACTCAAGTTCATCGGTAAGTTCACGAAGTTCGCTGACTTTGATGCACCGACGGCATTCGACAATCCCTTCTCGGGCATGGTCACCCGCGAGAGCAGGTTGAATTCGTTTAGTGACGACGACGAACCACCTCTGCCACCGCGCGACGATGATGAAACGCCCTTCTAGGGAGTCTACATTTCAAAATTCTCCTCGTATGCAGAGCGAAGTTCGCGAAGCGCTTTCGCATCACCTTGCTTACCCGCGAGTTCCATACCGTTTTCGAAAATGCGCATGCTGCGGTCGGCATCGCCTGCGTCCACAAAAAACGTCGCAGCAGCGTAGTACGTAGGCAGATAATCCGGGTGCCGGTCGAGAAGAAAGTTAAACAGTTGCCGTGTTTTTTCTGTATCCACGGCGCGATACTCAAGGGCAAGTGCGTACGCATTGAACGGATCGCCCGGGTCCTCCTGGTAAAATCTTTCAAGTTGTTTGATCCGTTCGATGCGCATATTCCGGTCGTGAATTTATCACATACCCGGGTATAAAATAGTGCCTGGTGAATTTTTCAGGGGTTTCGGAGGTTGACTTTCTAATTTTTGTATCTTGAGCCCTGTTTCCGTCGGAGGACCTTCCAAGACATTGATTTAGAATGAGATGAAGATATTGGTTTGCATTACCCATGTTCCGGATACTACATCCAAGATCAGCTTCAAAGATAACGACACAAAGTTCGATACGTCGGGTGTTCAGTTCATCATCGGACCGTACGATGATTACGCACTTGCGCGTGCGGTGGAATTGAAGGAATCCACCGGGTCCACCTTGACGGTGCTGAATGTCGGTCTTGCAGAAACTGAGCCGACGATACGCAAAGCGCTCGCTATTGGCGCCGACGATGCGATCCGGGTCAACGCCGAGCCTGTCGATTCTTTTTTCGTCGCTTCGCAAATTGCCGAACAGGCAAAGGCGGGCGAATATGACCTGATCCTGATGGGGCGGGAGTCTATTGACTACAATAGCGGTGTGGTGCACGGACTTGTCGGAGAGATGCTCGGGATACCATCCGTATCTCCCGTCATGAAACTGGAGATCGAAGGAACAACGGCCCGTATTACGCGTGAGATTGAAGGCGGTAAGGAACTTCTGGAATTGAGTTTGCCGTTCGTTGCAGGATGTCAGGAGCCGATTGCCGAATGGAAAATACCAAATATGCGCGGTATCATGTCGGCGCGGACAAAGCCTCTCTCGGTAGTTGAGCCGAAGGCGATCGACGGTGGAGTGAAGTTGACGCGATTTGAGTTGCCTCCGCCGAAAGGCTCGGTGAAAATGATTCCGGCCGATAATGTGGCGGAGCTTGTAAAGTTGCTGAAGACTGAAGCAAAGGTATTATAGTTCATAGGCATTTAACGTCGAAGGAATGGCGGTCATAGTATTTGTTGAAAGCGCGGAAGGAAAAGTTAAGCAAACGTCGGTCGAAGCGGTGGCTTATGCTCATGCGATGGGCGGACCGGTCACGGCTGTTGTATTGGGCAGTGTTGACAAAGATGAGCTTTCGAGCCTCGGACGATTCGGCGCCGAGAAGGTGCTCCACGCCGATGACCAGAAACTCAATCAAGGTGTTGTACAAGCCTATACCAGTGTCCTTGCGCAGGCTATTCAGGATGAACAAGCGGACATCGTTGTGCTCGCGAATTCGTCGCTCGGTCAGCCCGTTGCGGCGCGGCTTGCGGCCCGTTTCGGCGCCAGTCTCGCAACAAACGTGGTGAGTCTTCCGGATACGTCGTCGGGCTTCGTGGTACGCAAGAGCATATACACCGGCAAAGCTTTCTGCTACCAAAAGCTTACTCAACAGAAAAAAATTATTGCAATCCGAAAGAACGCCGTCGAAGTCAAGGAAACAGGGGGGACTGCGGAGATCGTGGCATATTCCGGTAAGTTTTCAGATACTGACTTCAGTGTGCAGGTCGTATCTACCGAGAAGGCAAGCGGCGAAATATCCCTCCCGGAAGCAAACATTGTGGTCTCGGGTGGTCGCGGAATGAAAGGCCCGGAGAACTGGCATATCTTGGAAGAACTTGCAAAAGCGTTAAATGCTGCTACTGCTTGCAGCAAGCCGGTGTCGGACATGGGATGGCGTCCCCATCATGAGCACGTAGGGCAAACGGGAGTCAAGGTGGCGCCTCAATTGTACATCGCCGTCGGAATTTCCGGCGCGATTCAACACCTGGCTGGTGTCAACTCATCCAAGGTGATCGTCGTTATCAATAAAGACCCGGAGGCACCATTTTTTAAGGCAGCCGATTATGGTATAGTAGGCGATGCGTTTGACATCGTTCCTAAATTGACTGAAGCCATCAAAGCAGCGAAGTAAGTGAAGAAGATAAAGCTAGAAATATTGGGTCTCTCCTCGAGCCAGTCTCAAACCGGATCGTTCGCTCTTGTACTGGGAGAAACAGATGGAAACCGAAGACTGCCGATCATTATCGGAATGTTTGAAGCTCAGGCAATAGCCATCGAGATAGAAAAGATCATTCCCAACCGGCCGATGACACACGACTTGTTCAAGTCGTTCGCGAATAGCTTTCATTTTACAGTCGAGGAGATCGTTATTTCCGATCTGAAGGAAGGTGTATTCTTTGCTAAGATTGTGTGCTCCGACGGTTTAAAGAAGACCGAAATCGACGCCCGCCCTTCTGATGCCATCGCAATTGGATTGCGTTTTGACTCACCGATCTTTACATACGAGAATATTCTGGCGGAAGCAGGGATCGTCCTGACAGATGAAGCGGAGGAGGAGAAAGTAGAACCTAAGGCGGAGGCCAAAGTGCGAACGCGTAAGGAGACTCGCAAAGACGATTTCAAGAATTACTCGGTCGAGAAACTCAACGAACTCCTCAAGGAAGCCATCGACAAAGAAGACTACGAACGCGCCGCCAAGATACGCGATGAACTGAGCAAGAGGAATTAGGAGAACTCCCATGACTCCTGCCGAATACATGCTACTCGACCATTTGTCGCAGTTCGTATCCGGGCACAAGAAAGCCTTTATCGAAAAGGTCCTGGAACAACGCACGCGATACGTTACTGTCGTTCTCGAGAACATCTACCAGTCCCAAAATGCCAGTGCGGTCATTCGCACATGTGAATGCATGGGGCTTCAGGATGTGCATATCGTAGAAGATACTGCCAAATATTCACTGAATATCCGCGTGCTGAAGGGCGCCTATAAGTGGATGACTCTTCAGCGCTATAAAGCGCGGCGCACGAACAACATTGAAGCGTGTTTTCAAAATCTAAGAGATCAGGGATACCGTCTGCTCGTTGCGGATCCGGCTGAAGATGGTACGTCGATTGACGATGTCGATGTTCTTGACGGAAAGATCGCGCTTGTGTTCGGCAATGAACTTCGCGGAGCGTCGGCCTACAGCCTCGCACATGGCGACCAAAAAATCCGGATTCCAATGTTTGGGTTTACCGAGAGTTTGAACGTATCCGTGAGTGTTGCAATCGCGCTGAATACGATCCTTCCGAAGTTGCGCCGATCCGAAGCCGATATCGGGCTGAGCGCGGTCGAAAAAGATACCGTGAGACTTGGCTGGTATCGCAAAATAGTGAGGCGCTCAGAGATACTCGAACGCGAGTTTATGCGTACAATTGAGTAACTTTCGGCGTTCTATACCCGATGTTCATGTTGTTTCTACGAAGGCTCAAGCGGTTTGTGTCAGGAGTGATCTTTCTATTGCTTGCCGTCGTTCTCGCCTGCAATGTGTGGATCGTCGGGAGTACGCGCGACCTCGTTTTCTCCGATCTTTCGCAATTGCCTGACCACCGGATGGCACTCGTATTGGGTACGAGCCACCGATCCGTCGGAGGTGGCCCGAATCCGTTTTTTCAAAAGCGAATTGAAATGGCGGCCACCCTGTATTCCATGGGCAAGGTTGATCATTTTATTCTCAGCGGGGATAACAGCACCCGATACTACAATGAACCCGCGGAGATGAGAAAAGCGCTCATCGGAAAGGGGGTTCCGGCCTCGGCGATAACGCTTGATTACGCGGGCCTCAGGACGCTGGATTCGGTGGTGAGGAGCAAGAAAGTATTTGGTCAGAATAAGATTACAATCATCACGCAGCCGTTTCACTGCTACCGTGCGCTGTTTATCAGTCGTTATTATGACATGGACGCTGTCGCGATGGTCGCGGATGACCCGGAACTTCCACAGACGATCAAAGTATATCTGCGGGAGTACCTCGCACGCACGAAAGCGGTACTCGACCTATATATTTTCAAGACAGATCCAAGGTTTTTGGGCGAAAAAGAAGAAATAAATGTTCAATCCTGATGCAACCCACGGCCGTTATCCGGTGTTAAATCATGGTCAGGCCATCAATGAAACCCTGTGCGCACCACGATTGGTAAGACCCTGTATTGCGTTATTGCAGCGAAGTTCGTAGTCCTTCTGGCTCTTCCGGCCGCGCTTCATGCGCAAACCGTTGTGAAGGGTAAGGTAACGGACGCGCATTCCGGAGACCCCATTCCTTTTGCCAATGTCATCTTTGCGGGAACAACCCACGGATCGACGACCGATTTCGACGGAAATTTCATCGTCCGGACATCGACCAATGCGGATTCGCTGGTTGTGTCTTATCTGGGCTACCGCACACGGACAAAGAAAGTTGAACGCGGCGTAACACAGACAATTAATTTTCAGCTCGAAGAAGAGGTTACTGCCCTCCAGGAAATAGTTTTTCTTGCCGGTGAGAATCCGGCGTTTGAGATTCTCCGCAATGTTGTTCGCAGCAAACCGAACAACGACAAACGCAAGCTATCGGCGTACGAATACGACACCTACACGAAGATTGAAATCGATGTCGATAACATGTCGAAAAAGTTTCGCCAGCGCAAGATGATTCAGAAGATCACGCGTGTGCTCGACAGTGTGGAGCAAATCGCCGGCGAAGATGGAAAGCCGATTCTGCCGATCTTCATTTCCGAAAGCGTGTCACGCTATTACTATCGCACAAATCCACAATTGCGCCTTGAAAACATCCTGAAGTCGAAAATTACCGGCATTGGCGTTCAGGATGGTACGCTGATCACACAGTTTGTCGGCGCATCATTTCAGGAATACAACTTCTATCAGAACTGGCTTACTATTCTTACGAAAGAGTTTGTGTCTCCCATCGCGGATGGATGGCGCCTTTATTACAACTACGACCTGACCGACAGCATGTATGTAGGCGATGACTTTTGTTATCGCCTGGACTTTCATCCGAAGAGTCCCCAAGACCTCGCGTTCACCGGGACGATCTGGATCACGAAAGATCAGTGGGCGCTGAAACAGGTAGACGCAACGGTCGGCAAGCAGGCCAACCTCAACTTCATCGAGAAGATTCGCATACAGCAGGAACTCGAGCCGGCAGGTGAAGGTGCATGGATCCCGGTGAGAAACCGTGTACTCATCGATATCAGTGAACTGTCTGCAAGCTCTGCGGGAATGCTGGCGAAGTTTTATACATCAAACAGAAATATCATCGTAAACCAACCACGCGACCCTTCCTTCTATCAGCGTGAAATCGTGATGGCAGCGAACGCCCGTGAGCAGGAAGAGGAATCGCATTGGGACACATTGCGACATGAGCCGCTCTCTGAAACCGAGAAGAGCGTTTATCGGATGATCGATACGCTTCAGAATATTCCGGTCGTCAAGACCTACACCGACATCATCGAGATAGCGGTTAATGGCTACTATCGCGCGGGGAAGGTAGACCTGGGGCCGTACATCTCACTTATGGCGGTCAACAACATCGAAGGTTTGCGCGTGCAGCCCGGCTTTAAGACGAATTATCGATTCAGTAACAAATGGGTGCTCGGAGGAAGTGTCGGCTATGGTTTCCAGGATGACCGCGTCAAGTATTCGGCATTTGTCCAAAACATTCTGGACCGTGATCGGTGGACGTCCATGACCTTCCGCGTTCGCAGCGACCTGGGACGCGTCGGGGTGGATGATGAGAACCTGGCTGACAACTACCTCTTTCTCGCCGCCCAGCGATTCGGGACTTTCCGCCGAGCCTACTATTTCGACGAAAGCCGTTTCAATTTCCAGCGTGAGCTAATGCGCGGCCTGTCACAGCGGGCAGCGTTTCGCTACAGCACATTTCGCCCGGTCTTCGACTTCGGATACTTACCGAAAGGTGGCGAGCAGGATACGTCGTCCACGTTCGAAAACGCGGAGCTCATTCTCGAAACAAGATTTGCGCGTGATGAGCTGTTTGTCATAAATGACAACGAGCGAATTAGCCTCGGAACAAGCAAATGGCCGGTCGTCACGTTGCGGTATACCCACGGCTTCAAAGGAATAGCCGGAAGTGACTTCGATTACGACAAGTTGAGGCTGTCGGTTCACAAACGCGTACGGTACGGGCCAGCAGGGGTCGGCTATGTTACGCTGACAGGTGAGTATGTGTTTAGTCGCCTGCCGTACCCGCTTTTGTCGCTACATCTTGGGAACCAGACACCCTTCTTTGCTCATGTAACGTACAACTTGATGGACTATGGCGAGTTCGTAAGCGACAGATTTGCCGCGCTGCACTACAGTCACCACTTTGAAGGACTCCTGCTCAACCGAATCCCGCTCATGCGCAAGCTGAAGTGGCGTCTTGTGGGAACGGCTAACGTGATCATGGGAGGGATGAGTAGCATGAACAGGGCTCTCATCCCTGAGGAAACCTCGGATGATACCCGGGCGATTGGCTTTCTTTCGCGTGGCGTCCCCTATATTGAGCTGGGCTATGGTATTGAGAATATCCTCAAGTTCTTTCGCGTCGACTTCATACATCGGGTGACGTATACCGACAAGGCGCAAAACCCTGACGTCCGAACCTTTGGCGTCTTGTTCAGCTTCCAGTTTAACCTGTAGGAACCAAGAGGTTCACATTGGTTGACACAGGCTTTCAGCTTTCAGCTTCTTTCCGCATCTTTGTGCCCCGAATTGTTCAAGCGATCATGAATGTAAAGATTTCCTTTCCCGACGGCAACGTCAAAGAATTTCCAGTCGGCGTCACTGGCGCCGAAATTGCCCGTAGCATTAGCGAGGGCTTGGCGCGCAATGCGCTGGCCATTGAGTTCAACGACGAAGTCATTGAGTTGTCGAGGCCAATCAACACCGACGGGACAGTGCGAATTCTGACGTGGAGCGATCAGAAGGGAAAGAATACTTTCTGGCATTCTTCCGCTCACCTTCTCGCCGAAGCGTTGGAAGCGTTGTATCCCGGTGTGAAGTTCGGGATTGGTCCGGCTATCGAAAATGGATTCTACTACGATGTCGATCTCGGCGACCGAACCTTTGGAGAACCCGACCTGGCCGCGGTAGAAGCCAAGATGAAGGAACTGGCAAAGAAGGAGAGCGTCTTCGTCCGTACGGAGGTGTCTAAGTCGGATGCGCTCGACTACTTCAGCAAGAAAGATGATCCCTACAAAATCGAGTTGATAACGGATCTGCAGGACGGTAGTATCACCTTCTATCAACAAGGGGATTTTGTCGACCTGTGTCGCGGTCCGCATTTGCCGAACACCGGATTTATTAAGGCGGTGAAATTGCTGAATGTGGCGGGTGCCTACTGGCGCGGGAATGAAAAGAACAAGATGCTCACGCGTATCTACGGCATCACCTTTCCGAAGCAAAAGGAGTTGGACGAGTACCTTCACGTGCTTGAGGAAGCGAAGAAGCGCGATCACCGGAAGCTCGGGAGGGAACTTGAGTTATTTGCCTTTTCGGAGAAAGTCGGCATGGGATTGCCTTTGTGGTTGCCCAAGGGGACAATTCTCCGGGAGCGGCTCGAGCAGTTTCTACGCCGTGCCCAGGTGCGGGCGGGGTATGATCCAGTCGTAACGCCGCATATCGGAGGTAAATCATTGTATGTGACCTCTGGTCACTACGAAAAATACGGGAAGGATTCTTTCCAGCCGATACATACGCCAGATGAGGGTGAGGAGTTCTTGCTGAAACCAATGAACTGCCCGCACCACTGTGAGATATACAAGGTGAAGCCGCGGTCGTACCGCGACCTCCCGGTGCGCCTCGCGGAATTCGGTACGGTGTACCGGTATGAGCAGAGCGGGGAACTCCACGGGTTGACGCGGGTACGGGGTTTTACGCAGGACGATGCGCACATATTCTGTCGGCCGGATCAGGTGAAGGAGGAATTTGTCAAGGTAATTGACCTTGTATTGCATGTATTCCAGTCGTTAGGGTTTGAGCACTTCACAGCACAAGTGTCCATGCGAGATCCCGACAACCGGGAGAAGTATATCGGGGAGGACCATTTGTGGGATAAAGCTGAGCGGGAGATCCAGGAAGCTGCTGATGAACGTGGTCTGAAGACCATGGCCGTGAAGGGAGAAGCGGCATTCTACGGTCCGAAGCTCGACTTCATGGTGCGCGATGCGTTAGGACGTTCGTGGCAGCTGGGGACTATCCAGGTTGATTATAACCTTCCGGAGCGGTTTGAACTGGAGTACGTGGGCTCTGACAATCAGAAGCACAGGCCGGTGATGATCCACCGTGCGCCGTTCGGCTCGCTTGAGCGCTTTGTCGCGGTACTGATTGAGCATTGCGCCGGCAACTTCCCGTTGTGGCTTGCTCCGGACCAGATCGCGGTGCTGCCGATTTCTGAGCGATTCAATGACTACGCCACCGAGGTATTTGAGAAGCTGAAGGCTGTGGATATCCGGGGGCTTCTCGATGACCGGGATGAAAAGATCGGTCGTAAAATTCGAGATGCCGAGACCAGGAAAATTCCGTTCATGCTGATTGTCGGAGAAAAGGAAGCCAGCGAGAACCGCGTGTCTGTGAGAAAGCACGGTCAGGGGGATCAGGGCAGCATGGACCTCGACGAATTTGTCAGTGCATTCCAGCGCGAGTCGGCTGCTCCGGAGTAACACATAAACGACTGATAGTCAACCGCTCCCGAGAGCCGCTTACAATTTCTCCGCCCGATTGGGAAAGACCGAAAATATCCCGATATTTGCAGCCTGTTTTTTGTCGAATTAAACTTATAGCGTATCAATACCGGAAGCAGCAGACCTTTTAACAGGCCTTTCAGAAGAGGGCCCCAGAGACCAGAAGAGCCTTACAAAGTGAATGAGCGCATCACCGCTCCGCGAGTAAGGGTTGTGGGTGAGAATATCAAGCCGGATGTATATCCGATCCAGCAGGCTATCAAACTTGCCCAGGAGCAGGGGTTGGATCTGGTAGAGATTTCGCCGTCGGCCGATCCTCCGGTCTGCAAGGTTGTTGACTACTCGAAGTTTAAGTACGAACAAAAGAAGAAGCAGAAGGAGATCAAGGCGAAAACTCAGAAAGTCGTTATCAAGGAGATTCGTTTTGGTCCCAACACGGAAGAGCACGACTTCAATTTCAAGGTGAAGCACGCGGAGTCTTTCTTGAAAGAAGGCTCGAAGGTAAAGGCGACAGTAACCTTCTTCGGAAGGTCTATCGTGTACAAGGAGCGCGGAGAGATTCTCCTGTTGAAGTTCGCCCAGGCGCTTGAGGAATTTGGAAAGGTGGAGTCGATGCCGCGCCTCGAGGGAAAACGCATGAGCATGTTAATGAT
Source organism: Flammeovirgaceae bacterium (assembly GCA_044507115.1). Lineage (GTDB taxonomy): Bacteria > Bacteroidota > Bacteroidia > Cytophagales > Cyclobacteriaceae > Chryseosolibacter. The sequence continues at coordinate 7,817 of JBIQJZ010000003.1, read as the reverse complement.
GCCTCGTGTCGGAAAGAAATAACAGAATATAAATAAAAACGATGCCCAAGTTAAAAACGAAGTCCGGTGCCAAGAAGCGATTCAAGATCACGGGCACAGGAAAAGTAAAGCGCAAGCGTGCTTACAAGAACCATATTCTGACCAAGAAGGAGACCAAGCAAAAGAGGAGACTCGGCAACATGGCTTTGGTCCACAAGGCAGATATGGACAACATAAAAGCAATGCTTGTTCTGTAATTGGTTTAATGTTTAACCCGGTTTTTGGCAACTAAGAATTCGCCGTGTGCGGATCGCCAACGATCAAAAAATGTAAGAAATGCCTAGATCAGTCAACAGCGTAGCCTCAAGAGCCAAACGCAAACGCATCATGAAATTGGCCAAAGGGTTCTTTGGCCGGAAAAAGAATGTCTGGACAGTCGCGAAAAACGCCATTGAAAAAGGGCTGGTGTACGCGTACCGCGACCGGAAACAGAAGAAGAGAGAATTCAGAGCGATCTGGATCCAGCGAATCAACGCGGGTGTCAGGGAGCACGGCTTGTCCTACTCTGAGTTCGTAGGAAAATTGAGAAAATCCGGTATTGACTTGAACCGCAAGGTGCTCGCGGACCTCGCGATGAATCACCCCGAAGCATTTAAAGCTGTGGTCGAGAAAGTCAAGTAACGAGACAACTTCACTAGAGAGACAAAAGAGGGAGCGTCGCTCCCTTTTTTGTTTTTACGGCTGTTTTGTGTAGTTTAACCCTTCAATTTTTTTAGGCAGTCAGTATCTGCCTGACATTTTTTCAACTATTGAAATGCATAACCTTAGTTTTGACATTCAAATAGTTAACTTTCGGGTTAGATAAACGCCACTATGTTAAAACAGCCCGCAGCGATCGGGGACCTGGAGACCTCTGTACCTGGCAGACCTGTTGAGATCGAGCTGCGGGGAGGAAATCCATTTCCTGGGCTGAGGCCATTCACAATCGACGAATGTCATCTGTACTTTGGCCGCGAGGGCCAGACGGATGAAATACTGCTAAAGCTGTCCCAACATCATTTTGTCACGGTACTGGGCTACTCCGGCAGTGGTAAGTCTTCGCTGATGTACTGCGGACTCGTGCCAGTACTCTACGGTGGCTTTATGACGCAAACCGGTCCGAACTGGAACGTTGTCATCAGCCGACCCGGTTCGTCGCCGATTGACAATCTCGCCGAGTCGATCGTAGAAAACCTGTTGAGTCACGGACGTATCCAGGAAGCCGATCGGGATCTGCAGGTCGCTGTCATGAACTCGGTTCTGCGAAGCGGACCCCGCGGCATGATCGAAGTATCCCGGTATCTTCAGAACTCGTTTGGCGAGAACATCTTCTTCCTGATCGACCAGTTTGAGGAGTTGCTGCGCTTTCGCGATTCGGGCGCACTCGAATCGCACGATGAGGCGCAATTGTATGTGAACCTGATTCTGAATGCAATTCAGAATACGGATGTCCCTGTCTATGTTGCGATCGCCATGCGCTCCGATTTCATCGGATACTGCTCGGTATTTCCGCACCTCACCGATATCATCAACAAGAGCAACTACCTCGTTCCGCAAATGACGCGCGAACAGAAGAAGCTCGTTATTGAAGGTCCCGTCGCCGTAGCCGGTGGCAGAATTTCCCAACGCCTTGTAAAACGACTGCTGTCCGACATCGGCAGCCATCAGGATCAACTACCCATTCTGCAGCACGTGCTTATGCGCACGTGGGACTATTGGGTTGAGAACCGCGAAGGGCAGGAACCGATGGACCTCCGCCACTATCAGGCGGTGGGAAAGATCGATGAGGCTCTTTCGCTTCACGCCAATGAAGCATATGATGAACTAACCACCCGCGAAAAAGAGATCGCAGAGATTCTGTTCAAAGCGATCACCGAGAAGAACCAGGATAATAAAGGTATGCGCCGCCCCGAGCGGCTCGGACTTATCGCCCAACTTGCCGAGGCCACGGAGGAAGACGTCATTCGCGTCGTCAATCACTTCCGCAAGACCGGAAGATCATTTCTTATGCCAGGGGTGAACGTACCCCTCACTGACGAGTCGATGATTGAGCTCTCGCACGAGAGTTTGATGCGCATCTGGACCAGGCTGGATATGTGGGTAGAAGAGGAGTTCGAGTCCGCCCAGATGTACAAGCGCTTGTCGGAAGCCGCAGCGATGTACCAGATTGGTAAGACCGGTTTGTGGCGTCCTCCGGACCTCCAACTCGCGCTCAACTGGCAGAACAAACAAAAGCCTACCCGTGAATGGGCGCAGCGATACGACGAAACGTTTGAGCGGGCAATTGTCTTCCTCGATACAAGCCGCATCACATACGAAGCGGAGTTGAAGAACCAGGAAATGATGCAGCGACGCGTGCTGAGAAGAACACGCAGTTTCGCGATCATCATGGGGATCGGTTTTATCGTGTCGGTGGTATTCTTCCTGTTTTCGTATATGCAGAAATTGAGAGCGGATTCGCAATCGCTCATCGCGATGGAACAATCCCGAATCGCGCGGGAACAGGAAGAGGAGGCGACACAGCAACGACTCATTGCGGAGGAGAAGGCTATGGAAGCTCAACTCGCTACCGACTCGCTCGCCGCGACAGCCCGTATTCTTCAGGACCTTGTAGTCGAGCTTGAACAGCAACGGAGGGCCGCTGTCCAGGCTCTCGAATACGCCAACGCACAAACAGTAATTGCAAATGAAGAACGCGGCCGGGCAAGTGCGGCGCGCGACTCGCTGCAGACAACGGCGAGTCTTTTGCAGGTAGCACTCGACGACGCGAATCGCCAGTATCTACTAGCGATAGCCCAATCGTTGGCAGCGAAGGCTGTTCAGGAAAGCGACGATCCAGCACTCGCGGGACTTCTTGCGATGCAGGGCTATCACTTTCACCGCAGATACGATGGACGCACGTACGACCCCTACGTATACGAAGGTCTGTATAGTTCGCTGACAAAAGTGAATGGTATGGCCTATAATGCAATCAAAGTTCAGGGGCCCCCTCATGTCCGTATCCGTTCGTTGGCGCTGAATCCGGGCACCGACGAATTCTACACGTCGGGGAATGACGGGCGCATCATGAAGGGAAGCCTGTCGAAGCAAGCAACGACCGCCACTCCCTATTCAAATCCCTACCCGAGCAAAGTGATTGCACTAAGCTCCGATGGAAAATTTCTCGTCAATGGAAGCGACTCGTCCTTCGTTCAGGTCTATGACCTCGCCGCGAATTCCTCGCGAGCTTCCCGGGTTGTCAGAAATTTGCCTGGTGCGACCAACGACATGGTCTTTGTACCGGGCAAGCAGGAATTCATTATCTCCAGCGATCGCACCCTGGTTCAGGTTGACGTAAACACAGGCATTACAAAAACATTGGTCACGCTACCAGCCGCAGCGAAATCTATTGACGTAAGCCCTGACGGAACAATATTGGCAGCAGCATCGTGGACCGGCACTATTACGGTAGTCGATCTTCGTACATCCTCTGCCTCCGTCCTCGCCGATGAAAATAACACGCGCATGCTGAGCGTTCGATTCACACCTGGTGGAGATGGACTTGCATACGGTGGGGAGGACACGCAGAGCCGGAGAGGATTTGTGCGACTTTTCGATTTCCGGTCGCGTGAGACGCGGCACTTCTCCGGTCATCGTGCTGGCGTTAACGACATCGAGTTCAGTCCGGATGGTGCACTTATGGCAAGCGCCGGGTCGGACAAGAGGTTGCTCATGTGGGTGCTGGACAATCCCGGAGACCTACCTATCACGATGCAGAACAACGCCGGCTTTGTATGGAACATCGCGTTCACGCCCGACTCCGACTACCTCATTGCTGCATGTAGTGAATCCGAAATACGCGTGTGGCCGACTAACCCGACCCTGCTTGCAGACAAGATATGCCCGCAGTTGAAACGGAACATGACACAGGATGAATGGGAAAAATATGTGGGACCTTTAGACGACATCCCGTATGAGTCAACTTGCGTCGGGCTGTTGATCAACAACTTTTGAGTATGGGTCGATTCTACCGGATAGCCATCTTTCTGGGTATACTGGCGCCCGCGTTTACATCCGCTCAGACAATGGACTGTGAGCAGACCATTGCCTATGCGACGGAAGAATACAACGCTGGGCACTTCTATGCTGTTCCTGCGATTCTAGCGGACTGCATGAACAACTTTAGTCGCGATCAGCGCCAGCGCGCGAACTTGTTGCTGACACAAACCTATCTCTTGCTTGATGATCCGCTCGGCGCTCAGCGCAGCTACCTGGAAGTACTGGCCGCGAATCCGGAATTTGTGCCCGATGAGCAACTCCACGCAATCGACGTGGTATATCTGAGCAAGCGTTTCACAGCAGTGCCGAGGTTCTCATGGTTCATGAACGCAGGTACCAATATCGCGACTCCAAGGGTCATCGTAACGAACGAAATTGCCAGCGGATACATGGGAGAAAGCGTGCGAAAAAAATACTCGCCGAAACTCGGTTACAGCATAGGCGGAGGTGGCGAGTACAGCTATGACGACAACTTCCGGGTGCGCATGGAAGCGAATATCCTGCACACACGCTACTACTTACTCGTAACTGGTCAACTCGACGAGGATACGCGGACGATCATGGACCGCCAGTTGTGGCTTAATGCGCCGTTGTATCTCTCCTATACCGATAACCGCGGAAAATACAGGCCGTACGGGTACGCAGGTTATGCTCTGTCATACCTGGTTTCCGACCGGGCGTCGATGACGGCTCAACAGGTTTTTGATGGCATTGCAGACAATGAGGCGGAGGTCGGCCAGAACCAGAGTATTACACAGACCAGTCCGGATGTCAATTTCATCTACCGTCGGAATCGCGTCAATCAATCCGTCATTCTAGGAGGAGGGATCAAGTACAAGGTGGGACTCGACTTTGTGTTTGCCGACCTGCGTTACAGTGTCGGACTGAGAAATATCGTGAATCCTGAAGGAGACTTTGGGGACCCGCGCGTAGAGGCGACATCTTCGGAAGGCGTGGAATCGCAGCTGGCGATGTCATTTGCGCATCGCGATGACTATTTCCGGCTCGACAACCTGGCGATCACTGTTGGGTTTATTCGCCCCTTGTACAAACCCCGGGAATTGAAACGCGTGCGGACCAATAGTGTTCTTCGGAAAATAAAGAGCGGACAATGAAGAGGTTTTCGATATACTTCCTGGTTTGCCTGGCAACGCTCCTCGGGAGCTGCGATACGGAGAAGAATACCGAGAATCCGGATCGCAATTATTTCGTCAAATATTACGGAGGTGATGGCGATCAGTACGGAGTCGATATGCATGCACTGGCGGACGGGTCCTTTATTCTGGTTGGTAACTTCGTCGTGTCTTCCGAGGAAAGCCAGCTGTATCTGCTCCGCGTCACTGCCGACGGCGACATCATCTGGGAAAAGCGCCACGGCGATTCCAAGCATCAATGGCTGGGACGCGATTTGGAGCCGACCGATGATGGAAACTTCGTCGTAGTATCAGACTTTGTTGACTTCAACATCCGCCAGGAAGACCGGCGTTCTGAAATCAAAGTCATCAAGATATCTCCCGATGGTGCGATCTTCGCCGAACAAACCTATCAGGGCACCGGAAGTTTATTCAGTCATTCAATCACAGCGCTCAGAGACGGCAGTTTTGTTATTACCGGCGCAACGGATGCGACCAACTCCGACTCCGATCCCTCTGACGCGATGAATATTCGCATAGACCAAAATCTTGTTCGCGTACCGGATGCAGATTGGGTGAACTCAACGTTTGGATACGCGAACGTCGACGTGGGAGTGAGGATATTCCAGCCAACGGATACCACCTATTACGTCTTCGGCTACACGAACAGTACATTGTCGGGTGACCAGAACCCCCTGCAGCGGATGGGGCTGTTTTATGTGCTACGAGATCGGAAAGGGGCTACGGGACCAGTCTGGTATCCGGGGAATGTTGTTACCGCCAATGACACCCGGGTAAATTCCGTCGAGGAAGTTCCATCCGTCTATGGCGGTGGATATCTCGTTGTGGGAACATCGCAGACCAGTCTCGGGATTTCTGAAATTTTTCTGGCACGACTCAGGCCAACACTGACATTCAAAGCTCCGGTGCAAGGCGACGCCTTGTTTTACGATGTCGTCAGGCTCGGCAGGAATATCCGGGGCGTTTCCGGTACGATGTCGCAGTCGGGAGAAGTCGGCTTTCTTCTGTTAGGCGATGAAGTACGTACCACTGGTGCTACGAATCTCTGGGTATCAAAAGTCAATCAGACAGGCAACGTGCTTTGGTCGAGATCCATTGGAGCAGAAGCGTATAATGATATGGGTGCGAAAGTGCTGGAACTCCCCGATGGGCGGGTCGCTGTTCTGGCTACGATGGGACTTGCCAACAGCCAATTTAAGATGGCGCTGATTAAATTGAACAGAGACGGTAATTTTTTGAAGTAAATGCACAGTGATCAGACTATATTGCGTGGTTACCAAACCATACAGACTATTATTCACCTGAACGCTGGCTGCCTCGTTGTCGCATGAGAAGACTGTACCGAAAGATCCTTTACCTGGGTTTGTTTTCCTGCTTTTTTCTACTGGCAGCGAATAACTCTTTTGGTCAGTGCACCCTTTCGAACCTTGACGCGGCGTATTGCATTGACCATCCCCCGTTTGCCCTGACGGGAGGGACCAACTATTGGGTAAACAATGCGTCGACTTCCACGTTTGATCCCGCCGCGCTTGGTGCGGGTACCCATCGCGTTATTACGACCAACGGCATTGCGAGCGCGTACAACGTGGTCACTAACGGCGTTTTTGGCCCCGAGCCGGCAGTCAGCCCGAGCCTTCTCGACCTGGACGACGACGAGCAATCCCCCGAGATCGGCATTGGATTTACATTTAATTTTTTCGGCACAGACTACACTACGCTTCGCATCGGGAGCAACGGAGTGGTCGGATTGGGATCATCCCCGGACGTATCCGTCATTAACGAAGCCCTCGGCAACGGAGCAGACCCCAACGCCCTCATTGCAGTAGCTTGGCAGGATTTGAAACCCAACGCCTCCGCAACCGAAACCATTCAGCATTTCGTCACTGGTACCGCCCCTTTTCGGAAGTTTGTAGTAGACTACATCGACGTGCCGCAGGACGGGACGGGAGGCAACATCACCGTACAGCTGCAGATCCACGAAACGACGAACGTCATCGAGATACACTCTGTGAATGTGAGTTTCACAGACCGGCAGGCGACACAAGGCATTGAAAGTCATGGGATGCCGACAGGCACACTCTTCTATAGTGCCGGACGAAATGATGTCATGTATTCAGCCACCAGTGACTACGTTGCCTTTGTGCCCCAGTGTCTGGATGAAAAGCTTATTACAGTTAACCCCCTGCCATCAACCGGGTTAACTATTGCACCCGCGGCGACGAAAATCTGTTCCGGCGACCAGGTCGCAATAACGATCGAATCGACACAGACAGGAGTATTGTATCAATTACAGGACGACGCAGATAGCAGTCCGCTGACAGGTTTTTTCGCCGGGAACGGAGGAGATCTTGTGATAAACACAGGCCCCCTGAGTTCGACGACGACAATCAAGGTACACGCGCGAAGTACGGTTGGACTTTGCGAGAGCGATTTGGTCGAAAAGACAATTGTCACAGTAGACGCCCCACCTACCGCAGCACTTGCCGGCGGCGACCAGGATCTGTGCAACACAACGAGCACGACACTCGCCGGGAACGAACCAGTGATCGGCACAGGACAATGGACGATCACAAGCGGTGCCGGAGGCAGCTTCATCGACGATGAAGC
>JBIQJZ010000248.1:0-5194 GCA_044507115.1 Flammeovirgaceae bacterium | reverse complement strand
ACGACCTTATGGTAGAAAACATTAGACGATGTGAACCCCAAGTCCCAGAGGGACGACCTTATGGTAGAAAACATTAGACGATGTGAACCCCAAGTCCCAGAGGGACGGCCCTATGGTAGAAAACATTAGGCGATGTAAAACCCAAGTCCCGGAGGGACCGCCTTATGGACCTCCTCAGACAAACATCCTGTTCTGATCAAGGCAATCGCAGAGTTTTCGATATACCGCGCGGATGTTCTCATGTGATGCATCCGCGCCAATCGCCCGCGTGATCCGATACGCCAACGGTCCCTCCTGAAGGATCGTGGCTATTTCAGTACACCCCGTGGAGACGGCCACGTTACCAGCACGCGCAAGACGTTCAACAATGTGTTTCCACAACTCACCCGCTGCCATACGGCCGGGTGGGAGTCCAAAAATACTCAGGTACTCCGCCTCGTCAACGACAGCATCCTGCCCCTTTCCGGCGACCTGGTCGAGTAGATGCGCGAGTGCGTCAGTTTTTAACCGCGTTTGACTTTCGAAATCGACAAACTTTTCACGAACAAGCGCCTTGATGGTTTCGACGACGAGCGACACGATGGCGATGTCTGCTGCAGGACATTCCTGAATGTCCATGATCCTAATCTCAATCGAACCGCGGTCGAATCGCGGAATCGCCCCGCGCGAGTTCACCCAGATGGGGTTCAGCACAGCCTCCTGGTCGTATGGCGCTATGTCGGCCTTAATACGTTCGTAGATCATGTTGAGGTAATTGCGTTTTGAAAAAACCGCTTCCGGGATCACTCGTCCGGTGATAGAAGGTATCCGCGACTGATTCGTTTTGTAGTACTTCAGGCGCGTGTCGAGCAAGCCCGTAAGCTTGCCGTCCAGCACTGGGGAACTCGCACATAACGCCGGAAGCAATGGTAGTACTAGTCGCACGGCCGCGTGCAACTTGGCGAACTCTTCATCGTCGTAGAAAGGCAGATTGAGGTGCGTACTCTGAACGTTCGACCACCCATGGCCGCGACAATCAAATATCCTGTTGTAAACCGCATAAACTTCGTTGTTGTCGTGCGGCCAAAGCTTTGTCTCGCTGACCGGATCCATGAACGGGTGCGCTGCCGTCGGCATTAGCATTGTATTCGAAGGCCGCAGGAGTGCATTTATTCGTTTAACGTTTTCGGCGAAAGCATTTTCCAGCGCATTGAGATTGCTCTCCGGTTGCGTTGACTTCAGTTCCACGACGTGTAACACCAGTTCATTCGACCAGGTGACCATCCCGTTCTCGAAATCACTTTGGTATTGTCCGGTAACCAGTTTGATGAGCTCGTCCGTGACAGGCTTAACCTTCAGCGTGTCGCGGTCGACAAGCATGTATTCCAGTTCTACCCCGTAGCCCTGAAACAAATGAAAGCGCGGAATCTGGTGCATTACCGGTCAGATTTGATCTTATTCAAGAACACGTCCATAATGGTGGAGTACAACTTATCTTTGAGAATCTTGTCTTCAGTGCCGGCGTCGATATTCGGATTGTCGTTGATTTCAATCACATAGAATTTTCCGTCCACTTCTTTCATATCTACACCGTACAAGCTCTTCCCGATCAGCGAGGTTGCCTTGAGGGCCGTCTTCAATAATCCTGACGGCGCCTGATCCGCAGCGATCGTCTGCACATCGCCATCCTGGTTGCGTTTGGCGTTCCAGTTCACTATTTGCCAGTGCTTCGACGCCATGAAATATTTACACACATACAGCACCTGCCCGTCGATGACTCCGACCCGCCAGTCGAACGGAGTTGGCAGAAATTCCTGTGCAATCAGCAATTCCGATTTCTGAAACATCAATGAACACGCATTCTTGAATTCAATGGAATCATTAATCTTGTGTACACCCTTACTGAAAGCACCATCGGGCTGCTTCAGGATAAATGGGAACGCGAGCTTCTCCGGAAGGGATTTGTAATTCTCTTTCCCGATCGCGAAGGACTTCGGCGTCAGTATCTTATTTGCGTTTAACAATTCGTTCAGGTAGACCTTGTTCGTGCATTTCAGAATGGAATCCGGATCATCAATGACAACGAGACCCAGGGACTGAGCTTTCTTGGCAAACCGGAATGTGTGGTGATTTACGAACGTTGTCTCCCGGATAAACAGGGCATCGTACTGGATCAACTCTCCAAAATCATTCTTGGTGATCAGTTCCACGTTGAAGCCAGCTTCGTCACCCGCCTTGATAAACTTCTTGATGGCTCTTTCGTCTGACGGCGGATTTTTATCGTCAGGATTTACGAGAATGGCGAGGTCGTATTTCTTTTTATCAGGCTTGGTGTCACGCCGCCGCGCCAAATACTTCTCCACCGCCTTCCTGAGGAGGGGTTTGTCCTCCGCCGGTACCTCACCGAGGCTGAGCGGCTTGATGCTCTGCAAGACCCATTTTGTCTTCTTGGAAAAGGTCGCGATCAGGCACGGCGCCTGAACATACTGAAATAGCTGACGAGAAAGCTTGTTGAGATATTCGTGTTGGGTTATGCCGAAGTAGATATCAAATTCCACCCGGTCGGCCTTCTCGTTTCGAAACGTCGATTGGATCAAGTCGTCAAAATCCTGCGAGTCTTCCCGCAGGATCGAAGGGAACCGCAAGTCCTGGATCGTGCTGATTCCGGGAAGTACTTTGTGTCTTCGGGCTTCCGCCAGAAGTGATACATAGTATCCAAGACTTTGGTATTGGTAGGATTTGCACAGGTTGATCACCTTGAGACCTTTACTCTGCTGATAGGTCTCCCCTGTGATGTACACGGCCGGAGTGACTACCTCAACATCCTCGAGGCGAAACTTCCAGTTGTCGGGACTCTCAACAACGATTAGCTTTTGCATAGAATTCCTCCGATGCTTCGGAGTACAAAAAGGAGTTTCTAATTTTTCTTGCTTTCCTTCTTAGGTTCAATGATGAGCAGGTTCGCATCATACGTCACGATCCCCAGCAGGATACTGTTGATGAGCCTAACAAAACTGACGCTGTATTGTTGGCCTTTTCCCAGCGGATTTGGCTCCACCGGATCCGCGACGTACACGACATTCCGGTCCTCGTCATAGCCGGTCAAAACGACAAAGTGCCCCGCTGGCTCACCTTTGATGCTATCATAAATATCATACTGGGGAATTTCTCGGGCTGTTCCATAAAGGTAGGTTGCACTCAATCCTGTAAGAATAGGAATCGAACGCCGAAGGTAACCCTTGATCAGATCCTCATCCAATTCGGCGTAATGCAACTTGCCCCCGTTTTCAAGAAACTTGATGTATGCTTGCGATGTCACCTGCAATGTTCGCCGCTTGGACTTGAATTCCATTTGTTCCTTCAGAAACTGAACCATCTTCCGAGAGGGGTGCTTGAACCAGGTCGGATCAAAAACATTCAGATTGTAGGTATAGATGTGTGCTTTGTAGCCGCGTTGCAAGGCGTGATTGGCTAGCATAACGGCCATGGTACCGCCATTCTTCAACTGCTTTACCTCGCGGATAACGTCTTTAAGCGGGACGGGGTCATCGTAATACTGGTATAAAGCCTGGAGACAGGTAGGCCCGCAGGTCACGTCGTCGGGTTGAGCCTGAATATCGAAACCCAGGTTGATTTCTTTGCGCATCAGCGAACCAGGAAACGGAGGAAAACTTACGCAAGGATCAATAAAATAACGAGATTTTCAAGCAGTGGACCACCCTCACCAAGGAAAATGAATAAATTGTGGGCAAACCCGGACAGCCAGAAGACGTTACCCGAAACACCGCTGATAACAATGACGCGATAAACGAGACCCGGTGCGCGTTACGAGTATCTCTTGAAGTTGATTTCCGGGTATACTTGGAACGAGTTACCAGTCCAATCTGGCACCGACATTCATTAATCATCGACTAATCTCCCGTACTATGCAACGATACTTTGCTCTTGTTCTTTGCCTGCTCGCACTCGCTACCACAACGCAATGCCAGGAGAATACGACATATGCCGAACGACTCGGCTTCCCGAAAGGCGCCAAGGTTTTGATCCTCCACATCGATGATGTGGGCATGTCGTGGGATTCCAACCAGGGAACGATCCGGTCGCTGGAAGAAGGTGTGGCGAACTCGCTGAGTATTATGATGCCGTGCCCCTGGGTACCCGGCTTTGTACACTACATGAAAGATCATCCAAACCTCGATGCCGGTCTGCACCTCACCCTTACTTCTGAGTGGCGAGATTACCGCTGGCATCCGCTGTCTGGTCGCCCCGCCGTCCCCACGCTGGTGGACGCGGAAGGAGCGATGTGGCGCTCGGTCGACCTGGTGGCCAAGAACGCGTCTCCCGACGAAGTTGAAACCGAGATCCGCGAACAGCTGAAGCGCGCCCGCGACATCGGTTTTGAGCCGACCCATCTCGATTCGCATATGGGTACCCTTTTCGCAACACCGGAGTTTATCAAACGCTACGTCAAAGTGGGAATTGAGAACCAGATCCCTGTGATGTTCCCCGGTGGGCATGCCACAATGATTGCTAAGCAGCGCGGAGTCTCCCGCGACCTACAAGCACAACTTCGGGAAATGGGCAAGATGATTTGGGATGCTGGGTTGCCTGTGCTTGACGACCTTCACAACGTCAGCTACAATTTCGACTACCCCAAAGACGACAATCTTTCCGATGCCCAGCTGCAGAAACTCGCAACGGATCAATACATCAAAACGATCCGCGAGTTGAAACCTGGTTTGTCAATGGTGATCATGCACTGTACTGCGCCGAGCGAAGTATTCCAGTATATTGGCAGTTCTGGCCGAGTTCGCAAAGCCGATATGCTCGCCATGGTCGACCCTGCTTTCAGGAAATTCCTCGAAGACGAGAAAATCGTTCTCACTACCTGGCGTGAATTGAAGGAACGCCGGGCGGCACTCGGGAAATGACCGACACCCGGCTAACGAAATCCGAAAATCACCGGAAACAGGAACGTCACTACGATCGTCCAAAGGAAATAGACGGGCAGATAGGAAGCGATTACGGTTCCGACTGCCGTGAGAGGTTGCCGGAGGGCAAGGACCTTAGCAATCTGGACGGTCACCAACAACAAGTTCACCAGCATCAGGAGGTTAGCACCCAGAACAGCCGCCCGGTTGGGTGTGATCCCCCACTCCGATATCCGAAATACAATCGCCGACAATGCGACGCAATTGACAATAATGGTGACAAT
>JBIQJZ010000247.1:0-5196 GCA_044507115.1 Flammeovirgaceae bacterium | reverse complement strand
GAAACTTCATGGGAATGATTGGAATAAAGTTCTGACACATCACAGGGACAAGGCGATCCTTGTCCCTGTACTCCAAAACCGTACCTTTGAGGAGAAATACGGTTCATGGCTACTTTTCGATTCAAGAGATTTGTCGTTTCGTTCGCCCGCCTGACACGTGTCTGGAATCTGGTCATTATCGCGCTGGCACAATACCTGACCGCTGCCTTTCTGATCAGCTACAACGCCGTATGGGACCCGCGTCTGTTCATGCTATCGCTTTCCACTGTTCTGATTGCCGCAGGCGGGTACATTATCAACGACTATTATGACGTTAAGATTGACCTGATCAACAAGCCCGAGCGCGTAGTGATCGGAAAAAGTATTACGCGCCGCTACGCTATCCTATACCACACGCTGCTCTCCATGGCGGGCGTGCTGCTTGGCCTTCTGCTCAGCTGGAAGATCGCGGCTGTCAACTTCGTCTCAGCGACCCTGCTCTGGTGGTATTCGAACAACTTGAAGAGGCAGCCGTTCATCGGCAACTTCGTAGTGGCCCTGCTAACGGGAATCGCCATCTGGCTCGTTGACTCGCTTTACAAGACGGGTCACATGCTCATTATCACGTACGCCAGCTTTGCGTTCTTTATCACACTGATTCGGGAGATCATCAAGGATATGGAAGACCTGCGAGGAGACCAGACTTTCGGCTGCAAGACGCTTCCTATCGTATGGGGTATGCGCAAGACCAAGTACTTCATCTATCTCATCGTCGCGATCTTCCTCGTGACAGTCATGACGCTCAATTTTTATTACAACAACCTGCCAATGCAATATTTTGTGGTGCTGTTGTTCGCCCCGATGACGTGGTTCCTGATCAGGTTGGCGACCGCCGACACACGAAAGGACTACGCGTGGTTGAGTGGCTTCTGCAAAATAATCCTGGTGCTCGGGATTTTCAGTATGGCGTTCATTTGACAGACCCGATCTTTTGCGTTCCTTGCGGAAAACTTTCACGCGCAAATGTCATCACAAAAAAAATTCAGGCTTGCGATCTTTGCGTCGGGCAGCGGAACAAACGCCGAAGAAATCTTCAAGCATTTCAAAGACCACGACTACATCGGTGTCACCCTGTTACTGAGCAACAAGCCCGACGCGTTCGCCCTCCAGCGCGCATCCAAATTCGGAATTCCGAGTGCGGTGGTTACGCGGGAAGAATTCAAAGAGGGAAGCCGGTTACTTTCCCTTCTCAGTGATTCCGGCGCCACGCATATTGTACTCGCCGGATTCCTCTGGCTTGTTCCCACCTATCTCATCCACGCGTTTCCGGAAAAGATCATCAACATTCATCCCGCCCTACTTCCCCGGTATGGCGGAAAGGGTATGTACGGAGCTAAAGTCCACGAAGCTGTAAAGGCTGCCGGCGACGTCGAATCGGGAATTACCATTCACCTCGTCAACGAGCACTACGATGAGGGGACTATCCTCTTTCAGGCGCGTTGTCCGATAACCCCTGATCAGACACCGGAAGAGATCGCTGCATGCGTCCACGCGCTCGAGTATGAGCACTATCCGCGTGTGATCGAGAAGTGGGTGATGGAGGGCCAGGAGCGAGAGTGAACGGGCGACTAGCCTGGAATCGTTTCATGATCCTGTGACCTCGGAAACTTCCGAAAAATATCGGCGATAAAATCACCGGGGACCACGAGTTTGCGTTTCTCCAGGTCAATCCACGCACCATCTATATTAATGATGGCCGCGAGCGTCCCGTCTGCCTTGATGAAATGGTGGCGAAGACTCCAGCGCGAGAAATCCTCGCGCGAACGAACAAGCTGAACATCGATTGTGATCTCGTCTTCAAACAGTATCTCGCGTTTGAAGATCGCTTCCTCCCGAAAGAGCACCGGGCCGATCCGCATCTCTTCCAGTTTCTTCATGGAAAGACCGAGAGCAGCCAGTGCATTCATCCTCATGGAAGCGCCGTAGTCGTAGTAGACAGAGTGTCGCAGATGGCGATTGGCGTCAATGTCCGCCCAGCGAATGTGTATGGTTTGTTTGTGCATCTCTTGGTTGGTCGACGGTCCTCAGTCCACCGTAGCCTGTGTCACATCTCAGAACGATTGAGTTCCGGTATCCTGTCAAACAGGCGGATCGCTGATTGGAACACCTCGTTCGTTTCGTTGAATACAGGATAAAAGCCTTCATTACCCCAGATCTTGCGGGCGATCTGCGCTTTGACGTGTATCTTAAACAACATCTTTTTCTCCCGCAACTCCGCATAGTCGGGTTTGATCTTGTTGCGCTCGCCGGTCTTTACGAGTTCATTCAACATCTGATCCGTCACATCGAAACGCGAAAAATAATTTCCGAATCCCTGTTCCTCGAGTTCCGACTTGTGGCGCTCAGCATAGTTAAACGTGTACTCCTGAAGTGCAGTCGATATATACAATTCGTTTAGATAATGACTGTTTAACGTCGTGTCTAGTGGAACAAAATAGTCGGGCATAACACCTCCGCCGCCGTATACGGTTCTCCCGTTAAGCGTGAGGAAACGGAGCGAATCATTCACTTTGATACTATCGGCGTGAAAAAATTCACCGTGGTTGTAGCGACTGATAATGTCGCGCGCATATTCGTCGCCATCCTGATATGGTTTCTGAATAGAACGCCCGCTTGGTGTATAGTAACGGGAAATCGTCAGACGCAGTTCGGAACCGTCGCTAAGGTCGAAGGGAGACTGCACCAGTCCTTTTCCAAAACTGCGGCGGCCGACTATCAGCGCCCGATCGTTGTCCTGAAGTGCGCCAGCCACAATCTCCGAAGCAGACGCGCTTCCTTCGTTTACCAACACAATGAGATCTCCATTCTCGAACTCCCCCTTACCGGTTGCAAATGCCTCCGCGTTGTACCGACGCTCTTTTCCTTTCTGCGAGACAATCTTTTTGCCGTTTCCAAGGAACTCATCCGCCATCTGAATCGCCATGTTCATGTATCCCCCCGGATTCCCTTGTAGATCGAGAATCAACTTCTTCATGCCCTGGTTCTTGAGTTTTGTCAATCCGGTCTGAAACTCGTCATACGTGGTTGCCGAGAAACGATTCACTTTGATGTACCCGATCTCGTCGTTGACCATGTACGACACGTCGACTGAATGCTGGGGTATTTTGTCACGCACGATCGTGTAGTGAATCGTCTTGTCGCCGCGTAAGATGGTCACCTTGACTTCCGTGCCGCGCGGCCCTTTGAGTGCCTTCATGACACCGTTGTTGGTAATCCCCACGCCGGCCACGCTCTTGCCGTCTACTTCGACGATCTTGTCGCCTGATTGTATCCCCAGAGCTTCAGACGGACCACCGCTCAACGGGGTCAATACCACAATGGTGTCATCAAAAATATTGAACTCCACGCCGATACCGTCGAAATTACCTCGAAGATCTTCGTTTGCAGCAATGCGGTCGGCAGCGGGGATATACGCGGAGTGCGGATCCAGCTTGTGAAGCAGTTCCCGGATCGCCTCATCAACCAGCCCCGAAGTATTCACGGTATCGACATACTCTTCGTTTATCTGGGTAAGCACTTCCCGAAGCTTCTGCACATCCTTGTTCACCTCCGAATTGCCACGGCCGGCATTCATGGTAGCACCGACGAAAACACCTGCCGCCAGCCCGAGACACAACACAATCGGAAGTCTTACCTGATATTTCAAATTCTCACTCATAGCGAAAGTTAGCTAGAACAATAACGCAATCCCAAATTAAATGGTTGGCACGGAATTCTACTCAGCCAATCAAAGCCTGCTTTGCGGAAAGATTTTTTCATTAACTACCGGTTCTTTCTATATTTACCCTACGGATGGATAAGTTTGTGCTCAAGAATACGCCGATACAAGAACTGGTTGAAAAAAACTACGTCCACGGATATGTCCTCTATTACCTTGGAATACGGTTTTACGAGTATTCCGAGTTGACGCTGGCCCAGGTGTGCGAGCAGAGGGGATTAAAAATTGACCAGGTGATACGCGAGTTGGAGGCCCCTACCCACTTGAGAGAAGCGGACCTCCCCCTGATCTCCTACCCCGTTGATCTTATTATTGAATACCTTAAGCATTCGCATTTTCTTTTTATCAAGCACAAGCTACCGTACATCGCCCGCCTGGTAGAAACGTTTAAAGCGCAGCACGACGATTACCTGCAGGTAGAGCGCGATCTCAAAATCGTTTTCCCGCTGTTTGTCGCTGATTTCATTGAACATATTTACGAGGAGGAGGACACGCTTTTCCAATATATTCTGGCGTTGGAAAAAGCTTCCAAGGGTAGATTCTCTCCGGGAAAGCTATATTATCTCTTTGAAAAGAACTCGGTACAGAAGTTCGCCATGGAGCATGAGGCGCACGACGACGAAATGGCGGGTATCCGCAAGATAACTAAGGAGTATACGCTGCCCCCCTCTGCGCCGTTGCATGTCAAAGTGATCTACAACGAGCTGAAGGCATTTGAAGGCAGTCTGATCACTCACGCACGCATCGAGAACGAGATCCTCTTCCCCAAGGCTATGGGTCTCGAAAGCAAGGTCAAGAAGCGTTTCTTTGAACTGGCCAAATCCAACTGACCCCGAGGGGATCATCCTAAGCTGACCATGGGCAGGGTACTAGCGATTGATTACGGAATCAAACGAACCGGTCTGGCCGTCACCGATCCGTTGCGCATCATAGCTACTCCACTGGATACCGTGCGGACGCACGATCTGCTGAAATTTCTGAAAGAATACGCGCAGAAAGAGCCGGTAGACGAATTTGTCATAGGTATGCCAAAGACGCTGATGAACGCAGACTCCGCCATTGCACCAGAAGTTCGAAGGTTTATCGCAACCCTTACTAAAACGTTTCCAAACAAACGTGTGCACGAAGTCGACGAGCGCTTTACCAGCAGTATTGCCCGGCGCGCCATGATCGACGGGGGCATGAAGAAGAAAGACCGTCAGGTCAAAGGAAACGCCGACAAAATCAGTGCAACGCTTATCCTGCAGAGCTTCCTGGAAAGACGCGTGTAATTAGCAAAGCTCGATACATCCCGCTTCTTGTTCACTCAAAAGTTGTATTTTTGTGGGATGATTTATCCGATTGTGATGTACGGAGACCCGGTGTTGCGACAGCGGGCAAAAGATATCGAACCTGGGACCGATCTCAGCGAGTTGATCGCGGATATGTTTGAAACGCTG
>JBIQJZ010000002.1:32559-35938 GCA_044507115.1 Flammeovirgaceae bacterium | reverse complement strand
CACTGGTCAGGCGAAGGGGTGCGGCATCCAGTCTTACTAAGCCAAGCGAGATACCTGCGGTGTCTTTAGAGAGTTCGATGCGTTGACTTTTGAATGCGTATGATTCCGTGCGACTGTTGACGATGATGTTGCGGTTTTTATCTTCAAATGCGTAGATAAAGTAGGTATCTGGTTTAAGGTGACTGATGCGGAATTTTCCGTCGTCGTCTGTCTTGGTGAAATAGAGCGGTGTGTGGAGGAAGATGTTGAAGGTGTCAATGTTTACATGTAGGGCAACCGTTGCGTCCTTCACTGGTTTGCCCTTTAGGAGATCATAGACGCTTCCCTCTATGGAGAGAGAATCGATGTAGTCACCCGTGCTGTAGGCGACCGTGAGATTTCGTGCGGGATTCCGCTCGGTAATGTCCTGGACGGCGTCGCGGAAGTTGAAGGTATAGGTCGTGTTTTCGCGAAGCGGTTCTGCAAGTTGCACGGTTACGATATTCTTTCTGAAGTTGATCTTATAGTCTTTGTTGATTGTTGGCGTGACAATGAGTTGTTCCTTGGGGGAGTTGAGATTGATGGCTTCGCTGAAATGGAGTTCGATTTTGTCAGACTTAAAGTTCAGCGCTTCATTAGGTGGAACGGACCGTACGAGGACTGGCGGGATAGTGTCCTTTGGACCGCCGGTAGGAGAAGTCTGCCGCGCACAGGAGAGGGCGAGGGCCAGTAGAGTGATAAGCAGCCACGGGAGTATTTGTCGAAGAATCATTTCCGGGCAATATAGATTAGACTGGAATATTCTGATGTATGGGTAGCATGAGAATTGGAACGGAAACCCGTGATGAGGGCGCGGAGAGCGGCCGGGATGAAGGAGTATCCGCGGTATTTTTCACTGAGCAATGAAACGTAGTATGCATCGAGGCGCATGGGTAGTATGTCGGTGAGATGGAAGTTGTGCGCCTGGAGGAGTCGGGTCATCGCGGTTTGCGGAAAATGCCAAAGGTGGCGTGGGACATCAAACCCCGCCCAGTTTTCATGGTATTTACGAGCGTCGAAGCTGTCGGGGTTCGGTACAGCGATAAAGATTGTGCCATTTTGAGCGAGGCGTTGCGATAGGGCCGCAAGCATCTCATTGAGGTTCGGCACGTGTTCAAGGACGTGCCAGAGTGTTATGGCATCGAATTGGGTCGATACCTCGTCCAGGCTGGCAAAGAGGGCCGCGTTGCTAATGTCGGCGGCGACTTTGCGCGCCGCTTCGGAAGGTTCCACCCCTGTTGCTTTGAGGCCCTTTTTCTCGCAAACCCTTAAGAATGAGCCAGTTCCGCAACCGAAATCGAGGATTGTGGTGAGGGGTGAAGGTGCTTGGCTCATTACCAGGCGGTACTTCCAATTGAGGGTGAAGGTGCGGGCGGTGCGGTAGATGAGTGCGAGGGCACTCTTTGACTGATTAGAATGGGAAACGTAGTCGTTGGACTGATAATACCCAGGTAGATCCTGTTCATCGGGTCGGGGATTGGTGATGACAAGTTTGCACGACGGGCATTGCTGCAGATCGAATGTTTCATGTGAAACAGTGTAGTCCCGGCAGGTGAGTACAGAACGGAAGCCGGTGTGGTGACAGACAGGGCATTCGGACAGGTGCTGCATTATTTTCCGAGGTAGACTGTCAGGACAGAGATATCTGAAGGAGAAACGCCGCTGATGCGTGACGCCTGTCCGATCGTTTCGGGTCTCACCCGTTGAAGTTTTTCGCGAGCTTCAGACGATAGGGCTTTTACGCGATCATAGTCGAAGTCGGGTCGGATGTGGTAGTTTTCCAGGCTTTCGATCTTTTTGGCGAGTTTTTCTTCCCGATCGATGTACGTCTCGTATTTGATCAAGACTTCGACTTGTTCCCGCACTTCCGGAGAGTATTGGTCGATTAGTTGTGTAAGGCGTGAGTCAAGCGTTCTGATCTGTTCGATACCTATGTGGGGGCGTCGGATGAGGTTGATTACGGGGACTTTTTCCCGAATGGTGGCCGTATTCAATGTGGAGAGATCGGTGTTGACAGAGTCGGGCTCCACTTTGATCTTTCTCAGATTTTCGAGGAGTGCGTCGGCGTCCGCCTTTTTGTCGGTGAAGGTTTGCATGCGTTCGTCGGAGGCAAGGCCCAGTCTGTGGCCAGCTTCAGTTAATCGAAGGTCGGCGTTGTCCTGGCGGAGCAGGATTCTATATTCTGCACGAGACGTGAACATACGATAAGGTTCTTGAGTACCTTTATTGACGAGGTCGTCGATAAGAACCCCGATATAGGCTTGGGAGCGCTTTAGCACAAACGGTTCCCGGTTGTGCACCTGGTTATGGGCATTTATTCCAGCCATAAGGCCCTGGCAGGCAGCTTCTTCGTATCCGGTTGTACCGTTGATTTGCCCGGCGAAGTACAAATTCTGAATGAGGTGGGTTTCGAGCGTAGTCTTTAGCTGAGTTGGGGGGAAGAAGTCGTATTCGATGGCGTAACCTGGCCGGAACATCTTGGCATTCTCAAACCCGGGGATTTGGGTTAGGGCCTTGTATTGCACATCTTCGGGCAAGGACGTTGAAAACCCATTTACGTAGATCTCGATTGTTTTCCATCCCTCAGGCTCGACAAAGATTTGGTGGCGGTCCCTTTCTGCGAAGCGGTTGATCTTGTCTTCGATAGAGGGGCAATAGCGGGGACCGAGGCCCTGTATGCGTCCTTGGAACATTGGGGACTCGTCGAATCCTTTTTGGAGTTCTTCGTGGACGCGACTATTGGTGTAAGTGATCCAGCAGCTGAGTTGTTTTTCAGGTGGCTGGGTATTGGTGAACGAAAACTTTGAGGGGTTTTCGTCGCCGGGTTGTTCTTCCATTCGGGAATAGTTGAGGCTGCGGCCGTCGATACGGGGAGGAGTGCCTGTTTTCATCCTCCCGGATTCGAATCCGAGTTCGATAAGCTGCTCGGTGATGCCGGTAGAAGCTTTTTCCGCTGTGCGTCCCCCGCCGAAGTTCTTTGTTCCGATATGAATTTTGCCGTTGAGGAATGTCCCATTTGTCAGGACGACGGCTTTGCTCGGAATTTCTAGTCCCAAACTTGTTCTGACACCGGTGACGCGACCGTTCTTGACGGTGATGCCGCTGACCATTTCCTGCCAGAAATCGAGGTTTGGTATCTTTTCGAGGGCGAGTCTCCACTCCTCGGAAAAGCGCATTCTGTCGTTCTGAGTGCGGGGACTCCACATTGCAGGTCCTTTTGAGCGGTTGAGCATTCGGAACTGGATCATGGACTTGTCGGAGATGATACCAGACAATCCCCCTAGAGCGTCTATTTCTCGAACTATCTGGCCTTTTGCCACCCCGCCCATCGCCGGATTGCAGGACATTTGTGCAATGGTGG
>JBIQJZ010000002.1:0-32549 GCA_044507115.1 Flammeovirgaceae bacterium | reverse complement strand
TTTCGAACCCATTGTCGCCGCCGCTGCCGCTGCCTCGCAGCCGGCATGACCGGCCCCAACCACTATTACATCGTATGATGGAAACATATATTCAGAGTCAAGATTAGTACCCTAAGGCCACAATAGATTTAGTTCCACGTGGAACCGCATATTTACCCACAAAATTTGTCCACAATTCCACAATCGCCCCGCAACCGTTGTTCCACGTGGAACGATCACGCCCCGTCACGCAAAGATAAATAAGCATCTTCTTTTTCGCGCATGACTTCTTTTTCGGCTGCTGACTTGTCCCGATACCCCAGAAGATGCAGTATTCCGTGAACAATTACGCGGTCAAGTTCGTGCGCGAAAGGAATACCCAGATCATTCGCATTTTGGCGAACCCGGTCAACGCTTATGAAAATGTCGCCTTCAATCTGGTCTGGGGTTTCGCTCTGGTCGAACGTTATGATGTCGGTAAGTGTGTCGTGATTGAGATATTGCTGATTCAGCGAATGGAGGTATTCATCTGAACAAAAAATATAGTTAAGGTGACTCAGTGACTTTTCTTCACGCTCAATCACCAGGCGGACCCACTTCCGGGTCTTGGTGGGTTTCGGAACCTTAAAGTCTATGTCTTCATAGAAGAATTCTACGGCAGCCATCAGGCATTCATGTAGAAGCTCAACTCCACTACCCTACCGTTGTCTTTGAATTCAACTTCATCGGAAAGATGTTTCATCAGAAAGATTCCGCGGCCGCCTGGTTTTTCAAGGTTTTCAGGAGCGGTCGGGTCAGGGAGGGATTCGTAGTTGAAACCAGTGCCCTCATCCTTGATGACGAATTTGATAAGACTGTCTTCGAGCGATAGACTGAGATGAACGTTCTTGGACCGGTTTCCACTATTTCCATGCTTGATCGCATTATTTACGGCCTCAGTCACGGCGATCATGATATTGCCATAAATGTCATCATCCAGGCTAAATTTCTCTTTCGCATTGTCGATGAAGCTTTCAATCATTCGAATGTTTTCCATGATAGATGGAACCTGGATACTGATCGTATTCATGAAACGCCTTTATTTCGTGCCCATTCGTTTAAAATACTCATTCACTTCCCGCTTATAGTACGGGTACAATTTAGGAGGAACGGTTTTCAGCAATTCTACTTCTTTTTCCTTTAGCCGCAAATATTCTTCAAACGCCTTGGGAATTTCTTTCTCATAGTCTTTAGCAGTCTCCCCTTTCCGTTCATCATCCATGTCTTGCTCTCGCATTGATTTTTCTGCGTCAAGCAAGCGCGTCAATATCTGCCGCTGGCGCTGGATCAGCTGGTCTGTGAGCTGCTTGTTTACCAGGTCCATTTCGGTTTGCTCCATTTGTGATGGCAGGTTACCCCCCGGGGTCTGCCCCTGGTCCTTCATCTTCTCTTGCATTTCCTGAAGAGCCCTGCGTATTCGCTCTTGCTCAGCAGCCATCTCCGCTAACTCTTCGGACAATTGCCTTCCGGACTTCCCACTGTTTTTCAACTCTTCAATACGCTGGTTCAGCTGCTGCTGCATCTCGCTCAAACTTGGCTTCTTACCCTTTTGCTTCGACTTTGACATCGACGGCTGTGCGTTTGCCATCATCTGCAT
The DNA here is from genome assembly GCA_044507115.1 of Flammeovirgaceae bacterium. Taxonomy (GTDB): domain Bacteria; phylum Bacteroidota; class Bacteroidia; order Cytophagales; family Cyclobacteriaceae; genus Chryseosolibacter. The sequence goes on along the minus strand of JBIQJZ010000002.1, from coordinate 30,934 downwards.
CATCATATCAAAATGATCATCCAGCATCAATGCGAGGTTATTTATAGAGGTCATGGTTAGTTGCATGCCGCTGGAGGCCTGCGGACGCCGCCGCTCTTTGTTCGATTCAATCACCTTTTCCATGTGATCGTTCATCTCATTCACTTCACGCGTGATAAACGAACCCATCATAGGATCTCGCTTTCCGAGCTCTAATAGACTGTCCTCCAACACCTTAGCATCATCACGGAGCTTCAGTTGCAACTGCGCCAAGGTGTTGAACCGGGGGTCGTTCTGCTGCAGCGCGTTGAATTCCTTCATCAAATTTTCCTGGTCGAATGAAAGCTTAACTAATCCGTGAATAATCTGTCGCAGTGACTCCAGATTCTGGATTTCCATTTCCATCATCATGGAGCTCTGCATTCCCTCCATCTGCTGCTGCATCTCACTCATTTTATCCAATGCCTTTTGCTGAGGCTGGCGTGCTTTGGATGGCTGGTTCTGTTGCAGGTTTTCCTGGCTCTGTTGCTGCTGCTCCGCTACTTCCTTTGCATCATCTTCCTGCGGGAGGCCGTCCTGCTTGTTTAACTCTTCGCCGAGTTGTTGCAATTCCTTCAACTGCTCCATCATCTCCTGAAATTGCTGTTTGAGTTTCTCTTGCTGCCTGGCCAGCTCCTCGCTTTCGGTGAGCTTCTCGTCGGCTACGTCCTGCTTCTCGGAATTCTCCTCCGGATCCTCCGCCGTTTCTGCCTCGTTGTCACTTTCCTCCTGCTGCGACTGCGGCGTCGTTTTCTCTTTTTCTACTCGTTGCTCCTTCTTCTCTTTCCCGCGATTTTCTTTTTGTCTGTCCCGCTTGCTCTCCTGTTCCAAACGTTCCGTTTCAGCCAGGAGCTCCTTTTGCTTTTCGATCTGCTTCTCTAAGTCACTTATTGCTTGATCTAATTTGAAGTCGTACTGCAATTGCTTAAACAACTCAAGTGTCCGCTCCAACTCCTTCTCGAGATTGTCGGTATTTTGATTCATCTTGTCGAGCAGCTTTCTGATCTCGGACAAGTCGGTATTTTCTTTTAGCAATCGCTGCAGCTCCTCAAAAAGCTTCCGGGTCTCTTCATCGAGAAGTTCTTCCATCAGTTTCTGGATCTGTTCCGCTTTCTCCCGGATCCGCTCATCCTGTTCGGTGAACGCTTCCTTCTTTTTCTCAAGCAACTTGTTCTGCTCTTTCAACTTCTCGATCATCTGGTCCAGATCGTTCTTCTGCTGGATGATGTCTTCCAGCATTTTCTTATCCTGCCAGTCGAGACTCTGCTTCCCTTTCAACTTTTGATGTGCCTGTTCAATCTGATCTTGTAACTTGTTCGCTTTGGTCACACTCTCATCGATCTGGCTCTCCGTACTCTGCTGCGAGCGACTGATATCCCGGACAAGGTTGTCGGCTGTCGGGATCATCATGGTATATGTTGCTGAACGAGTGGACTTCCGACCATTCACGCCGTCGTTGTCCCAAACCCGCAGATTGTATTCGAGGTGATCTCCTGGCTTTAGCTTTAGTGAATCCACCGACCAGTTGTAGAAAAAACTTTGCTGCAACTGGTTTCGGTTTATTGGAATGGACACCGATTCGTTGACACGCTCCTTACCATCCTCGTTTGTTACCCGGAAGTGAAGTGACAGTTGGGTCACCCCATGATCATCGCCTACCATTCCGCCGAGCAGGACGCGCTGATACAGAACGGTGTCCTTAAAGTTATTAACAGTAATCTGAGGGTACTGATCCTTTATCACATTAATCGAATATGCTATCCGATCTTTGTTGAAACTCTTACTATTCTCCAGGCCTATCTCATAGTGATCCGCACTCTTGAAACTTCGGGCGAAAAGGAAGGATTGATCTGCTGCGCGTTGAAACGAATGAACGACACTATCATTTGCGAAAGCAATACTCGCTTTGTCGGCATGAGCGGTATTCAACCGCCAGCGTATGTTAGTGCCTTCGGGTACGTCCAGATTTCCCGCGTTGGCAATCTTCTCATTGCTGCGTTGCAAATAGCGCGGGTATTCCAGCTCCACGTGGAATCGCGTTAGTTCAGGACGATTTGCCAACTCTAGGCGGTAGGAGGGCGAAAAGAAACCGGCGGCTTCAATTTGAAACTCCACGGGTTGTTGAACGCGCTCAAGTGTGTATTCAAACTTGCCCACTGCTGTCGGGATCAGCTTCAAGCGCTGGCTTTTTGACACCAGGTAGGCATCGTTGGGAAGCGCCTTTCCCTTGAGATCCACCTCGAGCGTAAAGTTCTCGTTATAGAAAGCGGTAAGTGACTCATTCGCGATTTCAAATGTGAATGGGGCAGCCGGAGTATAGGCGCGGTTGAAGTGTACAATACGCTCCGTGCTTTGGGTTAAAATGTCGCTATTGATCACCAGTATGACGAAAACAACCCCGAGCGGAACAGCGAGGTAACGCAAATATTTTCGGTTCTCACTGAGATCGATTACCGCATCGAACGCAACCGGATCGAATTCGCGCGTCTTTTGTTGGACACTGGCATAAGTTAGTTCGGACGACTTACCCGATGTCGCGAGCTGGACCAGGTTGACGAGTCGGTCCCTGACTGACGGCATGTGTTCCCCAATGAGGCGCGCGCTCTCTTCCTCGTTGAGTCCTCGTTTGGCGATCCACCATTGCAGCGGCTGGTTGAGGAAGCGGATCATGCAGAAACCGGCCACTCCAAAGAAGGCCAGAAAGATGAGCAAGCGTGCCCAAGGGCTGAGCCACAGGTTGTGTTCAAGTAATGTCGCTAGTAAATAATATGCAGTTACGATCGACAGGGAAAGGATTCCTCCTCGTATGAAAAGGTTGAGATAATATTTGCGCCGAAAAGAGCGGATCTTCTCCTGAATGCGTCCTGTTCCTTCGCTCATCGTCCAGACATTTATATAGAAAACGCAAAAAAGCCCATCGCGGTTGACAGATACTCAAGTTAGATGGTATTAGCCTCTAATCAAACAGTTTCGCGGAAAGAGTCATCGTCGTCACGACGGGCTGTCCCCCGCCGCAGACCAGGACCAATCGTACTCCCGTTCGAAGTACTCCATGACGTGAAGTTTCAATAACTTTTCCTGTTCGAGCAGGTCAAAATGGGGGAGTTTTTTCGCGAGTTTCCAATGGGGCCAGCCGTCCTGATCAAGCCCGTCCAGTTGGTAGTAGCCTGAAAGACTCAGGACCTTGCAAATCCCGATATGCATCAGGTCTTGCTTTTCTTCTTTGCTGAAAGTCTTGGTGCCATGTCCGAGTTCCTGCACACCTATCAGAAACAAAACACTGTTCAGGTCCTTTGGTTTCTTGCCAATTATGGAATGCAGGTCGCCCACTAAGGCATTCCACTTCCGATCCAGCTCGAGGTCGCGTTTATACATTTTCCAGTTCCTCCGTCATATCCGGTTTATAGTCGCTCAATTCAACACATACTAAAACCTGACCTCACTAAATTAGGTACAGGTTCGGACAAAGATATTATTCATTGAGCAATTCACCCTCCAACGGAATTCTTGAGGATTTCATCTCCCTGTTCTATCCCCGCTTTTGCCGGGGTTGTTCGAACGTCCTTGTTCAGGGAGAGGAGTTGATTTGTACGCAGTGCTTGTTGGAGATGCCGAAATCCTACTACCATCTTCAACAAGACAACCCTTTCTATCGCAAATTCCGCGGTCGGTTGCCTGTGCAGCATGTCATGACGCTCTATAAGTTCGTGAAGCGCGGACGAGTTCAGCAAATGCTTCACGCGTTGAAGTACAGGCATCAGCCGGAGATCGGCGAAAGGCTGGGTCGCGTGTACGGTACGGACCTGATCGAAACGTGGTATCGAAGCGCCTTTGATCTGATCGTTCCGGTGCCGTTACATGTCTCAAGAAGAATGCAACGCGGATACAACCAAAGCGAGGAGTTTGGCAGGGGGCTATCGCAGATGTTGGAAGTACCCTGTGTTGATTCCTGTATGTCCCGGGAGCTATTGACGGAGACCCAAACTCACAGGAGTAAACTCAGTCGTTGGGAGAATGTCAGCCGGGCATTCCGCGTTACAGACCCGGCGCTGGTCAGCGGAAGGCGTGTGTTGCTTGTCGACGATGTGGTTACAACCGGAGCGACGTTAGAGGCCTGTGGTCAGATGCTGCTCCGGGCGGGTTGCTGCGAGCTGAGCATTGCCTGCATTGCAGCGGCGCAATAAAAAGCCCCGCTGTGGCGGGGCTTCAATATCTGGCAAAATTCTTTGTTAGTAATTAGAGCCTGCTCGGATCATTGCGCAGCGGAATCCGATCGTGGCAGTTGCTGAATCCTGATCGAGGAATCTCCGAGTACCCGGTGACATCCAGTAGGCTACATCCTTCCATGATCCGCCTTTGTACACGCGTGCACGATCAGTAATGAGCGAAGTAAAGCCTTCCGGATTGTTTTCGAAATCACTGTTGTAATTTCTGGCATCATCCAGGAACCCGTCGCGGCGCATCGGGTTGAGGTCATCGACGTCCTGATATGACATCGGACGATAGACATCCTGTACCCATTCGCTTACGTTGCCGGCCATATTGTACAAACCGTAGTCGTTCGGCGGGAATTCGTAGATGTACGAAGTAATGAGTGCACCATCGTTCAGACGGCCGGCGATTCCACCATAGTCACCGCGACCGCGTTTGAAATTTGCGAGCATATATCCCATCTGCTTTCCGTACGGGTTCCGCACTGCATGACCATCCCAGGGATAAATACGCTGGTGCGTCTGCATTTCCTCGAGCCATTGTGTTCCGATCAGGGCCTGAGCGGCGTACTCCCATTCAGCTTCTGTCGGGAGACGGTAGTCGGGAACGACGATACCAGATTCCAACGGAATTCGGCCATCGCTTTCTGCATATTCTTCACCGGCATCCTGAGCAAAGCGAATGTTGACGGCACGGGTTCTCCACACCGCGTACTTGTTTGCCTGGCTCCAGGAAATTCCCACTACAGGGAAGTAGCGAAATCCGGGATAGCGGAAGTAGTGTTCAACATACGGGTCATTGAATGCCAGTTTACCAACCCACACCATAGTGTCAGGAAGGGCTGCCTGGTAAGTTTCCTGTGAGGAATCACGCGCGAGATAGTGGAGATACTCAAGCCAGTGAATATTGGCGATCTCCGTCTCGTCCATGTAGAAAGATGCAACTGAAACAGTTCTCTCAAGGTTGTCGCGGTACGACATGACATCTTCCTCATACGAGCCCATGACAGCACGGCCGCCTTCTATAAATACCATGTTCGGGGCATCCGGCTGACCTTCATAAGGATTCACCATAAAGCCACCTGCGTCCTCGTCGTTGTATGCCAACCCGGTGGCAGTGCTGAACTGACCAGGATTGGAAGCGTTGGGTTTGCCGCCGCCACCGCCGAAGAGTGAACAGCCCGACAGTAACACGGATCCACCAACGGCCCACAAAAGAACTCGGAATGAATGATTCATTTTCATTTTTTGGTTAAACCAGGATGCTAATATAAATAGATAGTTGCAAGTTTTGCAAGTGGGGCCATTTGCCTGGCCGTTGTCAGTGACATTTTTGATGCCGGGTTCAAACGGCTGGGCAGCGAATCTTTTCTTTTTCCGTAAACACCTTGCCCATCGCGATGACGCCCGACAGGTAAGTCATAAACGAAAAATGACATGCACGTATTGTATCGGGAATTTGGAGTCCGGATTTGGGACAAACGACGGTGGTGTTTTTTTACAAAATGCCCTTTTAATAGTACCTGTAAGGATTTTCCTAAATGGTACAATTTTTCGCCTGGGTCCGGCGATAACTTTACTTTATATATGACAACGCTTAAGGAGTTCAGGATCCTGCCCTTTGAGAAAAAATGCGATCACATTACTTTCCGGGGGTGTTTTCTTGCCCAAAGAAGCTTGGGAGACTGCAAGGTGTTCCTCTATCACACAAGCCAGTTCTTCGTCGAGGTCTTCTATTCCCCGAAACACCAGAAAGTCCTAATGATCAACGCGTTTGACCGCCATACCGGCCTCGACCCCTACCTCGACACTATTTCGCTCGCCGGCTTGGAAAGCTGATGACTCATGCTCCGCAGGAGCTCAATGGCCGCGTCCACCGTTGTAATATTATCTACTACCAACATTGCTTTTCCTGCGCTGTCGCGCATCCGGCAACGCCGTGAGTGAGCCTTTACAAAATTCAGAATCTCGCCGAATGCGTCAGAGCTGAAGTACGCATCGTTGTTGGTGATGAAGTACCCGCGGAGCTTGTCTCCTTTCAGGCTGATCCTTTCAAAGCCGAGTCGTTCTCCAAGCCATCGCAGGCGAACGGAGTTGACTAACTCAACGACCGGTGCCGGTACCGGTCCAAAACGATCTTTGATTTCGGTTAAGAACGCATCCAATTGGTTTTCGTCGCGGATGTTGTCCAGTCGCGAATAGAGCTGGAGCCTTTCGCTGGTACTGTTGACATATGTATCCGGAATAAGTATTTCCAAGTCAGTTTCGATAATACAATCCTGGACGATCAGTTTCGCTTTCTCAGCAAGCTCCGAGGCAAACAGATCTTTGAAGTCGGTTTCTTTCAGTTCCTGGATAGCGTCATCCAATATCTTGTGGTATGTATCAAATCCGAGGTCACTGATAAACCCGCTTTGCTCCGAGCCAAGCAGGTTGCCGGCTCCGCGAATGTCGAGGTCGCGCATCGCAACCTTAAACCCATCGCCCAGGTCAGTGAACTCTTCGAGCGCGGCCAAGCGCTTGCGCGAATCCGCAGTGAGCAAAGACGCCGGCGGTGTCAACAGATAACAGAATGCTTTCTTGTTTGATCGTCCTACACGTCCGCGCATCTGGTGCAAGTCCGACAGCCCGAACATGTGAGCCTGGTTTATAACGATCGTGTTGACATTTGGAATATCGAGACCCGACTCAATGATATTCGTCGAGACAAGCACGTCGTATTCGCCATCGATGAATTTTACCATAACCTTTTCGAGCTTGTCACCTTCCATTTGACCATGGGCAACGCCGATGCGTGCATCCGGTACGAGTTTATAAATCGTGTTCGCAACGGATTCAATATCACTGACGCGGTTGTGTACGAAGAACGCCTGGCCACCGCGTTTCAACTCGTAGCTGATCGCGTCGCGAATAACGACCTCATCGAAGGTGTGCAACTCGGTCGTCACAGGTTGCCTGTTCGGCGGTGGTGTCGAAATGATACTCAAGTCGCGTGCGCCCATGAGTGAGAAGTGCAACGTGCGGGGTATTGGTGTGGCAGTCAGTGTGAGGACGTCGACATTTACCTTGAACTCCTTCAGGCGGTCCTTGACTTTTACTCCGAACTTCTGCTCCTCGTCAACGACGAGCAGGCCGAGGTTCTTGAATGTGACATCCTTGCTAACAATGCGATGGGTACCGATCAGAATATTGATTTTCCCTTCCCGCACGTCCGAAAGAATAGCCTTGATTTCCTTGTCAGACTTGAACCGGGAGACGTAATCCACTTTGATCGGGAAGCCTGACAGGCGATCGCGGAAAGTGCGGTAGTGCTGCATGGCGAGAATGGTCGTGGGGACCAATACTGCCACTTGTCGCCCTTCGGTCGCAGCTTTGAATGCTGCGCGGATGGCGACTTCCGTCTTGCCGAAACCAACGTCGCCGCACACCAGCCGATCCATCGGATGAGGTGCTTCCATGTCTTTCTTGACGTCCTCCGTGGCCCTTGCCTGATCGGGCGTATCCTCGTACATAAATGAAGACTCCAGTTCTGCCTGGAGAAAACCGTCAGGAGGATACGCAAAGCCCGGTGCGGACTTCCGCTTTGCATAGAGTTCGATGAGTTCGCGGGCGATGTCCTGAACGCGCTTCTTCGCCCGCGTTTTCTTGTTCTCCCATTCCTGGGTCCCCAGCTTGCTGATCACCGGAGGTGCCCCGTCTTTTCCGGAGTACCGGGAGATTTTGTGCAGCGAGTGTATGCTGAGATAGAGAAGGTCGTCATCGCGGTACACAAGACGAATCGCTTCTTGCTCGCGTCCGTTGACATTTTTTTTCTCCAGGCCGGCGAACTTTGCAATTCCGTAATCGATGTGGGTCACAAAATCGCCAGGTTGCAGTGTCTGCAGCTCGCGCAACGTCAATGCCTTCGTCTTGGTGAATTTGTCCTTGGCGCGATAGCGATGGAATCGCTCGAACAGCTGGTGGTCTGTATAGCAAACCATCTTCAACGTGTGGTCCACGAACCCTTGTCGCAATGGAAATTCCAAGGCCTCAAATTCGAGTTGCGCGTTGAGTTCTTCCAGAATGCCCTTCAGCCGCTCAAGTTGTCGAGGCATATCGACGGCAATAAAATTCCGATAACCCTGCGTCTGACGATCGTTCAGGTCGGACGCCAGCAAATCAAAATTTTTGTTGAACGAGGGCTGGCCCGACGAAGGAAATTCAAAAACCTGCGTTGCGCTGAGCGCAAAACGACTGCCGAACTCGACTCGGGTGAATGCTTCGGAGCGACGCGTAAAATTCATCGCCGGCTCGAACAAATGCTCAGGGGTAGAAACAACCTTCGTATTACCGCTTTCCTTCAGGATGCGTGCAAACGAGGTCAGGACCTTTTCAAAAGCTTTTTCCAGAAGGTCCGCACAGTGGTCAAAATCCTTGAACCAAAGAAGCGTGTCAGGATTGACAAAATCGAGAAACGACTGCCGCTCCTCCTGGATCAGCTTCGTCTGAACGTTGGGAATAATGCTCACCGCTTGGTGGGTCTCCACCGAAAGCTGAGAACCTGGCTCGAATGTGCGAATACCATCGACCTCATCCCCGAATAGCTCGATGCGAAAGGGCAACTCGTGCGCAAATGAGAAGATGTCTATTATCCCGCCGCGTACGGCGAATTGGCCCGCTTCGTATACAAAATCGGTTTTTTCAAAATCGTAGGTGTGGAGGAAGTCCTCCAGGAACACCATGTCAAGCTTTTCTCCGAGTTTGATGACAAAAGTGTTGCTGGCAAGGGAACGTTTACTAATAACCTTCTCGCTGAGCGCATCCGGATAGGTGACCACGATCTCACCCCCGCTGTGATTTGCCATGCGGTTGAGCACTTCTGCCCGCATGAGGACGTTGGCGTTTTCAACCTCCTGAAACTCGTAGGGCCGCTTGTATGACATCGGGAATAGCAGCACTTCTTTCCCAAGTAACTCCTGAAGGTCGTTTTGGAAGTAGGCTGCCTCCTCCCGGTCTTGAAGTACAATCACATAGTCTCTCGGATGAAGCTTCCAGGCTGCGGCGAGAACAACCGCGTCGAGGCTTCCGGAAAGGCCTTTGAGTGCAATGGTGGCAGGTGCGGGCGTTTTGATCCCTGCGGCCACGGTCTTGACAAAACCATCCGCCCGATAAATACTTACGAAATCATTCGCCCTCACTAGCCGTAAATCGGGTTCTCTTTTCAACGAAAGGGTGGCAAATATAGTTTTCGATGCGACCACCTTCCAACTCAATCGGGTAAATTCTCGCTACATTTGGTCGCTATGGAATTCATCCAACGAATCTTCCAATATGTTTCTTGGACAGCGTTCGCCTGTCTTTTGATTGGTTTGTGGAAGCCGTGGGCTATGCTTTGGTGGGAGGATACGCAAACCAGGAAGAAGGTTATCAGGGTTTATGGAACAGCGGGTCTCGTCGCGTTAATTGTGTACTGGGTTCTCGCATCCGTGTAGGTAGCGTATCAGGCACGGGTCGCAATCGCGACGTACTTCTTATCGGGACCGGTGAACGCTATGACGAATGTATCTCCTCCGTCGGACACCCCTATTTTTCTGGCGAGATCCTGAGCGGCGAGCGGATAGTTGCGCGTGGCGACATTCGCCTTGCCTTCCTCGAGGTACTTGTGAACCTCGCGGCGCTCGGGTCGAACAAACGCGATAACGCGAAAAACTCTCCCCGGGAAATCAGAGACCAAATGCGCAGAGCTATACAGGTGTGTATTAGGATGTACCTTGATAAGCCCATACCTCTCTCCAACCGTCTTAAATGCGCCTGCCTTCAATATCGATGCATTAGGCTCATAGAGGTAAGACAATGGTTCCGCGATTACTGCGCTGTAGGAACGCTCTTCGTCTGCGTTGAATTCCAGGGATTGCCGCGATCCGTCCGGAAGAATGTTGATGGCCTCGATCGGAGGTGTCCCGATCGGAGATTGTCCGCATAGGAAAAGCAGCTCCCTGCATTCGTTGGCAACAGAGAGTACGTACACTCTGGCCACATTTGGCAATTGCGAGATGCCAGCTTGTATATCTAGCAGCGGGCTCGCTTTGACCATCAGCCACCTCGCACTTCCGAGGATTCGCGGAGCAAGTCGCACAACATCCGGGCTTGAGCTATCAAATCCGACGACGCGTCGTCCGTTTCCGGTGCGCCGTGATGGATCGATCAATGCGAATCCGTACTCGCCGCCGACTGTGTTGAGAAAGTCTTCAGCAGTGATGCTATGGTAAGTGATATTCGTCGCTCCCAATAGTCTGTGGTTGAAGCGCCCGATGTCCACTAACGCCTGGTTAGGTTCCACTGTGTGGAGGTGGGTGATCACGCGGCTCAGGAAATAGGTGTCTACTCCAAAACCGCCGGTGAGATCAACGCCGATTGAGGAGTTGGGATCGACGAGCGTCGATGCGATTTCGCTCTTAAAGCGGGCGGTCACTTCCGAAGAGCTTTGCTCAAAATTTTCCGGTGGCGGATAGATGACCCCCGGGGTATTGTAGTACAGCGGAAGTTTCTCCCGAGCCTTTCTTCGCACAGCAATTTGATCAAACAACTGCGGCGTTGGGATGCCGAGTATCTCCTTATTCTTCAACACAACGTCCTGCACGGTGCTGTGCTCGTGTTCGATCAGATACTTTCGCACCGGACCGGAGGATAGGGCCTCAATCAGAGATTGCGCATCTTTTTTCAACGTTGCAAAATTCTGGTAGGTTGCGCATCCAATCGGATGACAACAAAGGTAACAAATAACGCGGCCGGGAAATTCGATCTGCTTGTTATCGGCGGCGGGGCCGCAGGTTTTTATGGCGCGATTCAGGCCGCGGAAATGTATCCGGGACTCAAGGTTGCAATTCTTGAGAAATCCAGTAAGCTGCTTTCAAAAGTAAGGGTGTCCGGAGGAGGGAGGTGCAACGTCACCCATAGCTGCTTTGATGCCGCGGGACTCTCAAAGCATTATCCCCGTGGACGTAGGGAACTGAAGCCCGTATTTCAGCAGTACCAGGTCCGGGAGACGTTAGCCTGGTTTGCGTCGAGACGGGTAACTCTGAAGACAGAGGCAGACGGAAGGATGTTTCCGGTAACCGATAGTTCTCAAACAATCATCGACTGTTTCCTTTCGGAAGCCCGGCGATTGAATATTCAGATCCGAACTGGCGCCGAGGTTGTCGCCATCACACCTTTGGGAGATCAGTTCGAGGTGAGCTTGTCGGAGAATGAAATACTGAGGGCAAGAAGGATACTGATTTCCATCGGCGGCAGTCCGAACGCACGTGCCTACGAGTTGCTCCGCGAGTTGGGCCACACCATCCGTGGTCCGATTCCGTCGCTTTTTACATTTAACGACCAGGACAAGCGTTTTGCAAATCTTATGGGAATCGCCGTTCCGAACGCCGAGGTCCGAATAGCGGGTACTAGCCACCGACAGACGGGGCCGGTCTTGATAACCCATTGGGGCCTAAGCGGACCAGCCGTAATTCGACTCTCCGCCTGGGCGGCTGAATTCCTGCATTCTGTGCATTATCGTTTTACCGCGTTAGTGAACTGGACTGGCGAAACAACTGAAGATGACACCCGGGCATATCTCCTCTCCCGCAAGCAAGCGGCCGCGCGGCAAAAAATATGGGGGAATCCACTGTTTAATTTACCGCAGCGGCTGTGGGAAAAGTTTTGCGTGCTCGCGGAGATCCCCGAGGAAAAGGTGTGGGCCGATGCCAGTCTTCGGAACATCAACAAGTTGTTGGAGCAGCTGATTCGCTGTCCTTTTCAAATTAGCGGCAAGACAACTTTCAAGGAGGAGTTTGTCACGTGTGGAGGTGTTGATCTCCGTGAGGTAGATGTTTCTACGATGGAGAGCAGGAAGCTGAAAGGCATTTTCTTCGCCGGCGAAGTGCTGGACATTGATGGCGAGACGGGCGGGTTCAACTTCCAGGCGGCGTGGAGTACAGCGTATGTTGCCGCGAAGAACTTGTTTTGAAGGAGAAAAAAAGAAAGGCAGGTAGCCTGCCTTTCGAGTTATACTGCAAAACTGATTGCGTCAGTATACGAGACTTTTCTCAAGCATAAACTCCGCGATCTGCACGGCGTTAGTTGCGGCGCCTTTTCGCAGGTTATCAGCAACGATCCACATGTTCAGTGTGTTTGGCTGTGATTCATCCCGGCGAAGCCGTCCGACAAAGACTTCGTCGCGTCCTTTCGAATGGATCGGCATCGGATAGATGTTGTTCTTGGGATCATCTTGAACAATGACACCTGGTGTACCCGCGAGTATTGTACGGACTTCGCTGATATTGAAATCTTCGTGGAACTCGGCGTTTACCGATTCAGAATGTCCTCCAATGGCCGGTATCCGTACCGTTGTAGAAGTTACTCCGATCGTATTGTCCGCGAATATCTTTCTGGTTTCATTCACCATTTTCATCTCTTCCTTCGTGTAGCCATTGTCAAGGAACGAGTCGATATGCGGCAGGGCGTTCATGTCGATCGGATACGGATAAACTTTCGGTCCGTCAATTCCGTTGCGTTCGTTCATCATCTGCTCGACAGCATCCTTACCGGTTCCCGTTACGGATTGATAGGTACTTACCACGATTCGTTTCAATCTGTATTTTACGTGCAATGGCGCAAGGGCAAGGACCATCTGAATGGTCGAGCAATTTGGATTGGCGATGATTCGATCGTCGATTGTCAGCGCGTGCCCGTTGATTTCCGGAACGATTAGTTGTTTCGAGGGATCCATTCGCCATGCGGACGAATTGTCGATGACAATCGTGCCGTTCTCGGCAAATTTCGGAGCCCATTCCAGCGAAGTGCTTCCACCGGCGGAGAATATCGCCACGTCAGGAGCAAGCTTGCAGACCTCATCAATCCCCATCACCTTGAATTCCTTTCCCTTGAACGCGATTGTTTTGCCAACCGATTTAGCGGAGGCAACTAAAAAGAGTTCACTAAATGGAAAGCTGCGTTCTTCCAGCACTTTCAGGATTTCCTGGCCAACCAAACCGGTGGCACCTACAACTGCGAGTTTCATTTTTGTTTAAATTAAGCTAGCAAAAATAGTCAATTACCCTCTCTACCATGCAAGTTCAGCACAAAATATCACTCGCGCCCACGTTTGCGTGTTGGCAGAAATCGTTTTCGGTACTTTGCGTCCTCTGTTCGCAAGGATTGTATGGCGCATCGGTTCATGGTCAGTTGCTCCGGGTTGATCCCGCGGTGATTATCAACGAAATTATGGCGGATCCATCTCCTACCGTTGGCCTGCCAGATTCAGAGTTCGTGGAGTTGTACAATCGCAGTGACTTCGCCGTCGATGTGTCCGGCTGGATTTTTTCAGACGCGGTCAGTTCCGTTTCGCTGCCATCGTGCGTTCTTCCCGCTGACAGCTACCTTATTATTTGCAGCGCGACGACAGCTGAGCAGTTCGCCCGTTACGGACGCGTCCTTGCGCTTACATCTCTGCCTTCTCTGAACAACGCGGGTGATGTGATCACACTGCGGGATACGGCTCTCACACTGATTGATTCAATTTCCTACGCGGTAAGTTGGTATCGCGACTCCAGAAAGTCAGATGGAGGTTGGTCGCTGGAGCGAATCGATCCCGACGACTTCTGTGGAGATCGGGACAACTGGATCGCTTCCGACGCCACGGAGGGAGGAACGCCGGGGATCCTGAACTCTGTATTCGCCAGCCGTCCCGACAATAGAGGACCCCAGCTTGTCTCTGTAGTGCCGACCGACCCGTCTACACTGCTCGTCACCTTCAACGAAAAGCTTTCCTCCGAATCGCCTGCGGCGGAATCTTTTCATGTTCGCAATGGTCCCACGGTTGATGACGCGCGGTTCTACGACGCGCTGCGCAGCACTGTCGTGTTGTCCTTGTCGGCGCCGCTGGTATCTGGTAAGAAGTATGAACTGACGGTCATCAACATTTCGGATTGCCCCGGCAACCGCATTGATCCGAGTCACGCCGCTGCCGTGTTTTACCTTCCTGAACCCGCCACCGCGCGAGATGTTGTCTTGAACGAAGTGCTTTTTAACCCGCGTCCTACGGGTTTCGACTTCATCGAAATTTTCAATCGATCCGACAAAGTCATCGATCTTCAAGACTGGTCGTTGCGAAACAGCCAAAGTGCAACGAAGCGGCCGTTTGTGGTTACCCGCAGTCACTTACTTATTCACCCAGGCCAGTTTCTGGTTTTCACCGAAGACGCCGGCCAGCTAAAGGGTGAGTACATCGCGGGAATAGAAAGCAATTTCTTCGAAACGGATATTCCTCCGCTGAACGATGACGAAGGAACCGTTGCTCTTGTGGATCATCAAGGATTCGTTATAGACTCTATGCGTTACTCCGATGACATGCACACGCCTTTTCTAAGAGATGACGAGGGAGTTTCGCTGGAGCGTATCTCCGTTGAGACCGCTGGGGAGGAACGTCAAAACTGGCGATCCGCGAGTTCGATCTCGGGATTTGCTACGCCTGGATATATCAATTCAAATTCCCGTCCCGACGTCTTGCAGGCGGCGGTGATCTTGGTCGAACCGGAGGTCATTCAGGCACAACTGGAGTTCGCGCGGATTCGCTATCAATTTCAAACCGGCGGAGCCATCGCGAACGTCTCCATCTTTGACCATACCGGTAGGATGATCAAGACGATCGCCGAGAATGAGCTGTTGGGGACCTCTGGCTTTTTCAGGTGGGATGCCGATACCGACGATGGGCAAAGCGCTTCCATCGGCTACTATATGGTGTGGTTCCAGATTTTCGACAGTTCCGGGAATACTGCAACATTCCGGAACAGGGTGGCCGTTTTCTGAGAAAAAATTTCCGGAAATACTCTGCATGCAGAACAAATTGATTAACTTCGTTCGGCTTCAAAAAAAACGATGCGGAGGGAGGATACAGTTGACCATGGAATCAAGGCTACCTGGCACGCTATCGCGCGCATGTACAATCAGCAGGCAGCGAGGCATGACCTTACCATGTCGATGGGATTTGTATTGCTCAACATTCACTCGGAAGGCACGCCGGCGACGAAGATTGCGCCATTGATGGGACTGGAAGCGCGCAGCCTCTCACGTCTCTTGAAGACAATGGAAGAGAAAGGTTTGATCTATCGCGAAGCCGACCCGGATGACCGCCGCAAAGTTCGGATCGCTCTGACAAAAAAGGGACGGACAAAAAAGGAGAAGTCGCGCGAGACGGTACTCCGCTTTAACGAAGCGATCCGGTCGCGAATCGACGGGAAAAAACTGAATACTTTCTTCGAAGTTCTTCGGGAAATCCAGGGGACTATCGAGAGCAATAATATTTATCAACGGTCAACATCTGGATGACACAAGGTTAATCTGAAATTATGAATCGCACTATCAGAAAAGTCGCCGTTCTTGGATCCGGCATCATGGGCTCCCGCATTGCCTGTCACTTTGCGAATATCGGGGTCGAGGTTCTGCTATTGGACATCGCGCCGAGCGAACTTAACGAAGACGAGAAGAAGAAGGGCCTCTCGCTTGACAACAAAGTTGTCCGGAATCGCATCGTACAATCATCTTTTGATGCGGCGATCAAGGCGAATCCTGCTCCACTGTTCAGCAAGAAATTTGCGTCGCGAATAACACTCGGAAACTTCTCCGATGATATGGTCCGCATTGCGGATTATGACTGGACGATCGAAGTCGTGGTTGAGAACCTCGAGATCAAGAAGAAGCTTTACGACGAAGTCGAGAAACACCGCAGACCTGGTACACTCATTACTTCCAACACCTCGGGCATTCCGATCCACTTGATGGCGGAAGGCCGTAGCGAGGACTTCCAGAAATATTTCTGTGGCACGCACTTCTTCAATCCGCCGCGATACCTGCGGTTGCTTGAGATCATTCCTACGCAAAAGACCGATCCGGAGATTGTACAGTTCCTGATGCACTACGGCGACTTGTTCCTTGGCAAGAGGACGGTGCTTTGCAAGGATACACCGGCGTTCATTGCCAACCGTGTCGGCATCTATTCAATCATGAAAGTCGTCGACTCCATGCGCAAGTTCGACCTTAGCGTTGATGAAGTCGATAAGCTTACCGGACCGGTGATCGGACGTCCCAAGTCAGCTACCTTCCGCACATCGGACGTAGTCGGCTTGGATACGATGATCAAAGTGGCCCAGAATCTTCACACCGGGCTGAAGGACGACGAGTCGCGAGACATGTTCAAGCTTCCCGATGTCATTACCAAGTTGGAGCAGAACAAATGGCTCGGTGACAAGACTGGACAGGGATTCTATAAGAAGACCAAGAACGCGAAAGGTGAGACTGAAATCCTCACGCTTGACCTGAAGACACTCGAGTATCAGCCAAAGGCAAAAGTTCGCTTCCCAACACTTGAGACAACGAAGGCGATTGATGACTTGCGCCAGCGCTTCCAGGTATTGTTCGCGGGCCAAGACAAAGCTGGCGAATTTTATCGCGATTCGTTCTACGGCTTATTCCAGTATGCTAGCAATCGTATCCCTGAGATTGCGGATGAGTTGTACAAGATTGACGACGCTCTGTGTGCGGGTTTCGGATGGGAACTCGGCCCATTTGACACCTGGGATGCGGTCGGCGTGGAAAAGACCGCGGCGGAAATGGAAAAGGCTGGGTACAAACCCGCGTCGTGGGTTTCGGAAATGCTGGCAGCTGGCCACAAAAGCTTTTACAAGGTTGAAGACGGTAAGCGTGCGTACTATGATATCCCCACCAGGAGTTATAAACTGATTCCGGGGCGCGACGCGTTTATCATTCTGGAGAATCGCTCTGCCAATGTTATTTGGAATAATGCAGAGTCGAAAATCACCGACCTCGGAGATGGTGTCATTAACTTTTCGTGGCACAGCAAGAGTTTTACGCTTGGCTCTGCAGTGATGGAAGGACTGAACAAAGCTATAGACGTCGCGGAAAAGGAATATCGCGGTCTGGTTGTAGGACATCAGGGTGCGGACTTTTCACTCGGTGCAAACCTTGGCCTTGTGTTCATGTACTCCATCGAGCAGGACTACGATGAATTGGATTTCATGGTCCGCGCCTTTCAGAACTCAACCATGCGTTTGCGATATTCGTCGATACCCGTAGCTGTGTGTCCGCAAGGGCGTACGCTGGGAGGAGGTTGTGAGATGACGCTTCACGCGGACATTGCGCAAGCTACTGCGGAGGCCTATATCGGCTTGGTCGAAGTGGGCGTTGGCCTGATTCCGGCCGGTGGCGGAACGAAAGAGTTGACGAAACGAGTTAGTGAGCGCTTCCAGGAGGGGGATGTCGAACTGAATGCTCTACAGAATGCATTCATGAATATTGCTACGGCGAAAGTGGCGCTATCCGCGGAAGAAGCTCGTGAGATGAATATTTTGCGTCCATTCGACCGCGTGTCGATGAACCGCGACCGCCAGATATCCGATGCCAAGAGAGCGGTAATCGAGCTGGCGGAGGCCGGATACACAATGCCGCAACAATCCAGGAACATTCGCGTGCAAGGACGGACGGGCATGGCCTTGTTCCTCGCTGGCGTTCAGGGTATGCGGATGGGTAACTACATAACCGAACACGATGCCAAGATTGCGAACAAGTTGGCTTACATCATGTGCGGTGGAGACCTCACCTCTGCGCAGGAAGTCAGCGAGCAGTATCTGCTGGATCTCGCACGCGAAGCGTTTGTGTCGTTGTGCGGAGAAAAGAAAACGCTGGAAAGAATACAGTCGATCCTGACGGGAGGGAAACCGTTGAGGAATTGATCAAGTAAGCAGTCAGAGAGAATTAAAACAACACAACATGAACGCATACATAGTTGCAGGATTTCGAACCGCTGTCGGAAAAGCAAAGCGAGGTGGTTTTCGATTTGTCAGGCCTGATGACCTTGCTTCCGATGTGATCAAGCATCTCGTAAAATCTGTTCCGGGGTTGGAGAGCGGGATGGTCGACGATCTGATCGTCGGAAACGCAGTACCGGAAGCGGAGCAAGGCATGCAGATGGGACGCATGATCTCGCTGCTGGCGCTCGGGAAGGAGGTTCCCGGACTAATAGTCAACCGCTATTGCGGATCTGGGATTGAAGCAATTCATATCGCGTGTGCGCGAATCCACGCGAAGCAAGCGGATATCATCATCGCCGGCGGAACAGAATCGATGTCGCTTGTGCCGGTGATGGGCTGGAAGACAGCCTTGAATTACACCATCGCCCGGGACAATCCCGACTATTATACGAGTATGGGGCTGACCGCGGAGGAAGTTGCGAAGCAGTTCAAGGTATCGCGCCAGGATCAGGACGAGTTCGCGTATCACTCGCACATGAAGGCTGCGGCCGCGGTAAAGGCTGGGAAATTCAAGGATGAGACCGTGCCGATCACTGTCAAGGAAGTCTTTGTCGACGAGAACAATCAGAAGAAGACAAGAGAATTTGTAGTAGATACGGATGAAGGAATTCGGGCAGACACGACACTGGAGGCACTTGCTAAGTTGAAGCCGGTGTTTTCAATGGGTGGAACAGTGACAGCAGGAAACTCATCGCAAACTTCTGACGGTGCGGCATTCGTTATCGTGATGTCGGAGCGCATGATGAAGCAATTGAATGTAACGCCGATCGCGCGGATGATCAGCTACGCGGCGGGAGGTGTCGATCCGCGTATAATGGGAATCGGTCCGGTTGCCGCAGTTCCCAAGGCGCTCAAAATCGCCGACATGAATCTTCAGGACATCGATGTGATAGAACTGAATGAAGCATTTGCCGCACAGTCGTTGGCTGTGGTTCGGGAGCTCGGTATCGATCCAGTAAAACTCAATCCGAACGGAGGAGCGATTGCAGTAGGGCACCCGTTGGGATCGTCGGGCGCGCGACTTTCTGTTCAGCTGTTCAATGAACTGAGAAGACAGAAAAAGAAGTATGGCATAGTCACCGCCTGTGTTGGTGGTGGACAGGGTGTAGCTGGAATTTACGAGTTACTTAACTAGATCAGGAATCAATAACCAAATAGACATGGCAACATCATCTGAAACAAATCGGGCGATCCGTGGAGGTGAGTTTCTCATCAGGGAAACAGCGGCCCGGGAGATTTTTATACCCGAAGAATTCACCGAAGAGCAAAAGATGATTGAACAACAGTGTAAGGACTTCCTCGACAAGGAGGTTTTCCCCAGACTGGATGAGATTGATTCGATGAAAGATCCAAAGCTGATGCCATCCCTGCTCGACGCTGCGGGCGAACTCGGTTTGCTTGGAACGTCTGTTCCTCCGGAGTACGGGGGATTTGGTATGGACTTCAATACGACGATGCTCGTGGCAGAGGTGATTGGAGGCGGGTTTTCTGTCGCGGTCGCACTGTCGGCACATACTGGTATTGGTACACTCCCGATCCTCTATTACGGGAACGATGAGCAGAAGCAAAAATATCTTCCCAAACTTGCTAATGGCGAATGGAAGGCGGCGTATTGCCTTACAGAACCGGATTCGGGTTCGGATGCAAACAGCGGAAAGACAAGCGCCACGCCGACACCTGATGGTAAGCACTATCTCCTCAACGGTCAGAAGATGTGGATCACCAATGGAGGTTTCGCAGATGTATTTATTGTCTTTGCAAAGATTGGCGACGACAAAAACCTGAGTGCTTTTATTGTCGAGCGGTCATTCGGAGGAATTACGATGAACGAAGAAGAACGCAAGATGGGTATCAAAGGCTCGTCAACACGCCAGATCTTCTTCAATGATTGTAAGGTCCCTGCTGAGAACATGCTGTCGGAACGTGAGAATGGGTTCAAGATCGCCGTCAATATACTCAACATCGGCAGGATCAAACTTGCTGTTGCCGCCGTCGGCGGAAGTAAGAAGACTATCTCAACGGCCGTGAACTATGCGCGCGAGCGGAAACAGTTTGGCACTGCCATCGCTAACTTCGGAGCGATCAAGCACAAAATTGCCGAGATGGCTGTGCGAACCTACGCGAGTGAAGCCGCTTGTTACCGCGCGGGTCAGAATATTGATGATGCTTACAACGCGCTTGTTGCGTCGGGTATGGACAGCGGCAAGGCAAGGCTGAAATCCCTGGAAGATTTTGCGATTGAATGCGCAATCATGAAGGTTCACAGCTCGGAGGTGTTAGACTTTGTCGTTGACGAGGGTGTGCAGATATACGGTGGCATGGGCTTCTCAGCGGAGGGTCCTATGGATCGGGCATATAGAGATGCACGCATCAACCGGATATTTGAAGGCACGAACGAGATCAACCGGATGCTAACAGTAGATATGTTGCTGAAGCGTGCAATGAAGGGACAACTCGATCTGATGACGCCCGCAATGGCTGTGCAGAAAGAGTTGGTGGCTGTTCCCGACCTGACAGGAACTGATGATACAGGACTATTCGCAAAGGAGAAGAAGGTGCTCGCTGGGCTTAAGAAGGCGGGGCTGATGATTGCAGGTGCTGCGGTCCAAAAGTTCATGATGAAGCTGTCGGAAGAACAGGAGATTCTGATGAACCTCGCGGATATGCTGATTGAGATTTATGTGGCAGAATCGGTGCTACTGCGCGTAGAAAAACTCGCAGGAATGCGTGGTGAAGAGAATGTTTCGATCGAAAAGGATCTCGCGCTGATCTATCTTCACCATGCCACATCGTTGGCAGAAGCCGCGGGCAAGGAGGCAATCAGTAGTTTCGCGGAGGGCGATGAACTTCGCTTGATGCTTCTGGGCCTGCGTCGGTTTACCAAGATTGATCCCTACAACCTCAAGCAGGCCAGGAGAAGAGTGGCGGATCACGTGATCGAGAAAGGGCATTATCCATTCTGAATTCCGGACAATAGTTTGTTCGCCGATGAACAGTTCAGCGCGTGCAAGGGCTGAACCTGGCGAAAAACAGACATTTCCAAGACTGGAATGCTATTTGAGTCGGGGAATGGCACAAACTAATCGCGTCCCTATGGAATCACGTTCCCTTACTACTATCCTCATCGTGATTATTTGCGTACTCATGTTCCCGATAATCATCGGTGGTATCGCCGGGGTGTTTGGAATTCTGGGAGGTGTGCTCGGAGGTATTTTCGGACTCATTGGAGGACTGATCGGCGGCATCGCCGGGGTCTTTGGAAGTATCTTTGGCGTTGTCTTCGGATTCATCGGATGGCTGGTGGGCGCACCTTTCAACCACACCTGGCATTTCTTCCCGGTGATTCCATTGAACCTGATTGTGATAGGCGTAGTTGTAGTCTTGTTGCTTCGGGCGCGTCGCACGCCTGGGGGAAAGCGCAGGACTTAGCTATCAGCTAACTCGTAGGATGCCGGTTATAGAGCACCGGGTTCAAAAAGTATTTGCTGTATACCGGGTATCGTCTGACCTCTTGTATTCTTGGAGGCTGGTTTTTCGAGAAGACGATGCGATAGAAAAACTCATATCCTTTCTCCACACGGATATCGCGCTTGACGACATAATAAACATTATCGTGAGGGTTGAGGACTTTGACCTTGACGTGGAAGAGCCCGGGTTTACTCTTGATCCGTACAAAGTTTCCTGGCTCCTTGTTGAAGAGTTTTCCATTGATGTACACTTGCATGTTGGAACTCTTCTCGGTTTGAATGGCAATCCCGGAAATATAGGCCTCAGCATTCCAGGCAACGACGGATAACAACGCCCCCAATAATAACTTTCTCATGTCAGTCCCCTTCAGTGGTTAGTAAGATAACACAAAAGAGACAAGCTCCGTGCCAGAACTGACAACCTTTTTTTCTCTAAACGATTACAAACAGTACTTGAAAAACAGCCGCTGCGAGTCTAAGAGGCGGAATCATAAATGGACGGGTAGACAAGCGAAGAGCGGTTGACTCCCACGTCGAGAGTGGCTGTTCCTCCAACTATCCAGGCACGGTTTGGGTCTTCGTGGCCGGAGGGAAAAGAGAATACTACGGGATAATCATAACCGCGCACGGCGTTGCTAATGATGTCTTGCAGCGTGTCGCCAAACGCGAGCTCAGAGTCTTTAATGTCCGTCATGTGTCCGATTACAAGGCCAGCAAGCTTTGCGAGTTTTCCTGCGCGGCGCAGTTGCGTAAACATGCGGTCCAGTTTATAGAAGTATTCATCCACTTCTTCGACGATTAGAATAGAATTGTCCGTATCGGGGGCGGATGCCGTATTCAGCGCGTCAGTGATAAGAGATAGGTTGCCGCCAATGACCCGAGCCGTCGTTTTCCCCGGCCGGTTGGCAAACACACCTTCAAAGGGAATTTCACAAACCCCGTCAAAAAGTACACGCCGAACGCTATCCACGGATTCCCGGGCGGTGTCGCGACCAAAGAATATCGGCATGGTACCGTGGATGCTGGCGATCCCCGCGCGAAGCAGCTGTAGATGAATGGCGGTGACGTCGCTGAATCCGATCACCCATTTTGGGTTTTCAGCCAAGGCGGAGAAATTGATATCGTCCACTATCCGCGTGCTGCCGTAACCTCCGCGCGCGCAGAAGATTGCCTTCACTTCCGCGTCGTCGAGCATGTTCTGGAGGTCAGTTGATCGCTCGAGATCCGTGCCTGCCAGGTATGAATGTCGATCCGAGAAAATGTTATCCGCAAGGCGCACATCCAGTCCCCACGACGTCAGCAGGATGATGGCAGGGTCGAGCTGCGCTTGGGAGATCTTCCTTCCGGTAGCCACGACACCTACCGTGTCACCTGCGCGAAGTCTTGGCGGAATGATCATACTGCTAGTTTACGGTATTGTTGGGCGAAAAAAAAAGCCTTCTCTTTCTCAAGAGAAGGCTTCTGATTTCTTAAGAATGTTTACTGCTTTGGTTGCGCAGCAGGTTTGGGTGTAACCCCGAGCTTCTTCAGGACCAGATCAGACACGTTGTTCTTTTCATCGCCATAAAGAATCACGTCAAGTCCGCCGATCTGCTGATTGAGGATGAATGTATAACCATTCTCTTTGGCAACATCTTCGATGGCTTGTGCGACCTTCTGGAAGACAGGCTCCATCAGCTGATTGCGTTTGTTTTCGATTGTCACCTGCGCATCCTGCTGAAGTCTCTGGAGATTTTCCTGGAGTTGTGTGAGCTCGCGCTCTGTGTTTTGTCTTACGGCATCAAGCATCGTATTGATATTCGCTTGATAGTCGGCGAGTTTCTTCTGGAACTCCTGGTATTTTCCATCGATCTGATTCTTCAGTTGATTTTGTGTCGATTGCAGTTCGGTTTCGATTTGTTTGTGCTCAGGCATTTGTGTGAAAATATAGTCCACG
This sequence comes from Flammeovirgaceae bacterium, assembly GCA_044507115.1. Lineage (GTDB taxonomy): Bacteria > Bacteroidota > Bacteroidia > Cytophagales > Cyclobacteriaceae > Chryseosolibacter. The sequence continues at coordinate 7,458 of JBIQJZ010000002.1, read as the reverse complement.
TCGGCGAATCCAATTTTCGCAGAGGTTGCCGGCGCCTGCGCCTGAGTAGCAATCGTTCCGAGAGCAAGCACAAAAAGTAAGACAAGTTTTTTCATTGGAGTTTATTCAATTTAGTTTTTAATCTTATCGTTAGGGTCGCCTAATCCCAATTCATCCAAGACAAAGTCTGTGTAATCAAATCTCGGATCAGTGTAGATCATTACAAGCTGTCCGGACTTGTCGAATACGATGGCAAGATTGTTCTGTTTCGCAACCTTATCGACCGCATCCCACACTTTGTCAAGTATTGGCTTTTTTAATTCTTGTTCTTTTAAGAAGTAGAGTCCGCCGAAACCGAAAACCTTTTTTTGGTATTCCTTAGCTTCCGCTTCCTTCTTGGCGATAGCGTTCGTCCGCTCATTCTTCATCTCCTCGGTCAGGAGCACCTGCTCCGCCTGAAGTGCGCTATACATCGACGCTACTTCCTTCTGCATATCGTCCACTTCCTTTGCCCAGGCTTGCGCCAACTGCGCGATTTCATCCTGAGCCTTCTTGTATTCCGGCATTTTGTTGAGCACAAAATCCGTGTCAATGTAGCCGAACCTCTGACCATTGACAAAATTCAGGCCGAAAATGAGAAAAAAAAGCGGAATAAGATACAGACGCATAACTATCTGATTTGCTGCCCGATCGTAAAGTGGAACTGCGACCCGCTAACTTCGGTGGCATACGGTAGCTTGTCAAATCCATACGCCCAGTTCAACCCGATGAGACCAAATGCTGGCATGAAGATTCGCGCTCCAAAACCAGCTGACTTATAGAGTTTGAACGGGTTGAAGTCTTCATAACTCGCCCAGTTATTGCCAGCCTCCACAAATCCGAAGCCATAAATGGTCGCCGCGCTTCCCGTCGTGACGGGGTAACGAAGCTCAAGGCCAAGTTTGTCGTAAACGATACCTCCCTGGACGGTATTTCCGGTGCTCACCTCGCCATACCTGTCATAGAACGGCGGAGTGACCTTGTTATTTTCGTAACCCCTGAGTCCGATGATCTCCTGCCCGAGCAGGAATGAATTGAATCCGCCTGCCAGACCGTCGCCACCGACGAAGAACCGCTCGAATGGTCCGATTCCCGCTTTGTCGGTATAGGAGCCGATGAATCCGAAGTGAGCTTTTGCCTCGATCACGAGCTTTTTCTTCGCGTCGAGCGGTACGTAGTACTTAGCATCGAACATCCATTTGTGAAACTCGATCCAGGCGAATTTCTGTGCGTTGGTCGCCTCCTGGTAGTTCAGATCGCGCCACATGGAGTGCGGCGGAGTTAACGTCAGGCTGAGTGAAATCTCGGATCCCTGTGATGGGTACATGATCTCGTTAACGCTGCGGCGCGAGAGCGTCGTGTTGAACGTGACACTGTTCGCATCCCCATTGTCGAATCCAAGACCACCGGAGAACCAGTTGTTCAACGTGTACTTCAGTACTGATACGGAGTTCGTCAGCGTAAAGTAGTTATCGGGCCACTCAAGACGCCGGCCAAGACCCACGGTCACGCTGTTTACCTTGAGCGTGGGCGTGTCAGCTGTCGGATCGGGTACGGAGTAGAATCCATAAAGCGCTCGCTGCACAGAGCTATTGAAACTCACCGTGAAGGATTGAGGTTTGCGTCCGCCGAGCCAAGGCTCAGTAAAGGAGAAACTATAGCTTTGGTACTGGCGTCCGTTTGCCTGGACGCGCAACTGAAGGCGTTGACCATCACCAACAGGAAGCGGTTTCCAGTTCTTGATATTCGGGATGTTTCGCAAGGAGAAGTTGTTGAATGTAAGACCAAGCGTTCCTACAAATCCATAGTAACCACCCCATCCCCCAGACAACTCGACCTGGTCATTTGACTGCTCTTCCACCTGCCAGTCAATATCAACTGTTCCATCGGCAGGGTTTGGTTGCAGGTTCGGGTTAACTTTCTCAGGCGCGAAGTATCCCAGTTGTGACAGACTTTGCTGCGTTCTGATCAAATCCGACCGGCTAAACTTGTTTCCGGGGATCGTCATCAGTTCGCGTCGGATAACGTGGTCGCTGGTGCGTTCGTTTCCGCTGATGGTAACCTGGTTGATCGTCGCCTGCTCCCCTTCGGTAATCCGCATCTCAACATCGATACTGTCACCGGCCACGGCAACTTCCACGGGGTTAATGCGGAAGAAGAGATATCCGTCGTCCATGTAAAGACCACTGACGTCCATTCCCTTGGGATTGAACGTTATTTTACGCTGCAGCAATTCCTTGTCGTAGACATCGCCTTTTGCTATTCCGAGAACGGCATCAAGCTGACGGCTCGTGTAGACGTAGTTGCCAGTCCACCGAATATCGCGGAAATAGTACTTCGGCCCTTCATAAACCCGGAACGCAATATTGATCGTGCGATCGTTGTGTCGGTAGATCGAGTCCGCAAGGATTTCAGCATCGCGATAGCCCTTCGAGTTGTAGTAGTCGATAAGACGTTTCTTGTCTTCGTCGTAGTCTGTCTGAATGAATTTTGAGCTAGAAAAGACATTGAGTTTGACGTTGTCATTTAGGAAGCCCTTCACACCTCGCCAGCTGACGGGGTAAGGTTCGCCAACAAGATACTTGCGCGGCTCCAGAGCACTTGTCAGGAGTGTACGATGTAGTGAAAAGCGTGGATGTTCCTTGGTTTTCTTGAGGCGCTTCTTGAGTGTACCCTCGTCGATGCTTTGGTTGCCCGCGAAGGAGATATCGTTGATCTTGACTTTGGATTTAGGATCTACGTGAATGCGGAGCGTGATGCCATCATTCAACGTGTCAAGCTCCTGTTGGATTCTTACCTCAGTATTCAGAAATCCTTTCTTAACGAAATATTTCTTAACCGCGGTTTGCGCGTTGCGCACCATCGCGTCCGTTACAATTTTTCCGCGGATAAGATTCATATCCTCCTTCAGGCCCGACTCCTGTCCTTTGCTGATACCCGAAAACGAAAAGGAGTTTAATCGCGAGCGTTCCGCGAGCTCGATGATCAGGTAAACGTTTGACCCTTCGATCCTGTCCACCAGGATTGATATGTCGCCGACGAGTCCGTATTTCCAGATCTTTCGGATTGCACCTGATATGTCATCGCCGGGAATCTTGATCTTGTCTCCAACCTTCAATCCAGAGATGGAGATCATTGCGTTCTTGTCGAGGATCGCAAGTCCTGTCACTTCAATCCCGGCAATTGTGTATTCGGCCGGGTTAGCATAGTTCAGCGTACCTTCCTGAGGAGATTGGGAGGTGGCCCTTTCGCGTGCCCGCCTGAACTGTGACAAGCCATCAAAAGCCACGCACAAAAGCATGACTATTATCAAAAGTCTTTTCATCAACTGACCGGATTCAATTGTTCACTTGTTTTCCCGAACCTTCTCTCCCTTTGCTGATAAGACCAGATGGCTTCATAAAGGTTTTCCTTCGTGAAGTCAGGCCAGAGGGTCGGGGTAATAAACAACTCTGTGTAGGCGATTTGCCAAAGCAGAAAATTGCTAATGCGAAGTTCCCCGCTTGTCCTTATCAGCAGCTCCGGATCTGGGATGCCGGAAGTTGTCAAATAGTTTGCGAAGCTGGTCTCATTTATTTCAGAAGGCTGGATCTTTCCGCTTTGCACGTCGGCAACGAGTTTTTTCGTTGCTTCAACAATCTCCCATCTTCCGCTATAGCTGAGCGCAAGCAGGAGGGTGAGGCCGCTGTTGCCTTTTGTCTCGTTTATGGCCCAGTCCAGGTTCTTCTGGCAATTGCCCGGGAGGTGCGACGTATCGCCGATCGTCTTTAGCTTGACCTGGTTTTCCATCAGCGTGCCTATCTCTTGCTTCAGCGTATTAACCAGCAGTTCCATCAAGCCGTCCACTTCATCTTTAGGCCTTGACCAATTTTCAGTTGAGAACGCATACAGGGTCAGGTACTTCACGCCGAGTTCCCCGCAGCATTCGGTGATATCGCGGACAGCCTGGACGGCGTTCCGATGCCCGAAAATACGCCTCGCGCCTTTCTTTTTTGCCCACCTGCCATTCCCGTCCATGATCACGGCAATATGCCTGGGGAGGTTATTAAAGTCGATATTTTCCTTAAATGATCCCACGGGGTCGCAAAATTAGGTAAAAAAGTTAAAGGTAAATGGTTAATTGACAGATACCTCTAAATCAAAAAGAATTTGGTCTATTTGTACGGGTTCGTGGGACAGGGTATGTCATAGAATGTGCGCGTGAGGGTGAGGCCAAAAAAGTAGTAGGCGTCATTGTCATACGGGTTGCCGTATTGATAGTTCTTTACCAGCTGGTTCGCACCGACCGAGACATTGTCGAGGTAGTCGAAGAACGTTTTGCGTGCGCCGAACTCGGCGGCGAGATACCACTTGGGATTGATAACGTATTTAATCCCGAGTCCGAAAGGAATTGCCCCCTGGACGTTGCTGTATTCCGACGGCTTGTTCTGGGTACCCGAGATGCCGAACAGTGCCAATCCCCCGAAAAGATAGGGGGTAAACCGCCGCATGTGTTTCTCGTCTCTCCAGTTCAGGAAGTGGTATTCGGCCACTGCGGAGGCCTCCATGAGGAAGATGTCGAAGGAGGCGTCGCGTTGTTCCGCGAACGCATCGATAGGTTGCCGCCTGTCGGAAGCGCCAATACCTCCTGCCGTCAGGCCGGCACGGACACTTACGATCTGGCTCAAATTCGAACGATAGAAGACAGTTACGCCAGGCTTGGAGTTTAGAACGTTATATGTGCGGGCAAGGTCTCCGGTATAGTTGAACGTTCCCAGGCCGAAACCAATCTCTGACTTTTGGGCTGAAACAGAAATCGAGATCAAGACCAAACCCACCACACAGAAAATACGCATCGGGAATCTTATTTAGTAACCTCCAAAATGAACGTGCTCTACCGGAACTTCGCCTTGTGCATCGTCTTGCCGATAATATAGGAAACGCGGACAGTTGTCGTCATGAAGATATCCTTGTTTTCCTTCATGCCGCGGATGTTCGACGGGTATTCGTACCCGTACCCGTTAATGTGATCATAGGTGACGCCGTTGCGTGCAGTCACCGGAATGATCACGAGATCCGACGGGTCGAGTTCATGTCCGCGATACGACAAAGCTCTTGCCAGGTCGGAGTCCAACACACCCATATCCACATAACTTCGGCTTACGTCGTCGATATAGTCGGTGAACAGATATCGAAACCCGACCTCGGCAGCGAGATCGACTACGTCATGAACTTTGAAACGCACACCGACCCCAATTGGTATAGCAGCTTGTATTAATTTGTAGGGTTTGATCCCGTAGTTCGCATCCGTAGGCAGCAGGTCAGCATATTGGCCCTCAGTTCCGAGTTTGTGAAGATTAACCCACTCGCCTGCCTCGGCAAGAGGTTGTCCGTCCACACCGGTAGCGGGAGCCTTTGCCTGTGGATTGTGATGGAAGACCGCAACCCCGGCAAAAATATACGGTGTCCAAAACGGACGACCGAGGTAGGTAGCCTGATTTTCAATAATGTTATATGATGCTACCAGGGAGAGTTCCTTTATCCGGTTTCGGAATGAAAGATTCCTCAGATACCTGAAATGTCCGCTCGTGGGGTCATCCTCGTCCGCTGAGCGATAGTCGGATCCGCGGAGCGTGCCGTACATGAATCCCGCTGTTACGACGTATCGCGGGCCGAGGCGTTCAGAAAAGAACAGGCCGAGTGCCGGGCGTGTAAAGGAAATATCCGTGCTGAGTCGACCTGAACCCGGAGCGAGGTCGCCGTAGTAGTTCAGGGCGCTAAGTGTAGCCCCGGCGGAATAATATCTCTTCTCTTTGCTGAAGTTGGATTTCTTGCCGCGGTAGGTCATTAGCTTCCTGTTGTTCTTCCGGATCGTACCACGATCCATCTGCGACAGCGCCTCGTTGGAACTGCACAGGAACACGATAATGACAAACCACCGGAGGATTTTACTCATGGACCATTTATGGCGTACAGAGGGCTACTAAAAGTAGGAAAAAAAATTTTTCAGTTTCGAATATCCAGACCCCAATTTAGCTTTTGTCTCAACGTCTTGAAATAGTGTTGCCCTTCTAATTGAATAAGGTTCACCATAAAGTCCGCTTTCTTAACTGTCAGTTTCACCGTGTTGTCGACTGTCGCGACGCGGGAGTCGAGCGTAACCAGAAACTTCTTGCTTCGGCCGTCCACCTGAAAGGTGATCTCCGAAGAATCGGCTACGATGATCGGCCTGACAGTCAGGTTGTGGGGACTCACCGGCGTCAATACGAACGTACCGGATCGCGGAAAGATCAAAGGCCCGCCACAACTTAGGGAGTAACCGGTCGAACCGGTTGGCGTGGAGACAATGATGCCGTCTGCCCAATATGAATTCAGGAATTCGCCGTCGACAAATGTATGGATAGTGATCATTGAAGAAGAATCCTTCTTCACGACGGTAAAGTCGTTCAGTCCGAAATTCACATTGCCAAACAGTTTCTTCTCCGTATCCAAGCGAATTAACGCGCGCTGGTCCAGCGAGTAGGATTTCTCGATTACCTGTTCCAGGGCGTGTTCTGTTTCATCTCTGCTGGTGGTAGCGAGGAAGCCAAGTCGTCCGGTGTTGATCCCAAGGACTGGTGTTTGTTTGCTGCCGATGTGTGAAACCGATTCGAGCAAGGTGCCATCTCCACCGATACTGATAAAGACTTCAAGCGAAGGAACCTCATCCGGATGGTAAACTTGCCACTTGAAGCTTCGGAACACAGATTGTTTCAGGAGTCCGGCAAATTTTGCGGACACGAACAGCTCCCCCCCATGGTGAGTAAGAATCTCAAATATGCGTTGGATAAAGGGAATCGACTGGCGCGTGAATTCCTTACCATGAACACCAATTTTCATCTAGTCTGCTTATGAATTTTTCGGCATGAAACAGCACAGTATACCAGTATAAAGGTACAAAGCGACGGCTGAAAAAAAAAGTTGGTGTTAGGGATCAGATGTCGAGGTAGCGAAGCAGCATGTCGATTCGCTCTTTCTCATTCTCTACGGGCTTGGTCTCCTGATAGCGGCCGATGACTTTGTACCCGAAACGTTCAAGCGTAGCGACAATTCGCGACATGTCGTTCTGGTTGACCTTCAACGTTAGCCGAATCTTGCCTGGGTCAAGGGGATCCTCCTTGATAATGCTGCTGAGGATCTTTGCGTTATTCTCTTCAATTAACCGGCTGACGCCGGCCAGTGTATAGTCGGCATAGTTCATAGACAACACCAGAATGGATCCAGGCATCTGGACGGCGGCAGTCTGGGCGAACGAGGTCAGTGTGTCCTGAACCGTTATGACGCCGGCGTACTGCTGATCGTTGTTGAGAACGGCCACCATGTGAAGTTTGTTGTCCGTAGCGACCTTCAGAATATCATAAAAATGTGTGTCGAGGTGAACGTAGCTCATTTGCCCTGTCAAACTGAAGTCGCCCACACTCT
>JBIQJZ010000246.1:0-5352 GCA_044507115.1 Flammeovirgaceae bacterium | reverse complement strand
GCGGTAGCCATCACGGGTGACAATTACGAAGAACGTGTTGGCAATATCAGGACCCATTTCAACAAAGTAGCTTCCCATGGGAGTACCCTGGACGTCCAGCGGGAAATTGTTCGCGGTTTCGCCGCGGCGATTGTACAGGTATACCTGACCATCCCTGCGGACTGCGACAATAAAATCCTTGCCTTTGATCCGGTGGTGTTTAGGTGGACTCATCAATTCCCCGCCCGCGTCATTCGGTGCCCATCCTTCCAGGTTTTTCCCGGTCTTGTCGTACATCCACATCTTCCCATTCTGTTCTGTAATCAGAAAACGGTATCGCTTGCTGCGGTCGTAGTCCAACACCGAAAGATGTCGGATATCTTTCCCTGCAAGGTGAAGTGGGTATGATGGCAAGTAATTTCCGAGGCGGTCGACGATATGAATGGCGTCGTGCGTAGCAAAAATATACTGAAGCTTCTCGTTGTTGTAGAAATCGATCTGGCGAATCTCCGTCGTGATCCGGTCGCCGACCGGAATCTTCCACTGCACCTTTCCGTCCATCGAAACCAGGCTTAGATCATTCAACGAATCCTGAATTAAAATCTCATTGGCCTGACTAACATGACTTCTACCGGCATGCAGTCGCTGAACCGGGCGGGCAAGGTGAACAGTGTTCCGCCGGTTAGCGGATGCGAAAGTCACGTCAGCTTGCTCTCGCCCCTGGCGCAACGTAATGTTCGTGTAGTACGTGTTGTTCAGGTGACTGAACTGAAACGCCGACATGTCGATCGAGCGCAGGAGAGATTGATTATCCCGGGCGAACTGGCGCCACTTTTCGTTCATTCGGGGTGAAATCATGTTCCATATCCTCGGCGTATTGATGAAAATACTCATGCTGGATTCCAACAGCGTACCTTCCAAAAACTGGTTCTTGACTACAGACTTACCCCACACATCCTCGTTTTCGACATCCTCCAGAAACTCTTTCAACTCCTCAAGGTTGTCACCCATAAAGAGGACATTACCAGAGGCAGTGTAAAACGTTCGATCAAAACCCTCCACCAAAGGCCAGAACAACTTCTCCGCAAATCGACCCGCAGGAATCTCGCGAATTGTGTAGTCGGCAAACCTCTCATAGAATACAGTGTCCTCACTGAGTCGTTCGGACAAGTGATTCATTTGTTCAACCCACCGGTCTGAATCCTTCAATTCAATCATCAAGATTTTTGCCACCCGTTGCCCCGACATTCCCTCCAACTGACACAAAGCGATTTCGTCGGAGACATCGCTGAAGAGATCCCGCCACGGTAGCGCAAGCCCCTCAGACAATTTCATCAGGGAATCCTGAAGGTGCTTTCTGTGAACCGAACTGAATCGTTGAAGAGCATCGGAGAACGAAGCGCCGTCGGTTACACCATAGCTTGTAAAAACGAGCGTCCGTGATGGCACCATGTTTCGAAGACTCAACGAAACGGGCGACTGTTTTCTAAAAAGCGAGAGCAGGTACTGTGACTGAGCACTGTCAGTACTAAAGCCGTTAAGTACAATATTGTCACCGACAGACTTGATGTCGAGCAGAGAAGATTTTCCGGTTGCGTAACGACGGTCAGCACCCGGCAGAAATAGATTCGCCCATTGCGAAAAGATCTTCAATTGAACGTACAGGTTGCCGGCATCTCCGCTGATTCGGGGCAGTCCCCGCATTTCGGGATTCGACGAAATGAAATTCTTCTTTTTTCCCCGATGAGTTCTGATAACGTCTTCGAGCAGAAAAGGCGAAAAACTCCCGACCCAGACATCGTCGAGCAGGATCCATGAAAATGTTTGTTTGTTTGCGGAGACTTCGTGGATTCTGATCTCGCTCAGCTCCCGCTCGGAGTACCGGTAGCCCTGCAGGTTGGAGAGTTCCACAATCCCTTGCAAGGCGCTGTTTGCTCCGGGCATATAATAGACGAAATCAAAATCGTCCTTACCGGTGATGTGTGCCGAGACCAGAAGTCCCTTTCTTCCTTTGACAAGCGAACCTAGCCTAATTTTTAGGGAATCTTGTGGTTTGCCATGAAAAGCGGCAAGCGAGACGATCTCCCAGAGGGAACCTTTCTGCATCTCCTCTAAACAAGCTCCGCAAGGATCGTTTTCGTAGACAAGGACGGCCGCAGCGGGGACGAGATCCCACGGCTTCACAGGTTCTCGATTCAGGATCCTTTCATACAAGAAATACCCGCCGGCGCTTAACAACAGCACGATTACCGTCAGCAGTAAAGGAATTCTTTTCAAGCTTCTTGCCCCATGATTTTCGCAAGATACAAACTCAGCAGCCGACAGTCAACGGCTTCCCCCCTGCCCTCATCGCGGCATCTGCCTAGACTGTGTAACTAATTCTTATTCTAACACACGTTCCGGCCGGACTGCCGTCCGGCTCCATCAAATCCTCAACCTCAAAGGCTGTCCGATGGCCCTGGTTTATCAGCTTGAGGCGCTCCTCGGTTATATTGATCCCCATTGGGGTATGAGGGAGAAAATTCCGTTTTCGCAATTCCTTTGCGGCAGCCCGGCCAATGCCGTTGTCCTCTATTATAAAGAGTAGTGTTCCCTCGTCCTCCTCCCTGATACGGATCGAAAGGTTGCCACCTGACTCCCTGTTATACAAGCCATGGAGGATCGCGTTTTCTACATACGGTTGTATCAACAGGGAGGGAATCATGATGGAATCGGCATCGATCTCCGGGTCCATTTCCAACGAAAAAGTAAACTTATTCTCGAATCGGATAAGCTCAAGCTGAATGTAAGCGTTCAGCATTTCAATTTCATCGAGCAGACTCACGTCGTTTGCCACTGAGTGCGAAAGTATATTCCGGACGAGTTTGGAAAAGGACGACAGGTAGTTAATGGCATTAAGGCGGTCGTTCTTGGCAATAAAGTACTGGATCGAGTTCAGCACGTTAAAGATAAAATGCGGGCTCATTACCGACCTCAAGGCCATTAGCTTCAGCTCACTTATCTTCTTGTTCGCCTCATTCAACTGCTTTTCACGCGCATTCCGCTCGGTAACGTTGTCGGCAAAAACGCTTACGCCAATAACCTCCGACCCTTCAATGATCGGGTTCATTGAATACTGAAAGTCCATACCAAAGCGCTGCTCCTCCAACTTGAATCGTTCACCGGCTAGCGCCCGGGAAAGCAATGCCCGCCATTTCTGGCTCATCGCGTCGGCTTCCGGACTTCCTATTGATGAAAATGGGAGCGAGCCCACCTCTGCGTCGACGCCGTAGCGTTGCTTGAAATGCCTTGCAAAAGGATCGTTAAACATGATCAACCGGAAATCCCGGTTGACCGCCCACATAATGACATCCGTATTATTTATTGTGGCGCGGAGGTTTGCCTCATAGACACGCAGTTTCTCTTCTGCCTCCTTCGTGTCCGTAATGTCCTCGACCTGAACGACAAAATACAGAGGAAGCCCCTCCCGATCCTTGATCAATGAAGCATTGAGACTAACCCACACCAACTCACCATCCTTACGGGCGCATCGTCTTTCGCTATGGACGCCTTCGGATTTTTTCAGGGCGGATAGTCGAAGCAGGTCAAAGGGTTGATCGTTATTAGAGAGCACGAGGTCCTGAACAGATATCCGGAGCAGTTCCTCCTCCCGATACCCGAAGATCCGGCACAGCTCTCGGTTCACCCGCAACCATTGCCCATCGACAGAGGCTAGCGCCATACCGATCGGCGATTCCTCAAATGCCCCGCGAAATCTTGCTTCACTGATCTCTATTTGTCGCTGGGTCTCGCGTACGTGTGTCACATCACGACCAATGACCAGTATCTTATCTTCCTGGAACATCTTGCTGTTCGACTCTATATAGATGATCGCCCCATCCTTCCGCCGCAGCTTCCTCGTACTATATATCTGCTGCCCGGAGCGCAATACATCATATCGAATCGGGTCCTCGCGAAGGTTATCAGGATCTATTATGTCCTCTATTGTCTTCCCTTCCAGCTCTTCCAACGAATATCCTGTGGTCTTCTTCCAGCTTAGGTTTACATCCTGAAACTCGCCTTTGAGGTTGAATATCACAATAAAGTCTGAAGCCTGTTCAAACAGTGACCTGTACTGATACTCGCTTTCAGTCAAGCGCTCAAGGTTGATCTTCAGTTCCTCGTTCAGCTTGTAAACCTCCGCTTCGGCCTGGCGCTTGATGATCCTGTTCTGCTCCTCCAGCCGCGTCATCAGAACCTGATTCATCCTCTCGGCATGCTCGACCATAAACTTCAACAGAAACAGAACAGTGCCAATGGCGAATGCCGAAACGAGCGACCGCACATAACTGAACTTATAATAGAGGTCGTGCCCTGCATGGCGCGTATAACTCACACCGAACAGTTCAAAAATGCCGTCAAATAGGACTAGGGAAAGCACCGGAAACGAAATTCCCATTGCCAGCAACCATCGCTGCCGCAGGTCGAAAAGTAGAAAGGGAAAGCAAAGTCCAACCAGGAGAAAAAGGCGTAGCCCGACGAACGAAGACGATCCCATTGTAAACCCAGCCTTCAGATCCAGAATGCTGAGCCCGAATACCAGAAGTGGGATCAGCATACACAGTAACAGCCTGCTGGTCACGATAAGGCCATACCTGTTGAGAACGATTGGAACAAAAAATAAGAATGACGCTGACAGTATTCTCGCCGTTGCCTGCCACTCAAAACCATAGATAACGATCAGCGCCAGCATCAGGAACCACAGCGCGGCGCAAGCTACAATGGCTGCGTAGTTTCCTAAAATCAGGTTCCGCTTCTCGGACTGCGAGCGGGCAAACGGGGTTCCGAAATCAGTAATCTTGCGTAGCAAGCCGTTCATGGTACACCGGTTAGGTAAGTTGGCCACACTCCGGTAACGAGTGCGGAAAACAAAATAGTGATAATCTTTCGGACTAGCTAGAAGAATCCTCAACACCAAACATGACCACCAATTCTGGACGGGGTTGCCACCGAAAATTCTGGCATTGCCACGGGTGGCCAAACAAACAATAAATCCTCAGGAGATATAGCACTCTGCGCACCTTGAGACCTCGTTTCCACTTACTCAGTCAAGCACACCAGCTATTCATTCGCAATGGTACCGGCTTATCGATCACGCTAGCATTGCAGAAAATTAAATCAACGGATTCACCAAAAAACAAAACATGAAAACATCCCTAAGAATCGCGATGGCAATCGCATTCCTCGCGAACGCGTACGTTGCCACTGCTCAGGAAACAAAAATTCGGTTCTTCGGACAACCGGAGATCACCAGCACCAAGTTAACGGAGACCTCTGAATTCGCCGGCGTAAACGAATTCGGCCAGTACATTCAAAAGGATACGAGCTATACCA
>JBIQJZ010000245.1:0-5378 GCA_044507115.1 Flammeovirgaceae bacterium | reverse complement strand
CGCAATACGGCAACAACGTACGCATCGCGCCAAGCGCTTCAGTGCACGATCAACTCGCAGACATCTCGATACTCCGCAAATTCCCGGCGTATCGGCTGGACTTGGTCTATTCATTTTTTGCCGGCACTATCAACAACTCGGCGTGTTGTGAGACCATGCGTGTCAGCAATGCCGCGATTAATCTTGACCGCGAGATGCCCTATCATGTAGACGGGGAACCCGCAGGAAAATCTTCCGAGTTCAGACTTGAGATGCTGCCTTCCTCTCTCAACATGCTCGCGCCGTGCGTTGGGAAGTTCTGATGTTCTCGCCCCTTATACTTTGGGAAGCGAATAGCTGTTATGGTACTTTGCGGCGAGGAACCTGTTAGCCTCCTTCTCCTTGAAATTCTTCTTATCGTTGTCCCAATGAACGATCTGACCTGTGCGATAGGAGATGTTGCCCATCTGACACACGCTTGCAACATGAGCCCCCGCTTCAATCGGACAGGTGAGCGTATCAAATTGCCGTGACTTGACGGCGCTGATAAAGTTCAGCGTATGCGCATCAAGACCCGATCCTTTGTTCGGCTGAAACGGGACAGCCTCCATTCGCTTCTCGTCAGGAATCACTTCCCACCCACCCCGATGAAGGACAAGGGTACCGTTGTTGCCGATGTAAGCCATTCCATGGTCGCGACCATAGTTCCCATTGCTGATACTTTGTGCCTGCTCCCACAACATCGTGAAATCGCCGAAGTCATAGACGGCTGCAAGCGTATCCGGTGTTTCGTTGCCGCCATCGGGATAGGCAAGTTTACCACCCGATGCATACACAGAACGCGGAAGCGGTGCGTCCATACCCACAAGCACGTAATCGACCAGGTGAACACCCCAATCCGTCATCAATCCGCCAGCATAATCCCAGAACCACCGGAAGTTGAAGTGGAACCGATTAGGATTAAACGGACGTTTTTGGGCAGGGCCCAGCCACATATCGTAGTTAACACCTGCGGGAACGGGCTCATCCGGTCGCATAGGGATATCTTTCATCCAGCCCTGATAGGCCCAGGCTTTTACTGTTCTGATTTTACCCAGCTGTCCGCTCTTCAGAAATCCGAGTGCATCGACAAAATGCGGCATGCTCCGCTGCCATTGGCCGCATTGTACTACACGCTGGTACTTTCTCTGCGCCTTCACCATCACATCGCATTCGGCAATGGAGTTACCGACCGGCTTCTCCACGTACACATCCTTTCCGGCGGCGCAGGCATCGACCATCTGAAGACAATGCCAATGGTCAGGGGTACCGATGATGACCACGTCGATGTCTTTATTGTCCAGTAGTTGTCGGTAGTCTGTGTAGGTTTTCAATTTCACGTCCAATGCGCTCATTTCAGCCACGCGCTTGTCAATGACCTTCTGATCCACATCACACACGGCCATCAGATTGCATTCAGGAATTTTCAGGAATGATTTCGCATTCGACCATCCCATCCCATTGGCGCCGATCAGGCCGACGTTGATCCGATCGTTGTGCGATACGCGGTTGCGTTGCAAGGCGATCGCATCCCACGGCAGAAGGCTGGCCATACCGGCACCAGCGATAGTCTGCCCGGTCTTGTGAAGAAATTTTCGTCGGGAGTATTCCATGGATATACAGGTTTGGGTTTGCTGACGCTAAATGTAAGGAATTTGTCTCACCTCTTCAGCCACGAAGCCGTCACCTCGTTCAGCACGCGAACTTTTTCGGCAAAATCGCTCTTGATCCGGTCGCGAATAGCCTTCATGTTAGCAAGAAGTTCCTCCGTATCGTCCGGAATCGCCTCCTCGAGGTATTCCCGCATTCGTTTCGCAATGGTCGGAGATTTTCCGTTTGTCGATATTCCTATCTTGATGTTTCCCTTCGTCACAACAGAGCCGAGGTAGAAATCGCACAAACCGGGTGTATCGGCTACGTTAACGATAAGTTTTCGCTTGCGGGCCATCGCCCGGATCCGTTCGTGCAGGACAGGATCATCTGTCGCAAGAAGTGCGAGGTCCTTTCCCTGCAGGTCGCGGACGCGAAACTTTCTTTCAACAAGTTGGATATCGGGATTCGCCGCAGCAATCTGCCGTATCTGAGGTAGAATAGACGGAGCGACAATGGTGACGCGCGCGCGGGGGCTGCTGTTGAGAAGGGCACTCAGTTTTTCAAGCCCGACGTTGCCGCCCCCGACGAGGAGGGTGTCAAGCTCTTCCAGCTTCAGGAAGACCGGAAACAGATTATTGCGCTCTTCCATAGTGACAGTATTGCTATCCGAGGTCGGCGCTGTTGACGGCGAACGCGTAGCCAACACTTGCATACCTTACTACATCACCTGCAATGATAATCCCGGGCGAGCCAAGATCCTCCTGGGTAACCAGGCCGGCGATATTTGAAACAGTCCCCAGCACTTGCCGCTGTTCGGGAAGTGTGCCATTTTGAATAACTGCGACGGGCATCTCGGCTTTTCCGTGGCGCTGAAATACTTGCATGATTTCAGGAAGTTTCCTCAGACCCATCAGGATGATCACAGTTGCCGTTGACTGAGCTGCGAGTTCAACATCTTTTGAAAGCTGACCCGTGAGCGTGGTTCCTGTTACAACCCAGAAACTTTCACTAACACCGCGGGATGTGACCGGGATCGAAATTGCTGCGGGAACGGCCAGCGCACTGCTGATACCGGGAACGACCTGCACGGCAATTCCGTGCCGTGACGCGTGCTCAATTTCTTCCGTTGCCCGCCCAAAGACAAACGGGTCACCTCCTTTGAGCCGGACTACATGACCGTACAGAAACGCAGACTCCACAATCAGCGAGTTGATTTCCTCCTGGGTATGTGAATGTTTTCCTGCACGCTTTCCAACACAAATCACCGGGGTCGATGAAGGGATGTAGTCGAGCACACCCCTCGACACCAGTGAGTCGTACAGCACGATATCAGCCGTGCGAAGAGTATTCACCGCCTTCACGGTAATGAGTTCCGGATCACCGGGACCCGCCCCTACCAGCGTGAGACGCGGATGTTTCCGTAGGGAGTGCATACTACGCGATCTGACGTTTGAGGTCTTTGAAGGTATACACTTCCTGGAGAAACTTGTTTGCATCCTTCAAATACTGAATAGCAAACAACTCTGTCGGTTCGTGTTTGTTGATACGCAAGACAAAATCCCGGAAGTTATCATAGCCAGTAATCAATCCTGTCTCGACAAAATGCTTTTGGAAATCATTCATCGTTTGTATCTGTGTACTCGGCTTCTGGTCAACAGTAAGCAACATCGCCTTTGCAGTATTGATAAACGAACTGTAGCAATGGTAGATCGCGTCAGCATACATCTTTTCGTCCAGCGCCTGTTTTGCCCAGGCGAGTTTCTCTTCGCTGTCATACAGGAGTGTCGCGACGAGGTCAATGATCACGCCGGCGCATTCGCCGACTGCGGTATGCAGTACGAAATTCTGCTCTTGCCCCCAATCGATGTAGTCACCGGGTACGAGCGCGTCCATGTCGGCAAGGGGTTTCAGGAATGAATAAAAATAATTTCTTCCCTGCCGCCTGTAGTACTCGTGAAAGTATTCTCCCTCCTGGCTGTTATTCTCGTAGTCATTCAACAGAAGTCTCAGCGCGTCGGGGCCTTTTCGCGAAGGAATCTTCACAACCTTATCTGCCACCAGTGCATCCCCGTTGTTGAGTTTCGCACCGCCGAGCAAGACGACCAGCGCCGGTAATACCTTACCCTGTTTGTCCTTAATTGTACTTCCATGCAGACCAATAGTTGCGATGCCGTGTTGTCCGCACGAGTTGGGACAGCCGCTGATCTTGATCTTAATATCATTGTTGTAAATCAGATCGGGATACTCCTCCTTGATCACTTTCTCGAGTGCCAGTGAAATCTGGGTGCTGTCGGAGATACCGAGGTTACACGACTCGGTTCCGGGACATGCCGTGATATCGCCGACGCTGTCAAACCCAGGCTCCGCGAGTGCCATTTCGTCGAGGGCCACATACAGGTGGCGAATGACTTCTTCGCGAACGAAACGAATAAGATAACCTTGGTTAACCGTGACGCGCAACTCATCCGCGGCGTATTTATCTACGACATCCGCGAACCGGCGCGCCATCTTTGACGACAGGTTTCCGAGAGGAAGTTTCACATACACGCCAAGATACCCTTCCTGCTTCTGGCGAATAACGTTTGTATCAAACCACTGCTGATACTTCTTCTCGTTTGCAATGATCGCCGGCCCGTCAGGAACGAAATCGCTCAGTCGTGGCGCGGGGAGTGCATTCAGGTCGAATTGATAACTCTTGGTCGCCACCGCGGTCCATTCTTCCTTCACCAGTTCCATCAGCTTTTCAAGTCCGATGTCCATCAGCAGGAACTTCATGCGAGCTTTCATACGCCGGTTCCGCTCGCCATAGCGATCGAATACCCGGAGCACGGCTTCGGTAAAAGGAATCACCTGATCCTCTTCGAGGAATTCGTAGGCAGGCACTGCGAGGTACGGATTTGCACCGAGCCCGCCGCCGATCAAAACCTTAAATCCACGCTTCCCATCCACAATGCGCGGGATATATCCAAGGTCATGAATGAAGGCGAAGGCTGTGTCTTCATCGGAAGATGAAAAAGATATCTTGAATTTACGCCCCATCTCCTGGTTAACAGGATTTCGCAGCAAGTACTTGAAAGTCCCATGCGCGTAAGGCGATACATCGAACGGTTCGTTGACGTCGATGCCGGCGGTAGGTGATGCTGTAACATTCCTCACTGTATTTCCGCAGGCTTCGCGAATCGTGATCGCATCCTCTTCGAGTTTCGTCCACAGCTCGGGAGTCTTATCCAGACTCACAAAGTGGATTTGAATATCCTGACGAGTTGTCGCATGCAGGTTGCTACTTCCATACTCGTCTGAGATGTCGGCAATACGACGGATCTGACGGGTAGTAACGCGCCCAAACGGAAGCTTGATTCGCACCATCTGAACACCCGGCTGACGCTGTCCGTAAATACCGCGCAACAAGCGGATGCTTCTGAACTTATCGTCATCGATCTTACCCTCTCTGAATAGCTTGATCTTGTTTCCAAGATCGATAATATCTTGCGCTACGATCGGATTGTTGATGTCCTCAAGCTCTGATCTGAAACTCTTCATATTGTATCGTTTGTAAATTAAAAAAGCCTTTCCTGAAGGCAGGAAAGGCTCAGACTATTCTTCTTCAAAGCAGATTATACGTCCGAAGCTCCTGCACGAACAATGCCACACTTACAGCAGCCACAACATGGGAAGTCTGTTAGTATTGTTCTCATATCCGGACGATAATTTCAACGTATATTTTGCTTCGAAATTAGGCATTTTCAATCAAATTCAAATGCCTCTGC
>JBIQJZ010000244.1:4749-5428 GCA_044507115.1 Flammeovirgaceae bacterium | reverse complement strand
TGCGGAGTATTGCCAATCCTGTACGGGGGATTTCTGACTGACGCCAGCCCTGATTGGGAAGTGGTCGTCACGCGCCCCGGGGCGGGTCCGATCGACAACCTTGCGGAATCGCTTCTCAGGAACACTCCTGATTACGAACTGGCCGACCCCGAAGAACAACGAATCAAGCGAACCATTTCCTCAACCTTGCTGAAAAGCAGCTCGCTCGGATTGGTGGAAGCAATCGAACAGAGTCGCAAGGACAAAGATGTCAACTACCTGATTCTCGTCGACCAATTCGAAGAACTGTTTCGTTTCAAGGAGAGCCATGACGCCAACTCCGTAAATGAAACGCTGGCGTTTGTAAATCTGCTGATCGAAGCAGCGAACTATCCGGATGCGCCGATCTACATTGCTATTACAATGCGTTCGGACTTTATTGGAGACTGTGCCCAGTTCCCGGAGCTGACGCGCAAGATCAACGACAGCCACTACCTCATTCCCCAACTTACCCGCGATCAGAAGCGAACGGCGATAGAAGGACCCGTCGCTGTTGGTGGTGGGACCATTGCTCCCCGTCTCACACAACAACTGCTGAATGATTTGGGCGACAATCCCGACCAACTCCCTATCCTTCAGCACGCGCTCATGCGCACGTGGTCGTATTGGACCAAATACCGCGACTACGATGCCGAACCTG
>JBIQJZ010000244.1:0-4739 GCA_044507115.1 Flammeovirgaceae bacterium | reverse complement strand
TCAAACATTACGAGGCGATCGGAACAATGGGAGAAGCGCTCTCGCTCCACGCGAACGAGGCTTACGACGAGTTGACGGAGGACCAGAAGCGGATCTGCGAGGTTCTTTTTAAGGCTATTACCGAAAAGCGCGGCGAGAATTTCGGAATACGCCGCCCGACACGCTTGAATGAAATCGCGGCTATCGCGGATGTTTCTGAAGAGGACGTGATCGCTGTCATCGAGAAGTTCCGCGAACCCGGACGCTCACTGCTAACCCCAAGCTACGGCACGCCCTTAAACGGCAAGTCGATGGTCGACATCTCGCACGAGAGTTTGATGCGCATATGGGTGCGGCTGAAGAACTGGGTTGACGATGAAGCGGAAGCGGTACAAATGTATTCACGCCTGGCGGAAGCCGCATCGATGTACCAGGTCGGCAAAGCCGGATTGTGGCGACCACCCGATCTTCAACTCGCTCTGAACTGGCAGACCAAGCACAAACCCACACTCGTGTGGGGGCAGCGTTACAACCCTGCCTTCGAGCGTACGATGATCTTTCTGGAGTACTCCCGTAAGGAATGGGAGACTGAGCAG
Organism: Flammeovirgaceae bacterium; assembly: GCA_044507115.1. GTDB lineage: Bacteria > Bacteroidota > Bacteroidia > Cytophagales > Cyclobacteriaceae > Chryseosolibacter. Next base: position 4,164 of record JBIQJZ010000244.1, on the reverse strand, counting down.
CGCGCAAAGGAAATCGAACAAAAGCGCAAGCTCAAGAAAGCCAGGATCACCGCCCTAATCCTCGCGTCGGCCACAGTTATTTCAATCGTATTCCTCGTATTTGCCCTGCTCAAGCAGGCGGAGGCTCAGCGAAACGCTATCGAAGCACAGCGCCAAACTGAACGCGCGGAGGCTGAACGCGCCGAAGCCGACATCCAGCGACAAAAGGCAGTGGAAAATGCTGTCATCGCTGACGAGGCCCGCAAAGTCGCGGAATCGAGAAGGTTACAGGCAGAGGCCGCCGAGCGTGCGGCAAACGATGCTCGTCTGAGTGCAGAACAACGCCGTCTCCAGGCCGAGGAAGCTCGCCTGGAAGCCGATCTCCAGCGCGATCGCGCGAACGTTCAGACAGACCTGGCACTTCAACGCGAGCAGGAAGCCGTGCAGGCGCGGGAAGCATCGCAGCGACTTCGCTACCTCTCGATCGCGAAAGCAATGGCTATCAAGTCGAAGGAGCTTCAGAGTGATCCACAGGAACAATCTCTCCTCGCACAACAAGCCTATAACTTCAATGTTACTCACAACGGATACCGGTACGACAACGATATCTACAACGGTTTGTTCTCGGCGCTGAGGAATCAAAAACATCCGTTAACGCTCAGTCTGGAGGGACACCTCAAGGGAGGAGCGCGTGCGCTGCAGGCGCGACCAAACCACAACTTCGTATACTCCGGTGGTAGCGATGGAAAGATTATTCAATGGAAATTCAACGGTTCGGAGTGGGAAGGCCTCGAAATCGTTCCCGATCGCATCCATGATAACAACCGCGAGAACGACTATCTCGTGTTCTCCATGGATATTAGTCCGGACGCCAAGCTGCTCGCCGCCGGAGGATTGTATTCGCTCAATCGCAACAGGAACTACATCGAGCTGTACGATCTCTCAAACCTGAAAGCACCACCGAAGAAGATCACGGGTTACCAATCCGACATTGGCGATATACATTTTACGCCTGACAGCAAGGGTCTGTATGCCCGGGATAATTCGGGGCAAAGCATTCGCTACTCGTCGGATCTCAATACAGCCAAGGAAGTAATTGCTGTCAAAGAAAAGATCAGTGCGCTGAAGCTTAGCCCGGACGGTAGGAAACTGACCGGCGCTGGAATTGACGGGACCTTGTTTATTTGGGATGTACAGAACAACTACAGTGAGACGCGGATCTCCATCCCCAATGCATCTCTCACCGCAGTCTGTTTCATGCCAGACAACCGGGGAATCGCGGTAGGCACTACTACCGGCCAAGTCCACATCGTCGAAGACGGACGGATCAGCCGGACGCTGTCGGGACATACCGCCAGCATCACGAATATCCGATTCAACTTCAAAGGGACGTTTATGGCCACGGCGAGCAAGGACTGGACTATCCGGTTGTGGAACTACGAGGAGAGAGCCAGCCAGCAGCCGATCGTTCTTAGTGACCACGACTGGGTATGGGATCTGGCGTTCACACCGGACGATGAGCAGTTGATCGCAGGTATTCAGAGCGTCAAAGAAACAAAGATCGGCCAGGTTGATCAGACGATCCACGTGTGGCCGACCAAGGTAGAGACAATGTCGGGATTATTGTGCGGGTTTCTACATCGCAACATGGACAAGGAAGAGTGGACTGCTTACGTTGCCGATGACTTGCCGTACGAAAAGACTTGCGAGAGTCTTCCTGGCAACTACGAATAATAAACAATATCGACAGGAAAAACCCTGTCCATGGTCGACTCAAGTAGCGCGTTTGCTCACGTCCGCCATTTACCTGTTGACTGTTATATATGAGGAGAATACTACTGCTATTCATAGTCGGATTAATTGCAATACCCGCCGCGCAGGCGCAAACGCAATCACCCTGTGCGCAAACATTGCGGCTGGCACAGTCAATTTATGACCAGGGAAGGCTGCACGAATTACCGCAGCTCCTTCAGGGATGCCTTGATCGCAATGAATTCAGCGAAGAAGAAAAGGTCGCGGCCTTCAAACTATTGACACTCACGTACCTCTACCTGGAGGAGCCGATCAAAGCCGACGACATGATGCTCGCACTGCTGCGTACGGACACGGAATTCGCCATAAACGACGCAGTCGATCCGGCCGAATTTGTTGCACTGTACAAGACATTCCGCACACACCCGATCTATCGAATCGGAGGAAAATTAGGTGCCATTGCAGCCGCACCATCGGTCGTCAGCGCACAGTTTGTTAACGACGGAACCAACAAGTATTCGCACAACTACGGATTCACTGCGGGCGTCACCGCCGAGATCCCTCTCGGTACACTCGTAAAAAAATTTACCGTCAATCCCGAGCTAGCGATACAGATGATGTCATTCGACGCGACAAACAGCGGAGCGGATGACGCGCAGGTCACCGACGGCCATGAAAACCAACTATGGGTATCACTTCCGGTTTCGCTGCAATACACACTTTTTCAACGCGGCATCACCAACATCTACGCCTCTGCGGGCATTTCTGCTGACTATCTCCTATCCTCCTCTATCAGGATATTTGCCGACCGTGGCGACGATATCGCAACCGTATCGGAAAACACCCATCCTGTGCTCGAGCAACGCAACCGATTCAATTCCGCGGTGATGCTTTCAGCTGGATTTAAGCGCAAGATTGGCAATGGCTTTCTTATCGGAGAAGTGCGATACAAACACGGACTGATGGCGATGTTGACAGAAGCTGATATTTACGAGAACTCAACACTCGTCCACGACTATCACTACGTCGATGGGATATTCCGAATTAACAGTCTTTCGGTTTCCGTCGGTTATGTTCTCAATCGCTACAATCCCAAAAAACTTAATATCCGATAGGCTATGCGCGGACGAATTTATCTGAAGATGCTCTTCCTGATCGCACTATGCGGATGCACTCAGTTCGAAGATGCTCCCATAACCAATCGAAATACCTTCGTGCACTTCTTCAGTAGCCAGACTAATTACGTCGGAATGGTTGCCGAACTGGACACAGACGGAGGATATATTCTCGCCGGGGAGATCCGCCACAACAGCGGAGAACCCGACGCGTTGATCATCAAAACAGATGCGCGCGGTCATCGCATTTGGGAAAAGGTCATCAGCAACACCGTAATAAGGGCTGTTCGACCGCACGGAACCGGCTACGTATTGGCAGGCGATAGCCTGCAGTACAACCCGGGATCGGCAGAACTCACCGAGTTGGAAAACTCATACGCGCGCCTGTTGATCATGAATCCACAGGGAAATATTGTCAGGGAACATATCACCACAGCGCAGGCAAAAATCGGAAACACGACTGTAACTGTGGACTACCATGCGAATGCATTCGACATTTCTTCGGATGGAGAAATCGCGGTGCTCGGAACCTATCGCATACCCGGCCAGCTGGAAGCCGCTTTTCTGATGGGATTTGACCCATCTGATTTGAGCGATTCACTATGGTCGTCGCCATACGCGTTTCTCGAGGATGACCTGTACACGTGTCGCGCCGTTCACGTCGCAAAATCATCTGAGGCAAAGTACGATCTGGTGTGGGCCACCCGAATCTATACCGAAGTCGGCAATCTTACGCGCGAGTATCTGGGCGTCTCCCGCACACCTGCTAAACAACCCCATAGCTCGCACAAGCCCTTCGGGCAATTGGACGCGCGTAATCACTCAGTGGCGGACATTCAAAAGTCACCCGTCGGCTATTGCGTCGTCGGTACCTATCTCGAAACCAATGGCTCTAATGGGAATATTCATTTCCTTCATCTCGATCATTCATTCAATGCATTAGTCGAAAAATATATCGATGGCGAAGAACTCATGCTGAATAGCACCGTCTTTGATCCGCAAGCCAGGACAAATTCGCGCAGCATCGATGAAGGCCTCGCCGTTATCGCGACTTCCGACGGCGGATTCGTGATCGGCGCTGCAATGACCAGTACCCCGGCGATTGGAAACGGTGGAACCGATATTCTTCTGATTAAGCTGGATGCAGGTGGAAACCTCGTCTGGAAAAGATTGATCGGCGGCAGCGGTGACGAGCGTATATCTTCAATTCGTGAGACACCCGACCGCGGACTGTTGCTATGCGGCACCAATACAGTCAACGGGCTGTCGACGATACTCTTGATAAAAACAGATCGCCACGGCAATCTTGATAACTGAT
>JBIQJZ010000243.1:0-5436 GCA_044507115.1 Flammeovirgaceae bacterium | reverse complement strand
CTGACATGGTAGCTGGGGCGATGCGTACCTATCCGAATATCTTCTATCTTTCCATCCACGCGGTAGCCTTTGAATGTCGCTCGGCGAATTCCCAATTGCGCTTGTTGCAATCGGAAACAAAGCACTTTGAGCAGTTCTTGCAACGCGATCTCGATTCCCTTAGCCGTAACAATAGGCTCTAGACATTGTAATCTTTCCCGGAAAAGTTCGGGAGGCTCGACAGGATTAAGCGATTCAGGTTCTCTTCCAAACGCCTTATCCATTTGCCTGAGGAGTGAGGGCCCAAACCGTCTGAGAAGTGCGTGTCGTGGTATCGTGATGAATTGTTCGATCCGGCGAAGGCCAAGTTTGTGCAGTCTCTCGGCGATTTCCTTCTCGATACGAAAGGCTTCACCGGGAAGTTGTAACAGTGCATCAACGTGTTTACCACTTTCAACTATCATTGATTCACGACCAAAACGTGCTACAGCCCATGCAGCTCCTGCGGTATCGGCTATTGCTGTCCGCACATTGTATCCGATAGTTGCAAGCCTTCTTACAATATCGTCGAGGTATGCCTTCTCTCCTCCCCACAGGTGGGGACAGCCCGTAGCGTCAAGTAAAAGACCATCGGGTGGATCAATGGCGACAATTGGAGTAAACCGTACACACCATTCCGCCAGACGTTGTAAAAGTTGTTCGGACAGCCCGGGCTGCTCATCTTTTGCCTGCAGATCTGGAACGATGGCTCTCGCATCTGCGAATGCCATACCGGGTTCGATTCCTTTCCTCCTCGCTACCGCATTCACGGAGGTGACAATCATCCTTCCGCGGGAAGAAGTTTTGAGCACAAATGGAATACTGCCCAATTGTGGTTCGCGGATAGTGTGCCCATCTGTCGTCAAATGACAGAACCATATCGAAACAAATCTCCCCGCCATATCATCCAGTCTTGATCAGTGGGAGTTCACCTGTTGACTTCGTTTCAGGGTCTGGCTGTGTCGGGTAGATTTCCAATCTGTTCTTTGCCCAGGAAGCAGTCCAGTTACCAGGACGTCCGTTTCTCATCCGAAGCAATTCCACATGCCAGCCGGGGAACCCAATGCCGGGAAGATCGTCAATCGGGAGACTGGGGCGTGGTGTTATTCTCCACCGTGAAACACACACGGTTGTATTCAGCTTTTTGCAGTTTCGCCGAATCATAAAACCCGTAACACGACTTTTTTCCACCGCGAGTTGAAGACGGCGGGATGCTGTAAACGTAAGTTCGTTCACCTCTCCTACCACTGCTGAAAGTGCTTCGCATTTCAGCGATTCTTCCACTGCCCAAAGTACATCGCTTTCGTTTTTGAGATCGATAAAAAGTATCCGGTCCGGCTTGACACCAAATGACCTGAATGCAGGTGCAAAAATATTTCGAGAGGTACTGATCCACGCTGCAGCTCCGTGATTTCCCATGACTTGTCCCAATAACGTGGAAATGAATCCAGCCGTTGCTGCATACCCTTCCGCGTGGGATGAGAGGAACTCGTGGACTGCTCCAAGGGGAAATGACCCCTCTGGAAGAACACTATCCAGCACCCCCAGTTGTATTTTACCACCCGAATGACAACCCTGAAGTCGTTGAATATCCCGACGCAGGTTTTCCAGTATACCAGCTTTATCCCCTCTCATAGCATTCGTGTTGGACTCCAAAAGTACTAATAAATTTAGTATTTAATTACTAAAAATATTAGTTATATATAAAGAGGATATCTACAGGGAAAAGAATATTCGTGTAAGAAATACCGGCATTTGTCAGGCAAAAAGCGGCTTTCCGTTTCATAGAGAGGATTTCCCACCTTTTCGAACACCCAAAATCATGTAAGAAAATACCCCGGTAGGACGAGCATTTTTCAAAAGAGGATTTCCTGAGGTTACATTCGGCCGAACCGGGTCATAAAATGGCAAGAACCAAGTTAAAACCTATGGAAACGCGTACGAGAACTCACCGCAAGCAGAATGTACAAACCCGGCTCAAGGAGAATCTGATTATCATGGGCGTCGTTCTCCTGATTTCTCTCTGGGCAATTTTGTTAGCGGCTTAACATCTCTCGACTACTCCTCAGCTTCAGTTTACTTCTCTCCCCTTTTGTTTCGGGCGCATACCCGTCTGCATCAACTTTCGTGTGATTGAAGTACCTCAAATGGTACGGTTATTTTGCATTCCATTCATTCAATGGATTGTGAACTTTAAAGATAACGTCATGAGAACAGAAAATAGTGATTCAGAAAAGGACCTCAATGCAAATCCGGACAGCAGTTTGAATACGAATAAAACCAGGAGGCCTTCACAGCCAGAACGGTTTCCGGAAAGTCAGCAGGCACACGGTGAAATTGAGAAAGAACGTCGCAGACAGGAAAGTGCAAAGGACAGCGATATTGAACTTCTCGCGAACGAAGTATCGGGAACAGTCAGCAGTCGGGATACCAGCACAGATCCGGAAGATATTGCCGGAGTTGCGGATATCGACCGCAGGCTGAAGCGGCGACGTCGTTGAAGTTAGTATGTTCTCAGCAGACCGTTTTCAACTGTTCGCAGCCTGTCTTTGTGCGAATCGAACGTGCCGAGTTCACGCGCTGCGAAGCTTCGGATTTCAGCGCTTTCAGCTGCCGTGGCGAGCCGGGAGAAAGTATTCCGGCTTTCCTCGGTGATCTCATTCATAATCCGGATATACGCAGCGTCAAATGACCTCTTGTCTGTAGTCTTAAGTTCGTTCAGAAGGGCCTGGTGTGAATCGCTCATTTCTCCGGGTAGTTTGATCTTCTCTTTTCTGGCCAGTCTCTTGAGTTCTTTGCGCATGGTGCGGTGGTGCTCAAGGTTTTCTTTGGCAAGTGAAACCAGTGCAGCCGAGTAACCGGATGTACTCGCTTGTTCGGCAAGGCTCGTGGCCAGGAGATTGTAGCTGGCGGCATCGATTACAAATCGCGCATCGTCGAAACGCTGCTGGTTGTCGGTGTTCTTCAGATTCTTTTTTACTGCTTTGGAATAGGATAGCGTGGAGTCGCATCCTGACGGGAGCAACAGGACCAAGGCAATGCCAAACATTGCCGCGGAAATTCGTTGTTTTTTCATGGCTGATTCAGTAGTTACTGTAAGGTAAGTAGAAAAAATGTGCTGTAAAGCGACAGGCTACTTCACTACGTTTTTCAAATCGGATGCGGGTACGTGGTTTGATGGCCTCGCGGGCGGTCGAACAGTCGTAGTGGCGGAGTCCGGCGCGGGTGGATTGACCAGCCGTGACAATTCTTTTTCCTGCTTATACGTTCCGATTTCTTCAGGATCTCCGAAGATGTAAAAGAAACGCTCTTTCCAGGTGTCTGCTGTCTTGACGTCGCGGATGATGTCGCCGTATTCGTGAAAATTGATGTGGATGGGATCGTGCTTGTGATCGATGTTGTGGGTAATGCCATAAATAACGGGTTCATCCTCTTCCTGGTAGGTGCCGAAAATGCGATCCCAGATAATAAAGGTGGCGCCGTAGTTTTTGTTGATATACTTCGGTTGTGAGCCGTGGTGAACCCGATGGTTGGAAGCAGTTGCCAGCAAGTACTCCACCCAGCGATGTAGTTTACCGATGTATTCAGTGTGTACCCAAAACTGGAAAAGAATGGCGATCTGATTGGTCAGAAAAATAATGATCGGATGGAATCCGAGAAGAGCTACCGGGAGAAAAAAGAACACTTTGATATATTGGACCCAGCTGAGCCGAAAGGAGATCGTGAGGTTGAAGTGTTCGCCGGAGTGGTGTGCGACGTGCGTCGCCCACAAGAAACGCATGCGATGTGAAATGTTGTGTGCCCAGTAGCTGCAGAAGTCGAAGATAATATAACAGGGCAGAAACGTCCACCAGCTGAATTCCATTCGCCAAGGGACGAGGTTATAAGCTATTACGAAGAGCGATAAGAGAATAGTCTTTAACGCTACGCCTATTGCGACATTCCCGAGCCCCACAAGGGTCGATCCGATTGTCTCTTTCTTGTTGTACACGTGGTGCCGTCCCTGGTAGCGTGATACCAGGTATTCGATTAGTACAAAGAAAAACATTGCCGGAGCGGCCCATACCAAGAGATCAGGGGCGGACTGTCCCATAGTGGATAGGTTGGAAAGATCAATCTTGTCAGCGCCGAATTTCAAGTCCATGGAGTGCGTTGGGGTTAGTCAGTAAAAAATGGTTCCGCAGGTGCATTTCAGCCGACTGCACATACTGGACAACGGTCAGACGTTTTTCCCCTATACAACAAATATCCATTCCCGGCGAGCCACCATGGTGTGTTTTGCGAGCCGGGATCCGAAGATCAACAGGAGAATCGGAGATGGTCATCAGAGGGGGTTCATACCAGTCAAGTTAGCAATTCCCGGTTTACTCCGTATCATCCTGATAACGAACACAAACCGATTTTATTTGAGGTGAATCCTGTGTTAATCGTTTCCGATACCATGAAATGCCATTTGGCATTTATGCCGACGAATACGAACTTAAGTAAAGGTACTGGTGACTTCTCTTCTGCTGTTTTAGAGGTCAGGGAAAAAAAAACGGAGAGTCCACAACCCTCCGTTTCAAGAGTATTTTCGGGTTTGGCTAGGCCGCTTTCTTAACGCGTTCTACTTCCAGCGTCTTATGACGGGTAAGCGTAATGATGTTGAGCTTGGCCAATAGCCGGATTACCTGATAGGTCGGATCGATCTCATGCCAGCGGATACCCCCGAAGTTGGCGCGCATACCATGCTTGTGGTGATTGTTGTGGTAGCTTTCACCCATCATGAGGAAATCGACAGGGAGGAAGTTGCGGGATGTGTCCCCTACTTCGAAGTTGCGGTAGCCGTACTTGTGAGCAAACCAGTTAATGATCGCACCGTGAATAGGGCTCATGAGAAACATAACCGGGAGCAACAGCCATTGCCACCATGCCGTCGCGAAAGCGACAAACAGCGACGTGTAGATAACTCCCCAGAAGATCCTGGACGGCCATGAGCGGGCAAATTTGTCGAATGCTTCCCACTGCGGCACCCCTTCGGTAAATCGCTGGTCCGGAACCATCTTCTTATTGGCGATCGCGGAGTAGATGGTTTTCGTCTTCCACATCATGTTCCAGATGGTTTCATCGTATTTGGGTGAATGCGGATCGTTTTCCGTATCGGCGAAGGCGTGGTGCATACGGTGCATGACGCCGTAACCATAGGGGCTAAGGTAGTTCGACCCCTGGAATATCCACGTCAACACGTAAAAAACCTTCTCCGTCGTCTTACTCATGGTAAACGCACGATGAGAGGCATACCTGTGGAGGAAAAAAGTCTGGAAAAACAGGGAGAGGTACCAGTGGGCTACAAAAATTGCAAGGATGATCATGAATGTTTTAGGTTTACGGTATTACAGGACAAATTCGTGTCCTTGGATACAAGACAAGAGACTGGCG
>JBIQJZ010000242.1:5178-5461 GCA_044507115.1 Flammeovirgaceae bacterium | reverse complement strand
ATTTAACGATTAAACTTTATTTTTAACCGCTACTGTTTTTGGGGAAGCTTTCACCCTGATCGGTTTATACCAAGCGCTCTCACTTCAAAACAGAAAGAGCGATGCAGAACTGACCAAAGCCGCGTTTGATGAAGCCTGGCAATACGCAGATTTCACCATCGCATCATCCTCGACAATTGTCCAGTAACACACTATCACACTCGCGTCTCAACACCATTAGGTTATTTCTCCCGCGTTCAATATACTTGTTATCCGAGTTGTAACATCCACCTTGGTGAACCTA
>JBIQJZ010000242.1:0-5168 GCA_044507115.1 Flammeovirgaceae bacterium | reverse complement strand
GTCTCCGCTGTTGGCTTCCCGCCCTGTGTCTCGCCTCTACCCTGTCCGTGGCCGCACAGACGCGCCAGATTGACAGCCTTCGCCAGGTAGTAGCGCTCCACTCCCAGGATACCAGTGAGCTGGAAGCACGTCTTAATCTGGTGTATCAACTGACCCGCACGGATCTGTCCGCGGCCTTGCGAACTGCGCTGGAAACGGCCGCGCTGGCGAAGAAACTAGACGAACCGGGCTCCCTGGCATCCTCCTATGCCTACCTCGTGACAATCCATCGCGAAACCGGAAAGATCGATAGTGCTCGCTACTACCTCGATAAAATTGAGCAGCTCTGTAATGCCCATCCCGCAAATAGTAAGATGAGAGTCAGCTTCCTCCGCACCGCTGGGCTTTTTCACAAGAACAACGGCGAATACAGACGGGCGCTCCCGTTCATGTTGGAGAGCATACAATTGTGGGACCAACAGGACGAGGTACTCGCCGGCCAGTTTTTGAATCTGGGCAACGTCTACTTCAATCTGGCGGAGTTCAAACCCGCCGCAGACTATCACCTGAAGGCACTCCGCCTGTTCGAAACGTTAAAGAATCCCAGGGGTCAATCGTTCTGCCTTCAAAGCCTGGGAAATGATTTCACCGCGATGAATCAATTCCTGATCGCAAGAGACTACCTGGAGCGGTCTTACCGGATCAAGGAGGAACTCGATGACAGAAGGGGGATGCTCACGTCAACGCTTACCCTTGGTGATGTATATAAGGAATTGGGAGAGTATCGTAAGGCAGAAAAATACTACGAATTGGCACTTGCGATGGCGCGCAAGATGGCACACACTGCGGAGGAAGCGCGTACGCTACAACGATGGGGCTTGCTACATCGACATTTGGAAAACCTTGACAAAGCGCGCGACTTCTTCATGAAAAGCCTGAGTCTTTCGAATCGGGCGGGTGACAGCATTATGGCTGCGCGAACCAAATCAGAGTTAGCCAGTCTTGATCTGGTTGAACAAAACGGTAAAATACAATCGGAAGCGCAGCTGTTGGACAGACTGTCGACGTTGGTCAAGACGGGCGACCGTCGACTGGAGGCTACTGAGTATGCCCGACTCAGCGAATATTACGCGGCGAAAAGAGAATTCGAAAAAGCCTACCACTATCTCGGGCGGTATCACGACCTTATTGACAGCGTCAAAGGAAACGATGTGCTCCTCCAATTGAAAGAATTGGAGGAGACATACAAGAGTGAGAAAAGCGAGCAGGAGATCGCCCTGCTGAAGAAGGATCAGGCATTGAAAGAACTGGAAGTCGCGCGACACCGGGCGAACACAACCAATGTGATGATTGTGCTAATCTCCGTAGTAGTTATTGGTGTAATATCACTAAACCGCTACCGGGTATTAAACCGGACGCGCCGCCAGCTGGAAATGGAGAAAATGCGCAACGATATCGCCCGTGACCTGCACGACGATCTGGGCTCCGCGTTGTCCAGTATCAACATCATGAGCCAGATGGCCCTACAGGAAGGTATCAGTGCAAATGGGAACTACTTCCGCAGGATCAACGAGCAATCATCCCGCATGATGGAGAATATATCGGACATGGTCTGGTCCATCAAGGCTGACAACGATTCGCTCGAGCAACTGGTCGTCAAGATGAAGGAATTCGCAGGTGAGATACTCGAGCCAGCCGACATCCTCTACCAACTGGATGAAGATCCTTCGATCGCGGGGATACGACTGGACGTTTACAAACGGAAGAACTTGTTCCTGGTGTTTAAAGAAGCCTTGAACAACGCAGCAAAATACAGTCGTGCACACAATATGACTATCGCGCTGACGACTCACGGCGGGTGGCTGTCTCTCCGGGTTCGAGACGATGGATGCGGATTTGACATGACCTCTCCTGGTACGGGCAACGGTCTGCGAAACATGGAAGAGCGGACGAGAGCGATGGCAGGCACAATCCGGCGGAGCAGCTCGTCGGATTCGGGAACCGAGATTGAGGTCAGTATACCCATCACATGATCGGGGTATTATCGCAAAGTAGATAGTATCGTAGTTTTGCATTCGATATGACCATCAATATCCTGTTATATGAAGACAATGCCCCGCTCCGGGAAAGTCTGTGCAGCCTGATCAGCATGAACGAAGGATTTTTGGTCATGGGGGCATACGACAATGTCTTACGAGTGAAGGAGCAAGTCCTGCAACACGCACCGGATGTGATCCTGATGGACATTGACATGCCAGGTATGAGCGGGATCGAAGCCGTCAAGGTAGTCCGTCGTTTCAACACTGAGATTCCGATCATCATGCTGACGGTCTTTGACGACAATTCAAATGTCTTTCAGGCGTTGCGCACGGGCGCCACGGGCTATCTGCTGAAAAAGCATATTTCGACTAAGTTGTTCACTTCAATCGAAGACGCCATCGGCGGAGGCGCCCCAATGTCGCCAGCGATTGCGCGTATGGTGATCAAGTCAATGCAACCTGCGAACACCTACGGTCTTACTGCCCGTGAAAAAGACGTGCTCGGTTCACTGAGCCGTGGCAACAGCTATAAACTTATCGCTTCGGAATTTGACATCAGCCTGGATACCGTCAGAACTCACATCAAAAAAATATACGAGAAGCTCCGGGTTCACTCGCAGACCGAAGCCGTCAGCAAGGCGATCAACGAGAATCTGTTTTGACGCGGATCACATGATCATGCGATTTCTCCGTGTACCATCGCTTTGCAGATTTGGTACATGAAAATATTTACCAGCCTTGCCTTCCTTGCTCTGTCACTTCCCGCGCTGGCCCAGCAGGATCCGATTTACGCCCAGTATATGCTTAACCCGCTTGTCGTAAATCCCGCCTACGCAGGGTTGAACAACCGATTCAATGCGCTAGCCGCCTACCGGACACAATGGACGGGTTTTGATGGACAGCCACAGACTCTCGGTGCAACTATCCACTCTTCATTCGCAAAGAACAAGGTCGGACTTGGCCTTGCGGTGATGAATGATCGCATTGGAAACATCTCGAACACTGAGGTAAATGCATCGGCGTCCTATAAGCTCGACTTAGGGGGAAGCGTCTTCAGCTTTGGAATGCAGGGTGGTCTTCAGAACTTCAGCGCAGATAACTCAAAACTGAATTTTCAACGGCCCGACGACGGCGCCTTTCTTTCAGACAATGAGCGGGGTACCAACGTCAATATCGGAGCCGGCGCAATTCTGAAGAGTGATGTTATCTTCATAGGTGTTTCCGTTCCTCGGCTCCTCCCGACAACGTTTAACAACGGCGATCAGAGTTTCGAGTTGTACCGGCAGCACTATTATGTCATGGCCGGCTATGCCTACCCCATCAACGCACGGCTAGTCTTAAAGCCCACTGCGCTTCTTCGTGCCGTCAAGGGGGCTCCTACCTCGCTTGACGTTGGGATGAATGTCAATATCAACGCTCTTCATACTGCTGGCGTATTTACACGCAATTTCAACACCTACGGCATTATACTGCAAACGCTCTTCAGTGAACAATATCGCTTTGGCTATGTGTTCGAAATGCCGGTGAACAAATCAATGGATATGAATTTTACAACTCATGAAGTCACGATCGGCATCGCGCTAAGGGCTTTCAGTTTTCACGAACACTCGCTGAGCAATTTCTAGAGATGAAGAAACTATTCACATTCGCCTGTCTGATCATAGCAGTAGCAACGTCGCAAGCGCAGATCCAGAGTACGTTTGATGGCGGACTTGACGGGTGGACGTTCCTCAACGCAGCTACTTCCCTAACACCCTCCCATTCGAACGCGAATGGCAATCCGGGTGGATTCGCTTCCATAACATACAGCTCAAATACCAATACCACTGTACAAAACTGGATTGCACCGTCAAAGTTTCACGGGAGCCACGTCGTTCGTTCGCTGGGTATGCAATTCAAATTCGACCTTCAGCAATCACAGGCCGGCACCGCCTCGGGTTTCGAAGTCGTGATCCGAAATGGGGGCACGTACATGTATCAGAGCGGCGTCACACCGAAACCAGCGGTAGCGCCGGAATGGACTTCGTATAGTTACACCCTTGACGAAACCGGAGGATGGCTTTACCCCGGCGGAGTCGTCGCCACCCGGGGACAGGTAAAGGCGGTTTTGTCTAACGTTACATCGATCGAGATTCGCGGTACTTACGCAACAAACGCGGCGTATACCTCCGGACTTGACAATGTGGTACTCGAGCAACGTACGCTCGTCCCCTGCCCCTCTGTCACATCGTTCTCGCCGACATCCGGACTGCCTGGGTCCAGCGTCGTCATAGCGGGCGATCATTTTGATCCTGCACCCGAAAATAACGCTGTGTATTTCGGTGGCGTTCTCTCCACGGTGATTGCCTCATCCACGACGCAGCTTACCGTCACCGTACCACAAGGTGCTGCGCTCGACAAGATCACTGTGATTAACAAAACAACCGGGCTCGCCCGGCAATCCACACATCCCTTTATTCCCGTCTTTGATGGTGGTGGAAGAATAATACCAGCTTCGTTTAAGACACGCACCGACATCATGCTTGTCGCTGAACCAAGGGGCTTCAGTCTTGCCGATGTCGACGGCGACGGCTGGAACGACATCATCGTTGCAATGCAAAATAATACCGTATCGATCTTCCGGAATGCCGGAGCAGGTGGCGATATCTCTACCTCGGCCTTCTCACTCGTCGCGACACTGGCGGGCGCGGGAAACGCCGGAGCTTTAAGCACCACAGATATTGACGGCGACGGTAAACTTGACATTGTGACTGGTCATAATTCAGCGTCATTGAACAACTTTGCCACGTTCCGGAATGTAAGCTCGCCGGGTAATATCAGCTTTGAGGATGTCACGCTTTGGCCAGGGCTCGTGTACTCCGGACGATTTGCTGATATTGCGGATGTCGATGGCGACGGACGCCCGGACTTGATCGGTCAGCACGCCAACGGAAGTGTGAATGTTGACTTCTGGATCGCTCAGAATATAAGTTATCCCGGCCGGATCGAGTTCTCAACATCCAGAAGTTTCTTTGGTGGCTCGACCCTCGATGCCGGAAGCGGAGTCAGCGTTGGGGACTTAAACAACGATGGACGCGTTGAAGTGCTCGTAAAATACAATTTCGGCAACACCTTTGCGATTCTTCCCAATACATCAGGGCCGGGCGATAT
>JBIQJZ010000241.1:0-5512 GCA_044507115.1 Flammeovirgaceae bacterium | reverse complement strand
TTATCCTCACCTACAGGATAGTCGACATCGTTCCTGCGAGCACCTCGAAGAACTGGAGGTCATCTAGTTCTCGATATAGCGAAGCTTCCTGGCGTGAGTCCAGGGTAGCGAGGGGCTGCAGGGAGGGCCCGAGGTCAAGGTCAAATCTCTTCATGATCGCTTTCTGTGCGGATACCGCGGGAAATTTCAGAATGACTGCGATCACTTTGGTGAGATACAGCATCTTTTCTCTGGCGGCGGCGATGTTTCCGCTGTGGAAGTCGTTGATGAGACTAATATAGATTGGAGCAGCAAAGTTATAAGTGCTGCCGACCATGCCTCCGGCACCAACGACCAACGCCGACAGTATCATCTCGTCGAACCCATATAGAACGTCATACTTTGAATTGCCATAGTCGAGGCATCGCTGGTATTCATAGAGCGTTGTTGCGGTATATTTCAGTCCGCGTAAATTGGGAATTCGTTCTTCGGCGATGCCAAGAACCCTCATCATATCGAGCTGGATCTTCGTCAGATGCGGAATGTGGTAGTAATAGAATGGAAGTGAGGGGGCTGCTTTTGCGATCTCCGAGAGACAACTAACCAGGTTCTCCTCGGAATCGGGTTTAAAATAGAATGCTGCAACCGAAGAGATTGCGTCAGCGCCGATTTCGGCGGCATGCTCCGCGAGCTTTTGAGCTTCGGCGATACTGGAGTGCCCAACGTGGACGAACGTCTTGAGATTTTTCCCGGCAGCGTCTTTGAAAGCGGCTGCAGTAGCCATCCTTTGTTCCGAGGTCATGTTGGGCCCTTCGCCAGTGCTGCCGCAGACAAAGATCCCCTTTACGCCGTCGGCTATCAGTTTGTCAACATATTTCGGGATAATGTCTAATGCCGGTTCGTGATTCCGGGTGAATGGCGTGAACGGGGCGGCCATCAGGCCCGAAAATTTCTTATTCATGATGATTGTTTATGTATATATGTAGTATTTATGTAAAAATACATGATTTCATACTTTCCACAAAACCGACAAAAGTGAAAGCTCAAAAGCCTTTTTGCCGGCTGCTTTGCGGATAATAGGCGGTATTGATGTATGTATTGTATTACATATTATTTTAGACTACATTAGCCACATGAATGTTGACGAATTGTACGGGTTGGTGCCGATAGCAGCGCTGACCATGGCGGATCAGGTGGAGGCGCGGCTGCATGAGTACATAATAAAACGGGCCATCAAGCCTGGTGACGCTATTCCCAGGGAGCAGGAACTTGCCGACGCGCTTGGGGTGAGTCGCAATGTAGTGCGTGAGGCGCTGAGCCGATTAAAAATGCTCGGCCTGATTGAATCCAGGAAGAAGCGCGGGATGATCCTGACAAAGCCGGACGTCATGCGCGGTTTTCAGCGTATCGTGCATCCGTCCATCCTGGATGAAGATGTGCGAAAGCAACTCTTTGAGTTGCGCCTGGTTCTGGAAGTGGGATTAGGGGACCTCTTGTTTAAACGCAAGACACCTGAACAGCTGCGGAAGCTTGAGGCTGTCGTAGATCGCGAAAAAACAGCTTCCACTCAGATCGAGCGCATTCGCTGCGAATTCGATTTCCACTCTACTCTGTACGAGATGGCGGGCAATGAAACGCTTCACCGTTTTCAGGCGATCCTCATGCCGGTCTTTGAATATGTCGTCGAGTATGAATCCAAACTTCAACACACTTCCACGGGAACAGTCACACATGAGGATCTCGTCAAGATCCTTCGCGGGGATGATCCGGGGGAATACGCAAATGCCATGCGGCGGCACCTTGAGCCTCATTTTGGGCATTTGTAGTAAGATGTCATGAAAGTTCCCGCTCGTAGCATACCGCTATTCCTGGCTTTTGTTGCCGCGCTGTGTACGTTGATTTTTGTTTCGTGCGACGGTCGGAAGGAAAGCGTGTTTGAGAAAAATATTATCTGGGACCCCCGGGAAGACAGCGTGGAGGGGTACCGGATCCCGGGTATCGTAGCCACTCCGCACGGTACTCTTCTTGCATTTGCGGAACAGCGTCCTGTATACGGAGATAAAGATCCGAAATCTCTTGTGCTCAAGCGGAGTACCGACAAAGGGTTGACGTGGTCGGAAAATATTTATGTCGAGAGGGCCGATGGAAGTTATTGGTCTGATCACCAGGAGCAGATCGATCCGGATGATGCTCCCGACAAAAGAGAGGTGTGGACGAATATCGCTCCCCTTGTAGACAGAGATAACGGACGCATATTCTTCTTCTATGCGCTAAGCGAAGGTGGCGTGGCGGGGGAGAACCTTCAGCGATACACCCGTGTCTTTTACCGGTACAGCGACGACGATGGACTTTCCTGGTCTGACCGGACAGACGTCACAGACATCCTGAACTCCCGTAGTGACGGGACGCCAAATAAGGATGAAGATGGAAATTGGATAACGGATGAAAACGGGTTTGCATGTGATTACCTCGGCAGGGCCTTTCATATGCCTGGTCCCGGACACGGTATTCAACTTTCAAGCGGTAGGTTGCTCCTGCAGGTATGGAACAGAAAAGCGTTGGGTATAAAGGGCAAAGGGATTATTCCGAAAGCTGACAGGCGGTACGGCATCTGCACGATGTACAGCGATGATCATGGAAAGACCTGGAAATACGGCTCGTCGTTCGGACATGCGCTTAATATGAATGAATCGAGGATTGTCGAGCTGGAGAATGGCAATCTTTATCTGAATGCCAGATACTCCGGAGAAAAAAATAATCACCGCGCAGTTGCTGTTAGTCGTGATGGTGGTATCAGCTGGGAAGATGAACGTATTGATGAATCCTTTCCTGTTTCCAGTAACTGTGATGCCGGGTTAATAAGCCTGCAGGGTAACGAGGTGCACTACCTCTTGTACAGCAAGAATGAATCAGGCGAAGGCAGAAAGAACCTGGTGGTGAGACTGAGTGCGGATGATGGAGATACGTGGCCGGTCGTTAAGGTGGTGGACGAAGGACCAGCTAAATACAGCGATATGGCGGTGCTCTCCGACAAAACCGTACTGCTCATCTACGAAACGGTAAAGAACGGTCCCGTTTATGGTGTTAGGTTCAACCTTGACTGGTTGAGGGATAACCCGTAGCCACGACTTGATCTGTTCTCCTTGTGTAAGTTCTACCAAGTCTTTCTAATGCTAAATGGAGTGATATGAACAGGACTGTTTGTTTACTGATTGTTATTTTACTTACCCTGCCGGGTAAGTCACAGGATCTAGACATGTTGGTCGGGACCAGGAGAAGCATTGACATTCCAACGCTTGATATTTCGCAGGATGTATCCCGACAGGTTGTTATTGCAAATGGCAGGAATGAGCGGCAAGGGCATGCGGACATGATCCTAATGCCGGATGGGAAGACTATATATATTATATGGACGATTGGTCACGGCGGTCCTGCGACACAGCTGAAGAAGAGTGTCGACGGTGGCAAAACATGGAGCGATCTTCTTGCGGTACCTGAGAACTGGAAACTGCACGCCAATTGCTCACCGCTCTATATGTTACAGGATCCGGACGGACGCAGAAGGCTCACGACGTTTGTCAACAGAGGTCCGTCGGGATTAAAAATGTATCGCGCTTGGTCGGACGATGACGGCGCGACATGGATGCCGTTTGAACCGGTGTTGGTTGCGGGGAGCAAGAACGACACACTTGTCGCGGACGTGATGCCGTTCACCGCTGTTGTTCCGATACACGGAGGGAAGCAACTCCTAGGTGTAACGAATCATCGTCGGCCGCACGTAGGGGGGAGATCGAATCTCGTGACGCAGAGCATTTCATCTGACGGCGGAATTACGTGGAGTCATTGGCGGATTGTGCTCGACCTCGGAGAGCCGTTTGTTCCGTGTGAACCCGAACTCATCCGGTCCCCGGACGGAAAGCAATTGATGATGCTCATCCGCGAGAACAACCGCGCCTTCAACTCATGGATAATGGTCTCCGATAACGAGGGCGCTACCTGGTCGGAGCCCCGTCAGGCTCCTGCGAGTATTACGTTCCATAGGCATCAGGCGGAGTACGCTCCCGATGGCAGGCTTGTGGTCGTGGGAAGAGATGTAGCGGCGGAGAGCCCGACGAAAGGGCACTTTGTGGGCTGGGTAGGTACGTATGAGGACCTTCTCCTCGGTCGCGAGGGGCAATACCGTATCAAATTGCTGCACAGTTACTCGTCCACCGAATACCCGGGACTTGTCCTGCTCAAGGACGGGACTTTTGTTGGTTCCAATTCGGTGGGTTATCGGGAAGGTGAGATGCATTCCCTCGTAGTGACCCGGTTTAACTTGGCTGAGCTTGATCGGATGCTGGCGCGTTAACCCGGGGGAAGTACTCAAAATCATATTATTGATCTGATAATCAATTACTTGTATCGTTATTCTGCGTTGACTCTTTTTTTTGCTTTCTCCTAAAACGTTTGCATTTCTAAATGGTCCCGTCTATATTTATACTTCATTTAATATGTAGAACATAAGGATGATTAAACATTAACCCCCCAAACAATGAAGATTCATGACCAAACATGCTGCAAGTTTGCTAATGAGCTCTGTCGCCGGGTTTCATTCGCGTCCAAGGGTCTCGGCCCAACGGACAGGGTCATCGGAAAAGTACTTCTAACGCTATTGGTGCTTTGTTTGATGAATGTATCTGCAATTGCTCAGGACGAGTTGCTGGTGGTCGGGACGGTGACTTCGGCGGAAGAACCCGAAGGATTGCCCGGCGTCAGCGTGGCGGTGAGAGGAACCGCCATCGGAACAATTACAGACGTACAAGGTAGGTACAGCATTCGCGTGCCTTCTTCGGAATCCGTCCTTGTGTTTAGTTCTGTGGGATACGGATCGCAGGAACTCGTCGTCAGAGGGCAAGGTACAATCGACGTAGAACTTATCCCTGAGTTGGTATCCCTGGGGGAGGTAGTTGTGGTCGGATATGGTACGCAGCGCAGAAGCGACATCACGGGAGCTATTTCAACAGTTCAGGCACAAGAGATAAAGAACCGGGCAGTGACGAACGTCGCGCAGGCACTCCAGGGAATGGTTCCCGGTTTAAACATTTCCAACGTAAGCGGTCAACCAGGTGCTCACGATCTGAACTTCAATATCAGGGGGACAAGCACGTTCTCCAGTAACCCGGTACTGGTCATCATCGATGGCGTCCCGTCGTCCATCAACTACGTAAATCCGAGTGACATCGAGAGCATCAGTGTGCTGAAGGATGCCGCATCAGCGGCAATCTATGGATCACGTGCGACGGGTGGTGTTATTCTCATCACAACCAAACGCGGGGAGAAAGGCACACCCCGGGTGGAGGTCAACAGTTCGGTTGGAATTCAGAGTCCAACGCGATTTGCATCCAAAGTTTCCGCTGTTGATCACATGATCGCCCAAAACGAAATGAGAGCCAATGACGGCGGCCCGCCCAAATACAGCGATAGTGAGATTGAGGCAGCAAGAGCGCCGGGGTTTAAAGAATGGGATTGGGAAGGGTTTATGTTCAGCAAT
>JBIQJZ010000240.1:0-5543 GCA_044507115.1 Flammeovirgaceae bacterium | reverse complement strand
CGGCGTATCGCAATATTGGAAAATTGTTCGGGGACGCAAAATTGCTCGTAAGCTCGGCGCCTACAGCCCTGTATTTCCCAACATAGGCTTGCGCTCTTCGCCCGTCTTCATAGTGTACCAGATCACCCGGCTTGAATTTGTCGAAGTTACTCTGAGCTGTAAACTGGGTAACGATGGTCCACTGGAATCGCGGCCCGGAATCGTGTGCTTCGTACCACTTCACATACTCCGGAGGCACGCCGTCCAGGGCACTTCCGGCAGAGTACGCCGTCCCTGAGGTCCAAACTCCTGAAGTCGCAACCTGAGGGGTGAAATAACCAAAGATCCCTCTATAGTTGTAACCGCCTAGGTCTTTTTGAATGTCGATCATTCGCTCACTATTAAACTCATTTTTCCAATCCCAAAGATCCTCGTAAGGAGTAGCTGATTGCACCAATGCCCATTCCCCGGAATCAATGATCTCTTCAAGCAAGTCCTTTGCTTCCTGTAAATTGGACGCGTCGTTTAAAGGATGACCTGCCATTGTGAGATACACTTTAGCCAAGATGCCTTGCGCTCCACCTTTCGTGATATGACCGGGAGCGATGCCCATCGCTGTATATTCGCTTCGTGTAGGCAAATCCTCAATGGCCTCCTTCAGCCCTTGCGCGATAAACGCATAGGTCTCTGCAATCGAGGCTCTCGCCGGATAGAGGTCATCTGCTAAGGTTTGTGGCTTGTCGATGATTGGCATTCCTCCCCACAGCCTGACCATATTGAAGTAAAGGATCGATCTGATGGCTTTCGCCTCGGCAACCATACCTGCCTGCCTGACCGGATCCATACCCTCTACTCGGGAAATCAGCTGAATAGCATCGTTACTCGTGCGGACAGCTACAAATATCCGGTCCATCAGATCAAACAAAGCCGCATTGGAAGTCCATGACCAGAGAGCCAAGTCGTGCCGTTCCTGGGTGCCCGTACTTCTGAAATGATATTGCATTGCAGGGGTTGGCAACTCCACCGGCCATCCCATTCGGTGACCTTGGTAAATATGAGCCCAATCCATATAGGCTTCGTTCAACAATACTGCTGCAGTTTCAGCGGATGGGAAATTCGAACTACCGAAGTCACTTACAAACTTCTCCTCCAGCATATCATCACAACCGGTAGCGAATACCAGCGCAATTGCCAGGAGGGTTGATTGTACTATGTTTATTCTCTTCATGATCGCTAATGTTTAGAAACTCAGGTTCAGGCCAAATGTGATTTCCTTCGCCAACGGATAAATTCCGGTATCAAATCCTTCACTGAAAGAAGTAGCGCCTCCGGCGCTGACATCCGGATTGTATCCCTTATACTTCGTGCCAGTCCAAAGGTTGGAGCCTGTTACAAACACGTTAATGGCCGCAAGATTCTTGAGCGGAGGCAACGTGTATCCTATGCGAACATTCTTAAGCCTGAAGTAACTTCCATCCTGTACGTTCTCCGATGTCAGCCCGAAACCATCCAATCTGCCATTCGGATTAGCGTTGATAGGAACCTCCGTGATTCTGTTTTCAGGCGTCCAATAATTAAGGTTCCTGGGATCACCGGCGTCACCGCCGTAAAAGGCGATAATGGAATTGCCTTCTACTCCCTGGAAGAAGATCGACAAGTCAAAGCTCTTGTAGCTGAAACGGCTCGTCAATCCGTAGATATAATCCGGTGTAATCTTCCCCAAAGACACCTGATCTTCGACACCAACTTTCCCATTGCCGTCGATATCGTGATACCACATATACCCTTCCTTATTTCCGTTCAGTTGCGTAGGAGCCGCGTCTGCCTCGGCCTGATCGGCGAATACGCCGCCTACAAGGTATCCATAAAGTAAACCGGCATCCTGGCCTTCATAGAGCCTGGGACCATTTCTTCTTGGAAAGTTGAAAACCTCGATATAAGGCTCGCCCGTCCGAAGGTCGGTACTCGTTCCTTTCCGGACATCGGTGGCATACATCTTCTGAAAGCTGATGTTTCCATTGATATCCCATCTGAAATCACCCTTGTTCAAGACCACCGCATCAGCAGTAAACTCCAAACCGCTGTTCCGAAGGCTTCCCAGATTCTGAATAGAGCTTGTAAACCCCGTCGTGATCGGAATGACAACGGGAAGAATCAGATCTTCGGTGTCCTTGATATAGTAATCCACGGTTAGTCCAAACCGATCTCCAACAAATCTCGCGTCGAATCCAACGTTGTATTGAGTCGTGGTCTCCCATTTCAGCTTGTCATTGCTGATTCTTGAGAGGGATACACCGTTGACCGGTTGGCCACCAAAGTTATATCGATTGCTCTGGATGGTCCATACACCGACGGAACTGCCGGGAGCGAGATTGCCGTTACCGGTCTGTCCTACACTTGCCCTTAACTTAAAGTCTGACACAATACTTTGTCCGGCAAAAAAGGCTTCTTCAGAAGCTCTCCACGCCAGCGCAACAGATGGAAAGAATCCCCATTTCTCTCTGGACCCGAAAACGGAAGACCCATCTCTTCTTGCATTCAGACTAACATAGTATTTACCATCGTAATTGTAATTCAGCCTGGTGAAGAAACCCACCAGCACCAGATCAGGCAAGGTTTGATTGCTGATACCAAACGTTTGCTGATCAGCCACCTGAAAACGTTTGGCACCGAGTTCATCCGTGATAAACCCCGAGGCTGAAAGGTTAACCCTCGTAACACCGGTTCTCGTATTCTCCGCGCCTAACACCGCATCGATTTTGTGCTCACCGAAGTCCCTGTTCCATGACAAATACGCGTTGAAGTTCGTGCGTACAAGTGTATTCGTGTTCAAGTCTGCATTACCTTTTGTAACTGCATCGCTGAACGTCAACGTGCTCTTTTGATATATCTCTCTTCTTCCATCGGCATAGTCAATGCCGGCGTTCCCAACCAGTTTCAGACCCTCCAGTATCTTGACGCTGGCGGTAACATTCCCGAGCAGCCTGTTTCTCGTGAGGTCGTCCTGAATATCCTGAAGCATTTTCAAGGGGTTGGAAGTATTTCCTGCGCCGGAACCCGCCGTCTTGGGATCGGTGTACCAAACTTCGGGATTATTAGGGTTACGCCACTCCGGATTGATCAATGGATGATAAGACAATGCGGCGGTCACAACGTTATAGCCGAAGCCCGATCCGGTCGGCGCCTGTTGCCTTTTCGAATGGCTGAGCAATACACTTGAGCTCAGTGAAATGCGCGAACCAAACCGCTGATCAAGGTTCATCCTGAGGCGGTAGTCGCGGAAACCAGTCTCTTCTATAATACCCTCTTGATCGACCACATTACCAGACACCAGGAATCGAGAGACTTCATTGCCACCGCTGAACGTAAGTGAAACATTCTGCGAAAGAGCTTGCCTGTATATAATATCCTGCCAGTCATACGAAGTAGCCGACCCCGGTATCGGGTGAAATTCATCACTGCCATTCCATCTGACATTCGCGGGATCCATGCCATTTCGGATATTGTTCTCATTCTCAATTTCACCTTGCAGGTTGCCTTCGAGACGATGGATCTTGTTTGCGAGCGAAGCAATACCAACCGAATAGTTTACACCAATTGAAGACTTACCCCCACTTCCTCTCTTTGTCGTAATAATCACAACTCCGTTTGCTCCCCTACTGCCATAGATAGCGGTCGCCGCTGCATCCTTCAATATCTCTATGCTCTCCACATCCGCAGGATTGATCATAGCCAGAGCATTGGGAAAAACATTCAACGCCACGCCCTCCGACGAAGTCTCACCAAGCCCGCCGCCGATGTGAATACTCCTGTTATCACTACTGACGGGAAAGCCATCAACAATATAGAGAGGCTCAGTCGAGCCCATGATCGTCGATGTTCCCCTGATCCGAATATTGATGCCGCCTCCGGGAGAACCGTCACCAGTCGAAACCTGCACACCCGCAGCTCTTCCTTGCAACGCAGAGATCAGGTTATTATTAGGCTGTTCTGAAAGATCTCGGTTGGTGATCGACGCGACAGATCCGGTCAAGTCGCTTCTTTCCACCGAACCATAACCGATCACCACAACCTCCTTAAGTGCCTGCACATCGGGAGTTAGTCTCACGCTTATAACAGCCTGATTGCTCACCGGCACAATATGTTCCTGGTAGCCCACGAAAGTGAAGACCAAGGTCGAACTCCCGGCGGCAACGTTAATAGTATAATTACCTTCCGCGTCAGTGACGGTACCGTTTGTTGTTCCTCTCTCGAGAATATTAACGCCTGGTAGCGAAACACCGTCTGAATCCAGAACTCTTCCAGTTACGTTGAACATCTGAAACGGAACGAAATCCTGATTGCCTAACTCGGCAGCGAAGCTGCCTACGGATGTCATGGTGACCAATATCAGCGCTTGGGATATTGCAGTTCGTATCATAACAACGAAGGCTTTTTGAATAGGTAGTATTGGCTTCATACTCTCAACATTTTTGTGTATTTAAAATCAAAACTTGAGAACCCGGTTTCCTCGTCGTCGGAAACCAGATGCGGTCGTGTTAACTTAGCACAGGTCAGTGCCAGAGGAGCTGGAAAAATGCATAAGCAAGGGCTGCTCACCTCAATACCCGTTTGTAATCGTTCATTCATATATGGAAGGTTTGGTTGGTAATCGTGTCATCAATGCCCAGTGGCCTCCATCTCAAATTGTTCCAATGTCTTGCCTCTCGTCTCAGGGGCGTAGCGCAGCAGAATAACGAAGTACATCAGGCAAACTCCCGAAAAAAGGAAGAAGGTCTGCGACTCATTCAGCCACTCGATCAGCACGGGGAACCCATACGTCAGCATGAAACAAGCTACCCACAACGTGCCCGTGGCAACAGAGACCGCAATACCTCTGATCTTTGTGGGGAAAATCTCTGATATTAAAACCCAGGTGACCGGCGCAAGCGTCATGGCATACGTCGCTATAAACGCCAGGACAAAAAACGATAGCCAATACCCGAACAAGCTGAAATAAAAGCATATTCCAACCATCGCGAGCCAAAAGGCCATCAATGATGAGCCACCCAGCATCAACTTCTTTCGACCGAGTCTGTCAACGAGTTGCATAGCCACCAACGTAAATACAAGATTGACTGACCCGATAAGAATTTGCTGAAATAGCTGGTCATTTACATTCATGCCAGCTCGTTCGAAAATGATAGGAGCATAAAAGAACACTGCATTGGCACCGGAAATCTGCTGAAAAATGGCAAACGTCATCCCCAGTATAACAAGAAACACAACACCCGGCTTTGCTAAATCGGAGATACTGCTTTGTGCAGTTCTGGCAATGGACAACTGTATCAACCGAACCTCCTCATCCGAATCGGCAGCAATCTTTTGCAAGATAGATTTTGCCTTTCCCACATTTCCATTGGCGATAAGCCAGCGGGGAGTCTCGGGCAGAAAAAACGCAAATATGAAAAAGAGTCCGGCGGGAATCGCTCCTGATGCAAACATCCACCGCCAGTTATTCGCCGTATCAGCCAGCAGAAAATTTGACGTGTACGCAAGCAGAATCCCGATCACGATAGTAAGCT
>JBIQJZ010000239.1:0-5555 GCA_044507115.1 Flammeovirgaceae bacterium | reverse complement strand
CTTCTTGGCTACCGCGTCGCGCTGGAAGTTACCGGGCGTGTTCACCCGCACCAGGTGTATTGTGGAACCGTAAATCTGTTGCGCGTTGCGCACAATTCGGGAAAACACCTCTTCCTCCTTGCTCATCGACGTGGCATACACGATGTCTTTGAAATCCGTTGTCGCAGGCTTCTTCTGAACAGTCAACACCGGGCATTTTGCATGCCGAACAACCTTCTCGGTGTTCGTACCAATGATCATCTCATTGAGCTTTTTGCGGCCCGCCGTTCCCATGACCACCAAGTCAACCTTCTGCTCAGTAATAATATCACGCATACCGTGAAAGGCGGTCCCAACTCTCAATTCATGCTTCACCTTCACGCCTGTGGCCTGAACGTCTTCCACTACCTTAGCCATTTGCTTTTTGCTGCGCTCGATCAGCCTCATGGTGAAAAACTTCTCTTCCCACCCTCCGCGCAAGTTGACTTCTCCTGTGATGTTGAACGATGTTCCCGAAGCTTCCTCGATAACGTGCAGGAGGATAAGTGTCGAGTTTGCTTTCTTGGCAATATCCACGGCGACGTCAATCGCGTTTTGCGCGGGCTTTGAAAAATCAGTGGGGACAATAATTCTTTTCATTTTCGACGGATTTATATTTTAACTCAAATAAAGCCAATTATTTCAAGATTTTTTAGCGCTCACGCCGCAATTTGCATCCATATAACTAGCGGATTGCAGCTTGAACGAAATACCACCCCATCACAATACAGGCGATCAATTTCAGGAGTGTCCCGAAGAGGAAGCCAAGAAATGATCCAAATGCAGCGCGCAGGGCATTCCGTGACCCGGCCTTCCCGATCATCTCACCGATGAATGCCCCGATGAACGGCCCGGCAATCAGCCCGAACGGCATCATCCATAAGCCGGCGATCAGTCCAATGACACATCCCCACACCCCATACTGGCTCCCTCCGAAACGCCGGGTCCCATATATCGGAATGACGTAGTCAAGTCCGACGACAAGCAACGTCAAGCCCGCCCAGATTAGTAGAAACCGCGTGGTGAAGAACGGCTGTGACTGCAGTTGTTGGATCAATAGCGCCAGGTAACATAGTGGCGGACCCGGAAGAAACGGCAGGATACAACCCGCCAGCCCAACGACCATCAGCACGATTCCGAGGGAAAGCCATAAGACATCCATGATTTAAAATGCGACAAAAAAATTGAAATTGAAAGGCCGGACGAGGTCGGGCTTCAACCTATTCTGCGGAAAGGTGGGACGTTCTTAAAAAAAGAAAGCCCCACCCTTGGAGGGGCTCGCTCGGTTAAGAATTGATTTCTTAGAAGTCAAAGTATTTCCGGTTGCCGGCGGCATCCGTAATCTCGAAGGTGTAGTGTTTCAACGGATTCTCGATCCGGTACACCTGTGCAAAGTCACCGCTCAGTACTTTGCTCTTGTCATAGACCAGACGGCGGAGGCCATCGTAAATCTTGATTCGAAGCATGTCATTGTTCGCATTACTTATCGCGACCAGGAACTTGTTGCCATCTTGAGGAATTCTACTCACGTGAATAGCTTTCGAATCGAGGGTCGGTTGATAAAAAAATTTTTCCCTGTGTTTCCCGATGCTGTCAGTCAGTTCGACCGTGTACCACCCTGCAGACAACTCGCCGAAGTTCACGGGGAGGATAAATCCATCAGTTCTGTAAAGTGTTTCCGAGTGGATTATATTTCCTATCGCATCGAGAATGGTGAGCTTAACATCACCGGTCGTCGCGCCTTTGTAAATTACCTTGAACGTTTCCGATCCCTTCAGAGATACTACCCGAATCGCCGATCCCTCGTTTGCCAGCGCCGATGAACTGATCGCGACCGCAAGAGCAATAATCAATGTTCTAATTTTCATGGTTGTATTGTGTTTCATTATTACAACCACTTAACGCCGGCCACTCGCGGGAAGTTTCCCCTACGTAAGGTTCAAAGACCGATCATGGAAAAGAACGTTTGCAAATGCAAACGTTTCCAGGTTAATTGACAATATCAATCGCGTGTCCTTTGTCGTCAGTGACCCGTATGGCGTGATAACCTTTGATCTTATTCAGGTTGTACATCTTTGCAAAATCACCACTCACTATCTCCCGCGATTCATACACTATGCGGTTTCGACTGTCGTAAATGCGCACGACTAGCAATTCAGCTCCCTGGTCAGGGACAGACAACACGTACTTGTGCTCCTTCTCATCCAATCGTGTGAGTTTTGCTATCATCTCATTATCCGCGCGCTTATGGTCGACACTGCGACTCTTCGTTCCAAATTTATCAGTAAGCTCAATCGTATAACGTCCGGATGGCAAAGCAGAAAAATTGTAGGGTCGCATAAAGTCTTCCGTGTTCTCCAGAACTTCCCGGTAGACGATATTACCCTTCGGGTTATAGATAGCAATCTTCACCGTTCCACATTCCTCGCCGCGATAGAATAGCTTGATAACGGATCCGTGTTTCAAGACAGAAACTCCAACAGGAGACTTGGGCGCGACATTCGTTGCAGACACCTGGATAACAGCTGCCAGCACCATTGCAAGTGAAAAGATTTTTTTCATAAGGTTTGCATTTTGATTACAGCACAATAGACGACACCTATCAATCGATTGTTGCAGCACCGATGAAAATAAAGGTGAAATATTGGTGTAACCTTTTTGAGCCACCCAATACGGGTGAGATTGTCCGGTGGTGAACAGCTAGTGTACGGAACGGAAAAGTACGTGCATTTGAGTCGCTAATATGCGACGAGGAAATCCGGAGTAATGCCGAAGCGTTTCTCGATGTTGACTGCTCCGTCGAGGAAACTCAGGTTAATCAGAAAAGAAAACGCGACGATACTTGCACCTGCGCTTCTCACTAACTCCCCTGCAGCGCATGCGGTACCTCCTGTCGCAAGCAGATCATCGTGAATGATCACACGGCTTCCATCGGGGAATGCGTCGATGTGCACTTCGATCTCCGCCGAGCCATACTCAAGATCGTAGCGTTCACGACGCGTCCGGAACGGTAACTTTCCGGCCTTGCGAATCGGCACAAAACTGCAGCCGAGTTCATGCGCCAGCATCGACCCGAAAATAAATCCGCGCGCCTCGATGCCGGCGACAACATCCACTGCACGGTCGCGGTAGAGCGCAGCCATTGCCTTCACGATCGATGCAGACAACTCAGGATTGGATAACACAGGTGTGATGTCACGGAAAATGATGCCCGGCTTGGGATAGTCGGGTACATCACGGATAGCAGCTCTGATTTCTTTCGAGACTTGCAAAGTCGAATATCAGTTACGTTCGAACACTTCGACTTTGTCATCGAGACTACTTCCGA
Source organism: Flammeovirgaceae bacterium (assembly GCA_044507115.1). Lineage (GTDB taxonomy): Bacteria > Bacteroidota > Bacteroidia > Cytophagales > Cyclobacteriaceae > Chryseosolibacter. The sequence goes on along the minus strand of JBIQJZ010000239.1, from coordinate 2,209 downwards.
AGACCGGAAAGCTAACTCTCAATAGCGCGTAGAAACAACGCCCTTCGATGCTCGGTCTGTATCCGATCTCGCCGCCATACGACCAGCTAAACGAGCGGTTGAATCGTCCGTCAATACCGACACGAGCTCCAAATGGTTGAAGCTTGATAGGGCTGACCGAGTACGTACGCGTTTCCCGAGTCGAGGAGTTCGGCAGCGTTGTGGTGTAGACGATGTCATCGACCGTCATTGAAGGTGAGTAAATAAGGTCAAAGAATACAGTAATCATCAGGTCATCGACTCCCTCTTCGTAGCCATCGAAGTTAATGGCGATATTTCTTCCCCACGACATCGAACCCCCGAGGTAAACATTTGTCGAAGCAATATTCGAGTAGACATTGAGTGGCCGTTCACGTCCGGCGACCTCATAGGTAAGCGGAAGACCATTCCCTTCTGCGTCTTGGAGGTCGCTATTTGTCAAACCCTGGGCGCTGATCGCGCGTGTCAGGTCAGTTGAACTCTTCCAAAGCAGTGTTCCTCCCCGGACGCCGTAGACTTTCCGAACTTTTGACGGTACCTCAGCGGTGAGGGGTACTCGTGAGGCCCATCGATTGCCCTTATAACTCTTTCTATAGAGTACCATTTTGGTTTTTGAGTTCTCTTCAAAGTCTTTGATGTGGTAGGTGGCGCCGAACTCAAAGTAGTTGAAAGACTGTGCACGGTTGTCGAGTTCACTATTGTCAAGCGCGACGTCGCGATTGAAGTCAAAGAATTTCCGGCTGTAAGATTTTCGGAATTGAGCGCGGAAATCGACCTTATCCTGGTAATAATACAACGCTTCCATGCCAAAGCCCGCATTGACATTGGTCACAAACAGTTCCCCGTAAAGTGGTTGCAGGCCGATGAAAAGCTTGTTGACAGCGTAGGGATCATCGTAGATCTGTTCATAGGTAACAGCCGTCTTATCAGGCCGCTGCTGTGCAAAAAGGCAGCTATGAGCCGCTGCAAACACAGTCAGAAAGACGAAAAAAAATCGCTTCATAAGTCCAGGTATGGTGGCGTTATTATAGTAAAATTAGCAAAATATGCGGAAATAAAGCCTGTGTAAATGAACGGGTTAACCACAGATGTAATAGGCAAAGCAGCAATGGAAGTTTCCGCTGCGGCTAACTAGGCCAACCAGCTTTTGACCATTCATAAAATTTGCTTTTCCAACTGGTTCCGAATGGCTTTTTTGGCTTACCTTGCCCACTTTGCAGAATCAGATTCTCCGGAAAGTAGCCGGTCCCGGGCTAGCCCCCTCGCAACATTCGGGATCGCACAGTTTCCTCGACAGAGGGCTGGCAGGAGGCTATTGGTGCAATCTTTTTAAGCATAGGCTCAATACTAACTCAAAACCATGTTCGCCGACGTTCAATTCGTTAACATCCTTGCCATCTTCGATACATTTAATCCTGAAACAATCATCCAGTTTGGAGGCCTCGGTCTTCTATTACTGATCATATTTGCTGAAACGGGGGTATTCTTTGGCTTCTTTTTACCAGGCGATTCCCTCCTCTTCGTTGCCGGTTTGCTTGCCGAGTCTGAATACCTCGACATAAATGTTTACTTCTTGATCGTATTGTTGATCATCGCAGCGATCTCCGGATCGTTTGTCGGATACCTCACCGGGCGTTGGGCAGGGACATACCTGATGAACCGAAAGGACAGTTTCTTCTTCAAGAAAAAATACCTCGACATTACTCAGGCATTCTACCAAAAGCACGGTATGATGGCCTTTATCCTTGGACGCTTCTTGCCCGTTGTTCGGACATTCGTGACGATTTTGGCGGGTATTGCGAAGATAGATTTTGCTAAGTTTATGATTTTCAACCTATTAGGCGCAACAATCTGGATTATAACGATGGTCCTGGCCGGGCATTTCCTCGGGCGGCTTTTCCCGAACATAACCTCGTACCTTGAATTGATCGTGATTGCTATGATCCTGATTTCAGCAATTCCGGTCGTGGTTACATGGTTCAAGAATCGGAATCTACTGGCGAAAGACTAAGTTTGCAATGCATAATAGAGGGATGTATTTAACGCGAACGAGCACTAGAGGGTTTGGCTCTGCGTCAAAGAAAATGAAGAATTATTTTGCAGTTCATACGAAAAACAGGATTTTTAACCCTCTTTAATTACTTTTACCAACTAACATTCACTTAGAAACCTAAATTACTATTAACATGGC
>JBIQJZ010000238.1:0-5572 GCA_044507115.1 Flammeovirgaceae bacterium | reverse complement strand
TCTTGCGACACACGCCCCTGAAACGTGCGTGTCTACCAATTCCACCACTTCGGTATTTGAAGAAGAAAACTCGTTTGTTTCTCTCGGTGCCCAGGACTGGATTCGAACCAGCACACCGGTTAAGGCACTACCCCCTCAAAGTAGCATGTCTACCAATTTCATCACCTGGGCGTCTATTGCTGCAACGCCATTGCAGCATTTTCAACGGGCGACAAAGGTAAAAACGTTTGTGTATTTTCACAATAAACAAACCACCAGGCAGGCCTATTCATTTGAATTTTCGCGGAAAAATCGGGGGGAGGCTAGAATTGAGGCTTTTATCGTTCGCTGCCTGACTCCACCTTACATGACCCGTGACTAGACATCCGGTTTAACCGTTCGATGTTCCAGAAGAGGAAAGTGAAGAAGGAGATGACGGCTGTAAATACGAATATCATGGGCTGAGTGTTTTGCTATACCCAAAGATCAGTAGATAGGATTCCACGCGCCCGCAATACAGCGGGTGGGTGGCACCGAAGTAAGTTTTTAGTCGTTTTTGAACGATTTTTGGGACGAACCCCTTTGTATAAATTATTCAGGAATAGTTTTCGCTTACACCTATATTGCAAAAATCTTAAAACGGAATTTTATGAATAAAAGAGGCCCCGGATTGATCTCAATCTTACTCCTGTCCCTGTTCATGTCCCCCTCTTTTGCTTTCCAGGCAGAACCGGGCGCAGGAGGACAGGACACAACCGCTGTTAAAGAAATACCGACGGACTGGTTCCTGAGGGATCCCGAAACTGACAAGGTTCAGGGGGTTAGCGCGGAAAAGGTTTATTCAACACTTCTAAAAGGAAAGCCTTCGCGTACGGTCATTGTCGCTGTCATCGATTCGGGTATCGATATTGAACACGAAGACCTCCGCGACAATCTCTGGATTAACGAGGACGAGATTCCGGGGAATGGCATTGACGACGACAACAACGGCTATGTCGATGATGTCTACGGATGGAATTTCATCGGTGGCAAGGATGGAAACGTCGATGCCGATACCTATGAAGTGACTCGTGAGTATGTTCGCTTGAGACCGCGTTACGAGAACATGGACGAGAAGAACGTCAGCAAGAAAAATCGCGCGGAGTTTGAGTACTGGAAGAAGGTGAAGGAAAAATACGATCGCGATCTGAAGTTCAACAAAGGTCAGTACGAGCAGTATCTGCAGCAGTACCAGATGTACGGGAACGCGTTCATGACTATTCATTATTGCGATAGCCTCCTGCAAAAGGAACTGGGACGACCGGTGACCAAATCGTCACTCGCCAGTGTGGAAGTGCGCAACGATACGATCGATTTCGCAAAACAAACGCTGTCACGCATTCTGGAGAGTGTCGAAGGTGATGTTGAAGTGAGCTTGTTCCTCGAAGAACTCGCCGGGTACATCGAACAACTGAAGGAGGGAGTCGAGCATTACGAGACGGCTGTCGAATTCGGGTACAACACAGAGTTCGATCCCCGGTCGATCGTCGGTGATGATCCGAACAATCTCGATGAACGCCACTACGGCAACAACGATGTCGAAGGTCCGGATGCGCGACATGGAACGCACGTAGCGGGTATCATTGCAGCGAACCGGAATAATGATATCGGCGTGAAAGGTATTGCGGACAACGTCAGAATAATGTCCATTCGCGCGGTCCCGAACGGCGACGAACGCGACAAGGATATCGCTAACGCGATCCGCTACGCGGCGGACAACGGCGCGCATATCATCAACATGAGCTTTGGCAAGGGCTTCTCTCCCCAGAAGGAGGCCGTAGATAAAGCAGTGAAGTACGCCGAATCGAAAGGTGTGCTCATGATACACGCGGCGGGCAACGGCAGCGACGATCTCGATCGCGAAGCAAACTTCCCGAACAAGACATACCTGTCCGGCGGCCAGTCGAAGACCTGGCTCGAGATCGGTGCTTCTTCCTGGGGCGCGGACCTGGACATGGTGGGTTCGTTCTCGAACTATGGGAAGAAATCCGTAGACCTTTTCGCTCCGGGTGTTGAGATCTATTCGACGACACCGGACGACACATACGAAAGTCTCCAGGGTACCAGTATGGCGGCTCCGGCAACGAGCGCTGTAGCGGCGATCCTGATGTCGTACTTCCCTGACCTCAACGCGGAGCAGGTAAAAGATATCCTGAAACAATCGACGCGCAAATTTGATGGTCTCAAGGTTGCCAAACCGGGTAGCCAGGAGCCGGTAGCTTTCGACCAACTCAGCAGCTCGGGTGGAATGGTGAACGCGTACGAGGCGGTCAAGCTCGCGCTGGTGTATAAGAATGACGGGGGGAAGAGGAAGAAGTAGTGGGATCGTGAGACGGCAGTCGTGAGGCGTGAGTGGGGGGATGGTGAGACGTGAGGCGGCAGTGGTGAGGTAGGGGGTGCGGAGGCAGAGGGAGACGATGTTTTCGACGTGGGTGGTGTGTGGGAACATGTCGACGGGTTGAACTCCGGTGAGGTCGTATTTTTCGGAAAGTATCTTCAGGTCGCGGGCTTGGGTCGCGGCGTTACAGCTCACATATACAATTCGCTTCGGTGATGCTTTCAGGAGCATTCGGCAAACATCTTCGTGCATGCCGGCGCGGGGTGGGTCGGTGATGACCACATCAGGTCGCCCGTGTGCTTCCAGGAATTCGTCGTTGAGGAGGTTCTTGATATCGCCGGCGTAGAAGTCCGTGTTATCGACGTTGTTCAAAATCGAGTTGCGCTTCGCATCCTCAATCGCATCCGCTACGTATTCGAGTCCGATGACCTTTCGCGCCTGTCCCGCGACGAAATTCGCGATCGTACCCGTACCTGTATAGAGGTCGTAGACCAGCTCATCTTTCTGGATTGCCGCCATCTCCGCCGTCATCCGATACAAGTGATATGCCTGTTGCGAGTTCGTTTGGTAAAAGGACTTCGGACCCACTCGGTATTGCAGGTGCCCGGAACCGTCGGGTCGTGGCATGATCTCCGTGATGTAGGGATTTCCCTTCCAGCAGACAATATCGAGGTCGTGAAACGTATCGTTCTTTTTGCCATTGATCACATATTGAAACGATGTGATCTGCGGGAAATCGCGCTCGAGACGGCTGAGAATCTTTTCAATCCATTCCATCTTGTCATACGTTACCTGGAGGATGACCATGACTTCGTTCGCCGTAGCTTCAGCGAGGGAGGGCATGCCATTGTTCGCCGTTCGGATCGTGAGCGTTCGCAGGAAGCCGATTTGTTTTCTGAGATCGAAGAATGGAATGTTGTTCCTGACAGCTTCGTCTTTCGCCGCCAGGCGAATACTGTTTGAGGGTTCTGGCTGCAAGTGGCACTCCTTCACATCGAAGACCTTGTCGTACTTGCGCGGAATGTGATAACCCAGCGCAGGCTCATCGTCCATTGCACCCGACCGCACACTATCCAATTCGTCCCACGTCAGCCATCGTTGCGCCGAGAAGGTGAAGTCAAGCTTATTGCGGTAGTAGCGCGTGTTTGCAGAGGGATAGATGGGGGATATAGCAGGCAACTGGAGTCCCCCGATGCGTTCTAGGTGATCGACAACCTGCTGCTGCTTGTACTCCAGCTGCGCATCATAGCGGATATGTTGCCACGAACATCCGCCACACAGTCCGAAGTGCAGACAAAACGGAGTGACACGGTCAGCAGCGTATTCGACGATCTCGGTTACAGTCGCCTCCAGGAAGTTGCTTTTGATCTTCGTCAGACGCGCGTTTACGAGGTCGCCCGGCGCACAGCCCTCCAGAAACATCACGATGCCGTCGATTCTCGCGATACACTTGCCCTCAGCAGCCATTGTGCCAACCCGGATGTTTTCAATTATATCACCTTTTTTCACTGACGTCGTTTTGATTGCAATGTGCGCACCCAGACCCTCACACTACGGGAGAGGATTGTACATTCCTCGGAAGGGTGTTTTGCCGCAAACCTACGCAATCCAGTCGTTTTTCTGACAGCACCGCATTTGTTATCTTTAATGTCTGAGCGAGGGTGTATGAAAAAGATTATACTGTTTCTCCTGTGTATGTGGGTTTTTCCGGCGATGGCGTCGCACATAGTAGGCGGAGAATTTGAGATATTACACATCTCCGGCAACCGATATCGCATCAACCTCATTCTCTATTTCGACAAACTCAATGGAAACGTAGGCGCACGCGACCCCTCCGTGAATGCACGCATTTTCCGCAAGCGCGACGACGCCGTGATGATGGAAGTGTATCTGCCCTTTGCCAGCGAGACCGCGGTAGACTACACACAGCCTGCGTGCTCGAACGGCGAGATCGTCACCAGTCGCATGGTCTACACAACGGTCGTTACATTAAGTCCCCAGCAGTATGCCGACGCGGAAGGCTACTACCTCTCATGGGAGCGTTGCTGTCGCAATTACAGTATCACCAATATCTACAGCGATGACCCCGCCGTCAGCGGACGTTACGCCGGACAGACCTTCTACCTCGAATTTCCCCCCGTCGTGAAAGATGGACAACCCTTCATCAACTCGTCACCGCGACTGTTTCCGCCGCTGAATGACTATGCTTGTCCGCGACGTCCCTACTACGTTGATTTCGCCGGCGTAGACGACGATGGAGACTCCCTCGTCTATTCGATTGTAACACCGCTGAATACCAAGACCGGCGATGCCCTTCCGTTGCCCGACCTGCGACCGCGACCACAACCTTATCCGCTGGTCAGCTATCGCGCCCCGTTTAGTCCTTCGAACATTATCGGAGGAGTACCCGACCTGAAGATCTCACAAGACGGGTTTCTCACCGTAACACCCGCGTTCAACGGTCTCTACGTATTTGCCGTGCGATGCGAAGAATACCGCGACGGCGTCAAGATCGGCGAACTCCGCCGCGACTTCCAGATGCTTGTTGTCGACGGGTGTAATCCCGCCGATCCGCCGCAGATCCTCGGCAAGAAAGTCACTGACGGCGCGTTCAACTATGACAATCACATGAGTGTGACATTCTCGAACGACGTCGCAGACGCGGATCGCTGCATCCAGGTACAAGTATCCGATCTGGACGCCACGCGCTCATTCGACGAATTCACGGAAAGCGTCACCATACGAGCTATTCCGATCGGCTTCAAGAAAGATGTATCCGGTATCTTGCCGGCGGTGACCACCGCGACCCTCCGGAACGGGAGCGCCGAGACATTCGATATTTGCTTCGACCGTTGTCCCTATATTGAAGACGGGCCCTTTCAGGTAGGTATTATCGCGTACGACGACGCCTGCAGTCTACCGTTATCAGATACACTGAAGATCACGGTGAACATCGAACCACCCGATAACACCAACGCCTATTTCACGACGAACGACGTCGTCGCCCACCTCATGGAAGGAGAATCGCGGAGCTGGCCCATCACCGCAGTTGATGACGATGGCGATTTTCTGGTCGTCGGCGTGATTGCTGATGGATTCGATCTCGGCGACGTCGGGATGAAGATCGAAGTCATCGAGCAGAAAGACGGATCGTACAAAGCCCAGTTTACGTGGGATGCCTTTTGCGACATCTACGACCTCGCGGGTCGGAAAGAC
>JBIQJZ010000237.1:0-5615 GCA_044507115.1 Flammeovirgaceae bacterium | reverse complement strand
ATTGGCAGTTGCGGATCAGGCAGGTTTTGCCGGAGGAGTTGGTTGATGGCTTGCGCGGGTGTGAGTTGTGCGAAGGCGTCTATCTGTGGCTTGGTGGCGCCAAACGTTATCCTTCTCAGTAGGTGAGCGGCGCGTTTTACGCCTAATGTACCGTTGAATTCCGTCAATGGCATAGCGGGGGCATTCTTATTTTTCGCTTAATCGATAAAAAAGGGTACTTTATTACGCATTGGTTGTTAAACGACCTTTTACGTCGTTAACCACGGCGATAATTTCTGTTAATTTTGGTTACTGTTCAGTCCGGTGGCTGTTGAAAAAGCTACCTAAACTTCGCATTCAGAGAATGAAATCCACCATCAAACTTATCGAATGTCCCCGCGATGCAATGCAGGGAATTGTACCGTTCATTCCGACGACGCGCAAGATAGAATATATCAATCAGCTTTTAAAGGTCGGATTTGATACTGTCGATTTTGGGAGTTTTGTGTCGGCGAAAGCTGTTCCACAGATGGCAGACACACGTGAGGTGCTGCGCGGACTTCACGTCGAAGACACACGATCGAAGTTGCTGGTGATTGTCGCGAACACGCGGGGTGCTCAGGAAGCTTCGGCTTTTGAGGCGATTCGATGCTTGGGGTTTCCGCTATCGATATCGGAGACGTTTCAGAAACGGAATACTAATCGATCCATATCGGAGGCCCTGATCACCCTCGAGGAGATCAAAGAAATCTGTCTGAAGTCCGGGAAAGAGTTAGTGACCTATATCAGCATGGGATTCGGCAATCCCTATGGCGATCCCTATGAGGTGGACCTTGTGAGTGAATTTGTCGGGATACTGAATACCCTGGGTTCCGATGTTATATCTTTAGCTGATACGCTCGGCGTTGCGGATGCTGGGTCTGTGGAAGCATTGTTTGCCCGCGTCTCCCACCAGTTTCCCGACATCGAGATTGGAGTTCATCTTCACTCCACTCCCGGTGCTGCAGCGTCGAAGGTCGAGGCCGCATATCGCGGGGGTTGCAGACGATTCGATGGCGCGGTGCGCGGGTTCGGAGGGTGTCCGATGGCCGCCGACGAACTCGTTGGTAATATCGCTACGGAAACGATTGTCGCGACATTACAAGGGTTGCAAAATACCGTTGACATTGACGAGCGGGCCCTCGCGGATGCTATTCGCATGGCCGACAGCGTATTCACGGCGTAGGCTCGTGCTAATTCGAAAGTCTGTATAATTTGCCGGGCAAGGAAGCGAGTACGCCCTTGAATTCCAACGCGAGGAGCGATGCCGCAATCTGGCTCACGGGAAGATTTGTTCGCCAGCACAGCTCATCGATCGTCAGTTGTTTGTTGTTGCCGAGCAGGGACTGGATAATCAGTTGCTCTTCCCGGGAATAGGAATCGAGATTCACCTTGTTCCGGTCGGCGCCGGTATTAGCCTTGATATCCCAGTTCATGATATACACCAGGTCTTCAACCGAACTGAGCAGGTGTGCGCGGTTGGATTTAATCAGGTTATTGCATCCTTCTGAACGACTCTGACGGATATTACCCGGCATTGCGAAGACATCTTTGTTATAACTGTTCGCGATATCCGCCGTGATCAGCGCGCCGCCTTTCTCCGCAGCCTCGACAATGATGACGGCATCTGACAATGCCGCAACGATCCTGTTTCGCGCAGGGAAGTTATGAGCATCGGGTTGCGTAGCGAAGGGGTGCTCGGGCAGCAGTCCGCCCGAGTCCATCATCTGCATTGCGACTTCGCGATGTGAAGCGGGATAGATGACATCGATGCCGCTACCCATGACACCGATGGTGGGCAGCTTCTGTTTCAGGGCCTGTTTATGCGCATGTATGTCGATACCGTAGGCGAGCCCGCTAATCACCAGTGCCTGGTAGGGAACAAGATCCCGGATGATTTGTTCAACGCACTCCCTTCCGTACCCGGTGGCCTGCCGCGTCCCCACAATCGCGACCGTCTTCGGATTGTCGAAATTCATAGTCCCTTTGGCGTACAGCATCGTCGGAGCATCGTTGACCTGGCGAAGACGCGTGGGATACCTTTCGTCGGTGAAGAACAGGAGTTCTACCGCCGCAGCCTCGGCGAGTCGTAGTTCTTTTTCTGCCAGGGCGAACGGTTTTCCCTTGGCGATGGCGTCCGCCGTGACACTGCCGATGCCAGGAATCTTTTGGAGCTTACCTTTCGGCATAGAGAACACACGCTCCGCGGATCCGCAATAGCTGACCAGCTGTCGGACGAGATAGTCTCCGACGCCGGGGATAAAATGCAAGGCAAGCAATGACAGACGGTTCTGATCCATCTGAAGGGTTTCATTCAGTTTGTGTATTCCGCCGCCGGCGGAATACGGAATACGGGATGGGGGGTTGGGGGGATCTCAGAGCTTCTCGCGGAGTTCAACAAGGAACTTGCGCACGTTGCGCAGCGAGTCGATCATTTCCATTTTGTCTTTCACGGCCTGAGAATCGTTGCGCAGCATTTCCTTTGCTCCCTGAAGGGTAAATCCTTTTTCCTTTACCAGGTGATAAATGATACGGACGTTTTCGATATCTTCTTTCGTGAACTGCCTGTTACCCTTGCGGTTCTTTTTTGGCCTGATGATATCGAATTCAGATTCCCAGAAGCGGATAAGGGAAGGGGCTACTGTAAAGATTTCTGCAACTTCTCCTATGGAGTAGTAGAGTTTCTCGATTTCTTTTTCCTTATACGCCATGTTATTGTCCAAGATAAGTAATTATACCCTTCTCGTCAATCTGAATTTCCGAATCCGGAAAATCTTTTTTTGAAAGTTCCTGAATGATCTTGATAACGGTTCCATTGGGATCGATCTGCACTCCCGTAGCATGTGATTGAACAGTTGGTATGACCTCGCCCTTGAGAAATTCACCCGATCGGCTGGTGAATATTTTTACGATGGGCGCCAGGCCGTTTACGCCGGCCACGTTGATTCCTTTGTAGGTGCAGAAGTTTCCAAGGCTGTACGCAATGAACCGATTGTTGTACACTTCGATCGCACGAGTCACATGAGGCCCGTGACCAAAGACAACATCGGCACCGGCATCAATCATCGCGTGAGAAAACTTGTACACGTCGCCCCGATCTTCGCCGTAGTAAATTTCGTGTGCACGCGGAACATTCTGATGCTTGGCGCCCTCCGCCCCCCCGTGAAAGGAAACAATCACAACATCCGTCAGCGAATCGAGTTCCTGTACGATCTGACGGGCACCTTCGAGGTCGTTGATCTGGACGCAATTGGAATTAGGTGCGAAAGCAGCAAGTCCATAGCGGATGCTATCCTTGACGAATATAGCGGTCTTCATCGAGATCTGTCCCGCATGCAGAATTCCTGCGCGGGCGAGAACTTCCATCGTCGTGTCGCGGCCTTCTGCACCCATATCACCGGCGTGGTTATTGGCGAGACTCACCATATCGAAACCCGCGTCGATGAGATTCCTTACGTATCGGGTCGGTGAACGGAATGCGTAACAAACCTTTGGGTCTTTGCACCTCTTTGGTGTGCCACCTTCGTCGAGTAACGTGCCCTCCAGGTTGCCGAACGTCACGTCTGCGTCCCGCAGGATATGGGCTACATCCCGCATCAGGAATGCTCCGTCGTCGGGAGGAAGCCGGTCTTCCGGGTAGTTGGTTCCCATCATGATATCGCCGACTCCGATGATTGTCAGGGTATCGGCTCCGTTTCCTTTCGTAGTGTCGGTTTGCAATGCCGAGCCACTTTGAACCGTAAGGAGGCTGTCCCCTGTTTGCGCAATAGCCAGTGATGCGCAACAAATGCACGAAATCAGAAACACAAAACGCATGGACAGGTGATTTGAAAACCGGACTGCAAAGAAAGCAGATTTGAGAAGACTTAAAAACGTGTTAGTCGAGTGGTACGCGGTATTTGCTACCTTCTTCGACGAGTTTCTCGTACTCCTTATTGCTGAGGTCGCGCTGGAAAAAATTTATAGGGTTGATTTGCAGTCCTTTATAGAGCACTTCATAGTGCAGGTGAGGACCGCCCGACAACCCGGTCGATCCGACGAATCCTACGATCTCTCCGCGTTTGATCCGATCGCCCTTCTTAACGTTGAATTTCGACAAATGCGCGTACCGTGTCTCGTATCCGTACCCGTGTTCAAGGAATACCACGTTTCCGAATGTTCCGGAGAAGTAGGCACTTTTGACGACACCATCGCCGGTGGCGTATACAGGGGTTCCGACCTTCGCAGTGAAGTCGAGCCCTTTGTGGTCGCGGACATATCCGAGCAGCGGGTGGAAACGCTCGCCGAAAGTCGAATGCAGATGTGTGAGCGTCTTGTTGCTGATTGGTTGAATGGCAGGACGCGCCGCCCACATCTGTGTTTTTTGCTCATACAAACGCGCAATCTCGTCGTATGACTGGAGTTCGACGTCGAGGCGATGCTTCAGTTTTTCCAACACCAGGTATTGTCCCAAGATCATCGGGTAGTCTTCCAACTGCGTCTTATTGATTTTTTCGCTACCCCCGATACCGGCTTCACGGATGCTTGGATCGAGCGGCTCTGAGTCGAGGATAACCCGGTAATTGTGATCGCCCTTCTCTATGAGAGAAAGCAGTCTTGCATTGGATTCGTCGATACGGCTTCGAAGGATATCCCATTGAATGTGCAGTCGCTGGTTTTCTTCCGCGAGAAAAATCTCGTCCAGCGAGGGGATATAGCGAAGCAAATAAACATATGCACCGAGCGCGATTACCAAGGAAAGTGAAAGAAAAATGAGGACCCTGTTTCGCAGAGTCTTTCCGGACACATAGAATGGCTCGTATTTGCACGTGGCTTCGTTGTACCGGAATCGCGTAGCCATTAGTCGAGCGATTGATTTTGTTGGTGACTCCTTACCGTGATCCGGTGATGCTCTTCCGCGCTGACCCCCTCAACCATATAATAGACCGGGTCCACGTTCTGACCGTCCCGGATGATTTCATAGTGAACGTGAGGGGCGACCGAGCCACCGCTCGACCCCACGGCACCGATCGTTTCACCTTTTGCGACTCTTGCGCCGAAACGCACGGCAATGTCTTCCAGGTGCGCGTAGCGCGTAACCAGTCCGTTGCCGTGATCGATCTCAACATAATTGCCGTACCCCGCCTGGAGGTCGCTGCGTTTGAGTTGTGTGACTCTTCCCGCTGCCGTCGCCACTACGGGGGTGCCTCGTGGGGCAGCGATGTCGAGTCCAACATGTTCGTATAGTCCTTTGTGGAATGGGTTCACACGCAACCCAAATCCCGATATCAACCGGTCGGATTGCCAGGGCTGGACAGGCTGCAGGGTTGGCATCGCGTTCAGGGTCGGTAACGACTTTCGGCCCAGGTTTACGGACTTGCTGAAACGGTAATTACTGCTTGCTGCGCGAACCTTCAATTGCTGCGATGCGTCCGATAGAGATGCTACTTCTTCGCGGAATGAATCCGGGTCTGCCAGCAGAAGATCGCGACGGGACGACTGATCATCACTCTCTGACTTGACTGCAGGCGGTGTACCGAAAAACTTTTCGTGCAGAATTTTATCCCTGTGTTCCAGTGAAGTTAGAACGGGTTTAAGTTCGTTGAGTTGTGCACTAA
>JBIQJZ010000236.1:0-5650 GCA_044507115.1 Flammeovirgaceae bacterium | reverse complement strand
GACAAAAGAAGGCGAATACTACAAGAACGGGTGGATGAACGGAACAGGCCGGATCAACATCGGCGACCTTGACGGTGACGGCAAGTTGAATGCCTCATACGTATCAGGGAAATACCTGTATGCCCTCGACGAAAACATGCAACCATTGTCATGGAGTCCGAAACTGGTAAACGAGGAGACCTCCGGGCATACGGGCTGTACCTTGTTCGACTTTAACGGCGATGGTAAGTCGGAGATCGTCTACCGCGACGAACGGTTTCTGTATATCATCAACGGAACGGACGGTAGCATCTACAACCAACAAGCCTGTGTTTCGCGTACGAACCGCGAATACCCGATTGTCGCCGACGTGGACGCAGATGGTTCAACCGAACTCTGCGTCACTTGTGGGTTTGATGATCAGGCTGCCGTCGATAACTTCTGTACACTAAGCAACTCGCGGTATTCCCACGTCCGGGTGTTCAAGTCCGCCAGTGATCCGTGGGTTCCTGCCCGTCGCGTGTGGAATCAGCACGGCTACTTTAACGTAAACGTCAACGACGATCTCACGATACCGATCCGGCAGCAGAAACACCATATGGTGTTTTCCACCGGAAGCTGTACAGATGGCCCTAATCGTCCGCTGAACACCTTTCTCAACCAGACACCATTCCTCAACCAGGACGGGTGTCCGACCTATAAATCCCCGAACCTCGCCCACGTCGAAAACTCGTTAGTCGTCAATCATCCAACCTGTCCGGACAGGAACTTCAACGTCAGTTTTCAAATCACCAATGTGGGTGATATTGGATTGAGTGGAGTTGTCCCGATAACGTTCTACAATGGCGATCCGCTAGACCCGGGCGCAACAGCGATCAAACTCAATACGATCCAGGTAACGCTCAATAACTTCGAGGTCGGCGATATCGTCGCCATCAATGACGTTCAGGTCAACGGACCGGGTAGTCCCTTTGTACTCTATATCTCACTGAACGACGCCGGAACAGATATCCCTGTGGTGTTTCCAAATACCAACTTCCTCGAATGTGATTACGGCGACAACATCATATCCGCACCGGTTAATCCTCTGCCCGCGACACTCACCGCCCTCAAAATTCAGGATAATATCAAGTGCGTGGGCAGCACCTCGCCGGACAACGGAGCCGTTAGAGCATTCGTGCCGACGGGAGGAGCTGAGAACACAGCAGACTATGACTTCTACTGGTCGATCGGCGCAGTAGCTAAACCTGCGCCTGCAGATTTCACGGGCGCGACCTTAAGCGGAATCCCCGAAGGAACCTACACGGTATACGCTGTCCACAAGACAGCTGAATGTAGTACCGAAAGCGCGCAGGTAGTTGTTGGCCGCGTCGATAGCAACATCACGGTCGATATCGAATTGCTCAGCGGCGACGACAATTGTACCATTGCCAACGGTAGCCTCCGCGCGATTGTCAACGATACCGATGGCGATGGCGCGGGCGATCCCCCGCAAAACTTCACGTATGAATGGTACGAAGGAAACGACATCTTTACCGATCCGCTCGTGAGTATCAACCACACGGCTACCGGACTCAAGAACCGAACCTACACGGTCGTCGTTACGGACCCTATAACAGGCTGCCGCAGCATCAGCTCCATGCTGGTTCCCGATCTCACCAACAAGCCGGTTGTGACTGCGTCTGCGGTAGATATCATCTGTTCCAGTGCCAACTCAGGTTCTATTTCAGCTGACGTTGCAGGTGCAACCAGCGGATTCACTTTCGAATGGTATCGCGGAAGTGTCGTCAAGCCCTCCCCCGACTTTACCGGTGCGACGGTGAACAACCTTCCTGCGGGTAACTACACAGTTGTTGCAACGGCATCGAGTTCGCAATGCGCGTCCGATCCGGTGACGGTTACGATCGATCAAAGCGCGCGACCCGTTATCAATGCCAGCGCGCTTTCCGCCATGACATCATGTGATGCTAGCCAACCGAATGGCTCCGCGTCGGTTACTGTAACTTCTCCGGGGGACCATACATTTGAGTGGTTCCGCGGTCAAAACACTGTTCCGGCGAACCGAATCTCGACAGACCAGACAGTTACGGGACTTTCCGCAGACGTCTACACTGTAAAAGTAACCAGCACCGCCACAGGGTGTTCGCGGACGGCAGAAGTAACGGTTGATTTTGACGTGGAAACTCCGTCACTCATCCTCGCGGCCGTCGCTGACATGACAACCTGTACCGTACCCGACGGATCCATCAGTGTCAACGTATCGATCGACACACCCGCGGATTACATTTTTAGTTGGTATGACGGCCCGAATGTCAAAGCGACTCCGGACTATTCCAACGACGACAACACCCTTGAGAACGTACCTGTTGGCACGTACACAGTCCGCGCGGTACACCGCACGAAGCATTGCGCCACCGCGCCAATCAGCGCGAATGTGCTCGACAATACACCCGTCATACTCATCAACCTCGATGCATCAATTACCGAACTTCCCAGTGATTGTACCTCGCCTAATGGCGTCATGGAAGTTGTGGTCTCTGCTCCGGGCAATGCGAACGGTTTCAACATCAAATGGTACTACGGTACGGCACCCTTCACGACCGCACCGGTTCATACCGATGATGGCGTCACCCGTTCTACCGCTTCTGGTCTTCCCCAGGGTGTGTACACAGTTGTCGCGACGAATCTTGACAACGGCTGCGAGTCATCTGACGTTTTCGATCTTCCGTACGCCGACGCACACAGCCTGACCTTCATCAGTAAAGGTGACGTGACCCAGTGCTCACCCGACAATACAGGCACTATCACTGTTGAATTGATACCTACTTCCCTTCCCGGCTTTGATGAAGACGACTACGACATCGTGTTGTACGCCGGGAACAATACCGCCGCGCCTCCAGTTCAGGTTATCGCAGGGGCGTTGGGCACCACGCAATACACCACAACCGCGCCGTTGACCGCGGGCGTCTATACGCTCGTGGCGGTTTCGAAGCATCCTTTGACTCTCGGATGCCGCTCCGTCCCGGTAACGGCAGAAATTGTTCAGGTCGTTGCTGATCCCGTAATCGTAGCAAATCCGATCATCCCCAACATGAACTGTTCCGGTGCTGACGGTAATGGCTCCATCCAACTCAACATCGACGGGCCAGCGCCCGAAGCCAACTATTCCTTTGCCTGGTTTGAAGGTGCATCAACGTCAGCCCCTCCGCTAGGGACGAACACCTCCGGTAGCGTAGGTGCATCCGGCGAAATCGCGCTCGGCCTGCCCGCAGGTATCTATACGGTGGAAGTGACAAACATCAGCCCTACGTCGACCGGATGTTCGACTGTCGCAACCTATCAGGTATTTGACAACCCGCCGGTCATCACAATCGCTGCAGCCGACCTCGACATTACTGACGTCACGCTCTGCCCCGATCCTAATGGAGGAGCCGTCGTTGAAGTCATCCGCGAAGGCAATGGCAACGGCGATCCCGCCGACTACACATTTCTGTGGATGGACGCCGACATGAATGTATTGCCCGATCCCGGCGCTCCGAATACAACGGCGAGCATCACCAACCTTGCTGCGGGGACCTACTTCGTCCAGGCGACTAAGGTTGGAGGCACTTCCGGATTGAGCTGTGCATCGGGTCTGATCGAGTTCGAGATCGAAGACAAAACCATCAACTCGGTTGGTGTTGAACTCACGAATATCGTGAAGCCTACGCGCTGCCTCCAGCCTGCTAATAATGCGGGGGAATTGCAAGTGCAGGCCTCGGGTACAAGCGCGACCGGATACAGCTACTTCTGGTATCTCGGCAACGATACGTCCACGCCGGTAGTATCAAATAACCCGGCGTTGACGGGAATTACTGTTCCCTCGGGACAACCCGATGTCACCTACACCATCGAAGTGGTCAATAACTCGAACAACTGTCGAATAAGTGACACCTACGTGCTGCCTGTGCAGGTCGTCCCGGTAGAGATATCCGCGTCTGCCACGCCACTGACATATTGTGCCACAGACAATGGCGCCGTGTTCGCTACCGTGTCCAGCGGGCCCAGTCTGAACTATGACTACTTCTGGTCTGTCGGCGATGCGGTGAAGCCCACACCTGACTTCACCGGTAGACAGAACAACGCGCTTCCCGCGAACAGCTACACAGTGATTGCGGTGGATCGCGCTGACAACACCTGTACGACTGCTCCACAGACGGTGATCGTCGAGAACGCACAAGCGTTCCCTGCCGTCACTGCCGAGCTGGTTGCACAACTCACGATGTGCGATCCCGCGCGTCCAGACGGAGCCGCGAAAGCGCACGTCAGCGGAAATATCGTCAACTTCCGATTCGATTGGTATGAAGGAGAGACTGCCAGTGGCGCCCCGATATATACCGGAAGTGACGTCAATCGTCTTCGGAATATCACCTACACGGTTGTCGGCACACATGCTGTGACCGGTTGTTCGGGTGAGGCCAGGATTATCATCCCTCAAAACTCACTGCCCATCCCGATGCCACAGGTCGATGTACTGTCACACATGACGAGCTGTATCGAGCCCAACGGCGCCCTGACGGCCTCCGTCAATGGCAATACGAGCGATTATATCTTCCATTGGTATCTGACAAACCCCGGACAAGTACCGAACCCGGTAGCATCCGTGCACCTGGGCGAAAACTACCGCGGACTGGAGCCGGGAACATACTACGCATCCGCCACGAGCCGGATAACAGGTTGTATCTCCCCTCCGGCAAACAACACGATCCTGCACGATCCCGCATTCCCCGACTTCGCCTTCAAAGTCGAACCGGCGAGCTGCGAGAGCAATGACGGATTCATTGCGATCTATATGCGAAACGACATCGACATCGCATCCGTGGAGTGGGACGTCAATGGTACCATCATCACCGGGCCAACTCTTCAGAGTATTCCTCCCGGCACATACACCGTGACGGTTACTTCAATCCTCGGATGTTCGGAGACACGCTCGATGGATGTCGGTGCAGAGATACGTCCGTACAACGGTATATCCAGGAATGGCGATACAGTAAACGAGATCTTCCACATCGATTGTATCGAAATGTTCCCGACAAACCTGGTGAAAATTTTTAACCGAGCCGGTACACTCGTCTACGAAGCAGAGGGCTATGACAACATCGAGACTTACTTTGACGGTAAGTCGAACAAGGGGATCGCCCTGCTGGGTAGCAATCTCCCGGATGGAACGTATTTCTATGTGATCGATAAACGAAATGGGTCGAAGCCTATTGCCGGATATCTTGAAATCGTAAATTAGCGCGAAGCTGCTATGAAGAGGTTGTTCTTTCTTACGGCGCTGGCAACAGCTTTTTTTGCCGACTGCAGGTCGCAACAGTACCCTGTGTTCTCACAGTACTATTTTAACGAGTTGGTGATCAATCCCGCCTTCGCGGGAAGCCACGTCCAACTCAGCGCGACTGCGATGTACCGGAATCAATGGGTCAACTTTCCCGGTGCACCAAAGACCTATAACTTCAGTTCTCACACGTCCTTGTGGAAGAACCGCATCGGCGTGGGATTAATGTTCAACCACGACGAAATCGGGAGTTACCGCAATAACCACATCTACGGTTACTACGCCTACAAGATCCATCTGGCGGATGCCACATTCTCCATGGGACTTCAGGCGGGTGTGAACCTGGTCGGTGCC
>JBIQJZ010000235.1:781-5656 GCA_044507115.1 Flammeovirgaceae bacterium | reverse complement strand
AAGTTGTTAACTCCTCAAAATATCGCTCAGATTCCCTCAAATAGACTAACCGATTCCATGTAGTGAGGCTCCGCCACATGCCAGCCAAGTTCGGAACGGATCCGCTCTGCATATCGCGCCATACCCGGGTTCTCACCATGAACAACAAACGCCATCTTCGGCTTGCTGGAGAAGTTGCGCATCCACGCAAAAAGTTCATCGCTATCCGCATGGCCGGAGAAAGACATGATGTTCTCCACCCGACAATTAACAGGTACTGACTCGCCGAAGATCTGGATCTGCGACTCACCGTCCACGAGTCTCCTGCCCCGAGTTCCCGCAGCCTGGTGGCCGGCGATCACCAGTGTATCATATTTATTCCGCAGTCTGTGATACAAATGATGTAATATCCGTCCGCCCGTCATCATGCCACTCGAAGAAATGATGATGGCGCGAGAGCGAATCATATTCAACTGCTTCGAGTGTTGCGGGGACTTAACAAATACCAGCATATTGGTTTCCAGTTGCCTGGCAAATTCGGTTTGATTGAATTTCGCCTTGTGGTATGTCGGGTACCGATAGTAGAGGTACGTGGCCGATGTCGCCATTGGACTGTCAACGTACACGGGCACATCAGGTATCTTGCCCGCCGCCATTAACTGGTGTAGGTAATACAATAACGTCTGGGTGCGTCCTACAGCGAACGCAGGAATCAGAACCACGCCCCCATCTTCGAACGTTTCATTTACGATGCGCTCCAGATCCGCGGCCGGATCGGTATCCGGGTGCTTCCGATCGCCGTACGTCGACTCGATGAAAAGGATATCTGTGTCATCAATTGCCGCCGGAGCACGCAGCATAACATCATTGCTCCGGCCAAGGTCTCCTGAGAACACGATCTTCTTCTGTTGGTGATCACCCTTGATAAAAATCTCCGTTATCGCAGCGCCAAGTAAGTGTCCAGCCTCGCGGTAGACGAATGCCAGCCGATCGGAGACGTTGACTTCCTCATCAAAGCGCGTGGTCTTGATCAGTGGAAAGACACGCTCAGCATCTGCAGTCGTATACAACGGCTCGGGCTTTTCGTGCTTGGAATAGCCTTTTGACGCGGCATATGAAGCCTCCTCTTCCTGAAGTTTCGCCGCATCCAGGAGCAAGAGTTCGATCAGATCTGCAGTCGGTTTCGTACAATAGATCGGTCCGTTGAAGCCTTCCCGTACGAACTTCGGAAGGTACCCGGTATGGTCGATATGTGCATGACTGATAATCACCGCGTCAATTGACGCAGGGTCAACCGGAAATGCGTCCCAGTTGCGGCGCCGGAGATCCTTCATACCCTGAAAGAGGCCGCAATCGAACAGCACTCGAAAGTCGCCGATGTTTAGCAGAAAGCGAGAACCCGTAACTGTGCCGGTTGCACCCAGGAATTTTACCGATACATTCATATCGCCAAGATGGCGAAATAAGGCGCTCTAAACCTGACGAAAGTCATCTTTTTTAGTGACTATCCTCAAAATGATCCGATGAATCACAACCTAGCTTTGGCCAGCAGATAAGCGTCGCACTTCCACAAGTCGTCCGTTATCGTATCTTAGACCAGCAAACTTCGAGTTCATGCCTGTGCTTGCAGAAACAAGACCGGAAACCCAACTACAATGCTATCACTGCGGCCAGCCCTGTGAAGAGACACACTGGCTCGACGAAAAGTCTTTCTGCTGCACAGGCTGCCAGACTGTATTCGAGATTCTTAGTGCGAATCAACTCTGTGAATATTACAAGCTGGAAAAACATCCGGGATTGCCGCTTAGAAACATTGCCGACGATACCTACGCATATCTCGACGAAAAGGACGTCCGGGACAAAGTACTCGACTTCGATTCCGATACCTTATCAAAGGTGACATTTTACCTGCCCGCGATTCATTGCGTGTCGTGTATCTGGCTGCTCGAAAACCTTCACAAGATCGACCCCGGGATCATTCACACCGAAGTCAACTTTGGCCGGAAGAAGATCGCGATCGATTTCCATCCGGGTAAAACAACGCTCGCCGACGTTGCCAGTCTACTCCACTCTGTGGGATATCCTCCTCGCATCGCCCTTGACACCGAGGCACCGCAGCGACCGAAAGTCGACCATTCGCTCGTACTCAAAATTGCCATAGCGGGATTTTGCTTTGGAAATGTGATGCTATTCAGCTTTCCGGAGTACCTCGGTATCGATCATTCCGAGCAACGGCTCATCCGCATTTTCTCGTGGTTGAATCTCGTGCTATCGATACCAGTTTTCGTCTACAGCGGCTGGGACTATATCCGATCCGCGGCAAGGAGCTTTCAACAGAGACAAATCAACCTTGACGTACCGATTGCCGCGGGTTTGCTCGCCTTGTTCTTCAGGAGCAGTTACGACATTATTACAGCGACAGGCCCCGGCTACTTCGACTCCTTTACGGGCCTGGTCTTCTTCCTCTTGATCGGGAGATGGTTCCAGAGTAAGACCTATGAAAGCCTCGCGTTTGACCGCGACTACACCGCCTATTTGCCGCTCGCAATCAACCGCCTGAACGGATCCGAATGGAAACCGACTGTCATTTATCATCTTGAACCGAACGATGTGATCAGCATCCGCAACATGGAGATCCTGCCTGCGGACAGCATCTTACTCGACGAATCTGCATTCGTCGATTATAGCTTCGTGACCGGAGAGGCAAGGCCCGTTATGGCAAAGAAGGGAGACCGGGTATACGCGGGCGGGCGCCTGGTCGGCGTGCCGGTGCGCTTTCTCGTTCAGAAAAAAACGTCGCAGAGCCAGCTCACGAGCCTTTGGAACAATGATGCATTCCGAAAGATCGACGAAAGCAAATTCCAGAAAATTATTGATAAGGCCGCGAGAATTTTCACGTGGGTGGTACTGTTTATCGCCGCCGGAACAGCGATCTACTGGCATCTGACAGACCCTTCGGAAACCTGGCTGGTATTAACTTCCGTCCTCATGGTTGCTTGCCCGTGCGCTCTGGCGCTTGCCGGACCATTTACATTTGGAAGCATGCTCCGAGTATTTGGAAAAAATAACCTCTACTTAAAAAACGCTGACGTCATCGAACGCATGGCCGCTGTCGACACCATCGTATTCGACAAGACAGGCACTGTTACGCACGGTCGCGATCCCGAAGTAACGTTTGTCGGAATATTGTCCAACGAGGAAAATACAATGATCAAAATTCTTACGGGGTATTCCACTCACCCGCTGAGCAGACTGATCACAAAAAGTATAGAGCATCGATCAGACCGGCGCCCGGAAACCTTCAGAGAAATTCCAGGGAAAGGCATCGAAGGATCGTTTGACAGTACGTTCATCAGAATCGGATCCCATTCCTTTACGGCGGCAGAGAATAACTCTGCGACAGAGTCGTCACGCGTATATGTTTCTATTAATGGTATTCCCCGAGGCTACTTCGCCATCCGCACATCCATCCGAACAGACATCGATAAGATGCTGGAGCGAATCGGTAAGAAGAGTGTCGCCCTGACTTCCGGCGACAACGAAACCGACCGGGAACAGATGATGAAAATCTTTGGAAAGGATGCGCTGACGCTTTTTAATCAGACGCCGCATGACAAGCTGGAACTCGTAAAAAAACTTCAGTCAAATGGCAAGAAGGTGATGATGGTGGGTGACGGTCTCAACGATGCCGGTGCGCTGAAGCAAAGCGATGTAGGGATCGCTGTTACGGACGATAGTGGCGTCTTCACACCCGCCAGCGATGGTATACTCTACGGAGAAAACCTGAGAATACTTGATCGATTCCTTGCCCTGGCAAAATCGTCTACATATATTTTGAGAACGGGATTCTGCATTTCGTTTTTCTACAACGCGGTTGCCCGCAGCTTTGCGGTGTCCGGAAACCTCACTCCACTTGTTGCAGCGATCCTGATGCCTCTCAGTAGCATCAGCGTCGTGGGATTCACAACAGCCGCTGTCAATGTAACGGCCCGAAAGAAGTTAAACACAAAAATCAAAGAACACCATGAAATACGTCACAGGTGAAGAAGCGGTAAGTCTCATTGCTCCTGGAAATCGTGTCTTTGTTCACGGAGGCGCAGCTACGCCCCACTTCCTGCTAAGGAAATTGGCTGAGCGAGCACCGGAGTTATGGAATATTGAGGTCGTAAGCATCAGCATGCAGGGAGATGCGGTGATTGCCGACCCGAAGTACAAAGACAGCTTCCGAATTAACTCGCTGTTCGTATCCGCAAACGTCCGGGAGGCAGTTAACAGCGGTCGTGGCGACTACGTTCCGATCTTCTTGAGCGAGATTCCCATTCTGTTCCGGAAGGGCATACTTCCACTGGACGTTGCTCTGGTTCACGTATCGCCTCCAGACAAACACGGCTACTGTTCCCTCGGAGTCTCGGTCGATATAGCCCAGACG
Organism: Flammeovirgaceae bacterium; assembly: GCA_044507115.1. Taxonomy (GTDB): domain Bacteria; phylum Bacteroidota; class Bacteroidia; order Cytophagales; family Cyclobacteriaceae; genus Chryseosolibacter. Next base: position 1,248 of record JBIQJZ010000235.1, on the reverse strand, counting down.
GCGGTGAAGACCGCAAAGAAGGTAATCGCGCAAGTTAATCCACGGATGCCCCGAACATTAGGCGACGGACTGGTGCACGTCAGCGAATTCGCCGCGATGGTTGAGGTAAATGACGAACTTCCCGAAGTGGCCAGCCAGAGTTCGAGGCCAGAAGTGGCCGCGCGAATTGGTTCCTTCTGCGCAGAGCTCATCGATGACGGAGCGACCCTTCAAATGGGAATCGGCGCTGTTCCCGATGCGGTACTCGCGAGCCTGACAAACCACCGCGAACTCGGCATTCACACAGAGATGTTCTCAGATGGCATAATCCCCCTAATCGAAAAAGGGATCGTCACCAATCAGCATAAGCGCAAGCATCGCGGGAAAACCGTTACCGCGTTTCTTTTGGGCACACGCAAGCTGTATGATTTCGTCGACGACAATCCTTCGGTTGTTGTGTTAAATATCAACTACGTGAACGACACAGC
>JBIQJZ010000235.1:0-771 GCA_044507115.1 Flammeovirgaceae bacterium | reverse complement strand
AAGTTACCGCAATCAATAGTGCGATCGAGGTCGACATCACCGGGCAAGTTTGTTCCGATTCAATCGGAACATATCATTTTTCGGGCGTCGGCGGCCAGATGGACTTTGTGCGCGGCGCAGCGCTGTCGGAGGATGGAAAACCGATCATTGCGCTACCTTCTGTTACAAGCAAGGGTGAGTCGAGGATATGCTCCGCGCTAAAGCAAGGGGCCGGCGTCGTAACCACTCGGGCGCATGCCCATTACGTTGTGACTGAGTATGGTATCGCGTACCTTTATGGAAAGAATATGCGACAACGCGCCAAGGCGCTCATCGATATCGCGCATCCAAATCACCGGGAGCGCCTTGAACGAGATGCGTTTGACCGGTTCCGCACTTATGAATTTGAACGCACGATCTATTAATTAGTATGCAAATCATCGTCATTCTGATCGCGATAAGCCTGGCCATTGCCATTGTTTTCCTCGTCATTTTTCGCTGGAATATGACGTCCGGACAGTATGACGATACGTACACGCCGTCGGTCAGAATGCTATTTGACGACAAGCCTGTAGCGGAAAAGCCGACGAAAGAAGTTATCACAAAAACGGGGCAAGCGACCTCCGACCTGACAGACAAAACGAGTTGATCAAACAATCGCGGCTTCCCCTCCTGCTGCTTGCAATCATCTGCCTGGTTACCGGCATGGCTACCGGCCTCAGCCGCATGGGCTGGGATTTGGGTATACTTCGGGTCAGTATGCACCACGGCGCGGTCATGGTGGGAGGATTC
>JBIQJZ010000234.1:0-5725 GCA_044507115.1 Flammeovirgaceae bacterium | reverse complement strand
GCTTCCAATCCTCTACCTGGTCATCTCCCTGATAATGCTCAACCGGGAGGCGCGTTTTAGCAAATACCAATCTCAAATACTACAAGCGACATTATTGTGGCTCTTCTTTTCCGGCTTGTTTGTCCTCTACTCGAAAGACCTGCGGCCGCAGACACTGATTGTGTTCTTTCCAGGGCTTTCTCTTTTGCTCACCCATTTTTTCCTGTTGATACGACGGAGGAAGTTTGCAGAAATGAATGCGTGGATCTTGTTCGCGGGAATCTCTACAGTTGCCTACCTCGCCCGGTTTGACAAGATTGACTCCGTAGACTACGCACGACTGGTGGCGCCGGCACAGACCGAAGCGTACCACGGCAAAAGGATTCTGGTGTTGGGCAATGACCTCCGTGAATATCGCAGCAACACCCTGGCCACCCCGTTTCTGAGTTGGCGCCTGAGCCAGTCGATATTCTCGAACCCCGACTACTACAACAACGTCACGCGTGTATACCATGCGTTGAAGCACGATCCGCCGGAGATCATCTTAGACAATAGCAATATCCTGGAAGGATTTCTCGAGCGCATGCCCGAATTCAAAGATCAGTATCAGAAACAAGACAACCGATACGTTCGGATTGTCAGCAACTGATTTTTCCGACTCGTCGGCCGTGGCGGCCTCCCTCAAACTCTTCTCGCAGAAACCTGTCAGTGATCGATTCTGTTAACTCATATGGAATGAACCGCGCAGGCAGGCATAGAACATTTGCATTATTATGATTGCGAGCAAGCGCAGCTAACTCTTCGTTCCAACAAATTGCCGCACGAATACCCTGGTGCTTGTTCGCAGTCATTGCGACACCATTAGCGCTGCCGCAGATCAGGATACCGAGGTCGTGTTCCTCTTTTTCGACAGCACTGGCAACGGCATGCGCAAAATCAGGGTAGTCAGTCGACTCACTGCTATAGGTCCCATAGTCCTTCACATCATACCCGCGATCCTTCAACCACTGTACAAGCTTGTCTTTATATTGAAACCCGGCGTGATCACCACCGATCGCTATCTTTTTAGTCGTCATACGTGCTGCTCTCTTGTTCTTTTTGCAAATCTTCCTCGTCGTCCTTTTCCTTCTGACGCAACACCGCCGCCGAGATCAAGATACTGATTTCGTACAACAAATACAGCGGGATTGAGATAAGACTTTGGCTTAGTGGATCGGCAGTAGGCGTGACGATCGCGCCGACGATCAGGATGAGCACAATCGCGTGCTTGCGGTACTTGCGGAGAAAAGACGGGCTGACGATACCCACCTTGGTAAGGAAGAACATGACAACGGGGAGTTGGAACAGTACACCACTGCCAAAGACCACGCCGACCACGGTTCCAACGTAGGAGGTGATGTCGAACTCGTTCACGATCATGTCGCTGATCTGATAGTTCGCGAGAAAGGAAATCATCACTGGCGACATGATATAGTAGCCGAAGGCTACACCCAGGAGGAACAGAAATGAGATCGCAGCAACCGCGCCGCGCGATGACTTCTTCTCACGTGGATATAATCCGGGCTTGATAAATCTCCAGAGCTCCCACGTGATGTATGGAAATGCCGCAATTATCCCGATCACAAAAGAAGAGATAATGTGCATCGAGAACTGACCGGTCATGAACCGGCTTTGAACTTTGAATGGGATGTCCTGCACACACAACGCATCGCCGGAACCAAAAAAATGCCCCAGCTTACACAACCACACGAACGTTGGAAAATCCACACGCGCAGGTGCAAAAATGATATTGTGAAAAATCCACGGCGCAGTCGCGAACGCCACAATCGTAAAGACCAGTACCGCTGCAAGCGAGCGCACGACGTGCCATCGCAGCTCCTCGAGATGCTCGAGGAAACTCATCTCCTTCTCCTGAATCGGCTCCTGATCTAACGGCATGTTTACTTAGACAAAAAAGCGAATTAGTATAACGGGAACTTCTGCATCATACGGTTCACTTTCCGTTTCACCGCTTTGAGATGCTTGGAGTCTTCTGGTTTCTGAAGTGCTTCGTCGATGAGCTCAACGATCTTGACAACATCTTTCTCCACCATACCCCGTGTTGTAACCGCTGGTGTTCCGATTCGCATACCTGACGTCACGAATGGCGACTGGGTATCAAACGGCACCATATTCTTGTTGATTGTGATATCGGCCTGAATCAATGCATCCTCGGCGCTCTTCCCCGTTAGGTTTTTCGAACGGAGGTCGATGAGCATCAAGTGGTTGTCAGTACCACCGGATATGATCTTGTAGCCCTTGTCTACAAATGCAGCAGCCATTGCCTTTGCATTTCGCGCGACCTGGACGATATAGTTGAAATATTCATCTGAGAGGGCCTCCAGGAAGGAGACCGCTTTCGCCGCGATCACATGCTCCAGCGGACCACCCTGGGTACCCGGGAACACTCCGGAGTCCAGGATGCTGCCAAGCTTGCGCAATTCACCCTTTGGAGTTTTCAAGCCAAACGGGTTGTCAATGTTCTTACCGACGAGAATCATCCCGCCCCTGGGGCCGCGCAAGGTCTTGTGAGTCGTCGTGGTAACGACGTGGCAGTGCTCCATGGGGTCGTTCAACAATCCGCGTGCAATGAGGCCTGCCGGGTGCGAGATATCAGCGAGGAGGATGGCTCCTACACTGTCGGCCGCTTCGCGCAGCTTCTTGTAATCCCAGTCGCGGCTGTAGGCAGATGCACCACAGATGATCATCTTGGGCTTCTCGCGCTGAGCCGTTTCGATAATCTTGTCAAAATCAATTAGCCCGGTGGCTTCCTCGACACCGTAGAAGATTGGCTGATATAGTTTCCCGGAAAAATTAACCGGTGACCCGTGCGTAAGATGTCCACCGTGAGATAAGTCAAACCCGAGTATCTTGTCGCCTGGCTTCAGGCAAGCGAGCATGACCGCGGCGTTAGCTTGCGCCCCGGAGTGCGGCTGAACGTTCGCCCATTCCGCTCCGAAAAGTTCCTTTGCCCTGTCGATGGCAAGCTGTTCAATCTCGTCCACCACTTCGCACCCACCGTAGTAACGCTTCCCGGGCAATCCTTCCGCATACTTGTTGGTGAGTACTGTTCCCATGGCCTTCATGACCTGCTGGGAAGTGAAGTTTTCAGAAGCTATCAGTTCAATTCCGTTCCGTTGGCGTTCCTTTTCCTTGTCGATGAGATCGAAGATTGCTTTATCTTTTTTCATGAACGGTTTTTAAAGACGCGCAAAAATAGGAGAGTTAGGCGCCAATCCCAAGGACCCCAGTCAATTCCGGAAATCTTTTACCACGATCCGCTACTGCCTCCTCCGCTGAAGCCACCGCCGCCGCCGGAAAACCCGCCGCCGCCAAAACCTCCTCCACCACGGCCGCCAAAACCGCCGCCGTACCAGCCCCCGGGAGTCCAGCCACCCCGGCGATAGTTGCCATTTCCGCCGCCGCCAATCCTGCTGATGAAAATAATCACAGCCAGGATGATCAGCGTTCCTATCAGCGACCCGCCGCGGCGCCCGCGGCGCACCGGCGGACCTTCTTCCGCGACATATTCACCCCCGATCGCCCGGATCATCGCATGGACTGCCGCCTCCACGCCGCCGGCGTAGTCGTTCTGCCGAAATCGAGGTGCCATTTCATTGCGAATGATTTGATTACACAGGGCATCCGGAAGAACGCCTTCGAGCCCTTCGCCAACTTCGATTCGTATCTTACGATCGCCCACGGCAACCACGAGCAGTACACCGTTATCACGATCCGCTTTACCCAATCCGAAATCTTCGGCAACGCGGAATGCAAAGTCTTCGATCGGGACGCCATTCAGACTGGACACCGTGAGAACCGCTATCTGATTGGATGTTGAATCCTCGTACCTCTTCAACTGAAGATCGAGGTGATTCTCGAACTCCGCCGTAAATATGTTTGCCTGGTCCTCGATATGCGAACTCCAGACCTTCGAAATACCCTCCTGTGCAAACGCGGGACCGGAGATGATGAGAAGGAAGTATAGTAGAAAACGTTTCATCAGGAAACCGTAATTGGAGTGCTAGTTAATGCGAAGATCGTCCCGTAGTTCATTGATGTCATCATCCCTTTTCAGGAAACCCTTTTCGAATAAAAGATCTCCGCATCTCCGGATAGCCGCCTCAATACCGTCGACAACCTTTCCGCTGCGGATAGCGGACAACAAACCGGCGACAATGCTGTCCCATTCCTGTTGCTCCACCACTTTGCTGATTCCACGATCAGCCATGACGATGACTTCATGTTCAAAAAAGCTGATGAAGATCATGATACCGGTACGGTGGCGTGTGTTGAATATTTCTTCTTCGAGAAACGCATTTTCCGCCGTAGTGCGACAGTTCTCATCAAGGTACGCGCGCGATACGAGCCATCGCTTCATAGCAGGGATCATATTTGGAAGAACTGCACCGAGCGCCGCTCCGATCACTACAATCGTGAATATAAACAGCGGATCGTAGTACAATGTGCTGGAGGCATTCTCGATGATGTAGCGATCGAGAACGATCATTGCAGCGAAGAACAATGCGCCGAAAATCAAACTACCCTTGTAGTTGGCGATATGATATAGTCCGCTGCGTTCGACGATAACCGGGACGATCTCGCCCGATATCTTCGCCTCTGCCTCACGGACAGCCGTCTTGATTCGCTGGAGATCCTCCTCGCTGAACTTCTTCCTGAGTTTCATTGTGAAATCGTTGTCAGACGGCAAAGATAGTCGCCCAAATGCTTAGAACAACGCGACACTACTGAAGCTGTTGAAGATAACGCTGGATCGTATTCTCCAAGCCGAGGTATAGTGCATCGCAAATGAGTGCATGTCCGATCGACACTTCTTCCAGTTCAGGTATATGCTTGTGAAGAAAGGCTAGATTGTCAAGATCGAGATCGTGTCCGGCGTTGACACCCAATCCCAATGTACGCGCGATACGCGCACTTTCCACATACGGTTTGATTGCCACCTCGGGAGATACCAGGAATTCCCGCGCGTATGGTTCCGTATATAGCTCGACCCGGTCGGCTTTTGCGCGCGCTGCACCTTCAACCATGCGGACCACGGGGTCCACAAAAACCGAAACTCTGACGCCATGAGCGCGAATCTCGGCCACCACGTCTTTCAGGAAGTCAGCATTTGCGAGTGTATCCCACCCGGCGTTCGAGGTGATCACATCGGGGCTATCAGGCACTAACGTGGCCTGTGCCGGCTTCACTTCACGAATGATATCGAGGAAGCGTTTGTCCGGATAGCCCTCAATGTTAAACTCCGTAGTGACAACATCCTTCAGTGCGATAACGTCATCGTATCGGATGTGTCTCTCATCAGGTCGCGGGTGTACTGTGATACCCTGAGCGCCGAAGCGTTCACAGTCGATCGCTGCCTTAACGACGTCGGGATTATTTCCTCCGCGCGCATTCCGGAGTGTGGCAATTTTGTTAATATTGACGCTGAGTCTAGTCACAGCAAGGACTTTAGTGGATGGACAATAACTGTGCAAATTTTGTTCGAAAAAATCAAACAGCAAAGCAATGAGCCTAAAGGATCAGATCGACGCTGACATTAAGAAAGCAATGCTTGCCAAGAACCGCGAAGAGCTCGATGCGTTGCGCAGCATTAAGTCACTTATTCTTCTGGCCGAGACAGAAAAGGGAGCTTCGGAGGGCGTCTCCGCTGATAGCGAGAAGAAGCTCCTGATGAAGGCGGCCAAGC
>JBIQJZ010000233.1:2460-5773 GCA_044507115.1 Flammeovirgaceae bacterium | reverse complement strand
CAATTCGAAGAAAGCGACTATTCTCCCGGCTCTAACTAAACTCGCCGAGCATTTCACAAAGTACTAACCATACATGTCAACGCTGAAGATCAACCGCGCCTTAATCTCCGTTTATTACAAAGACAATCTGGAGCCCATCATTCAGGAACTCGGCAAAGCCGGTGTCGAATTTATTTCGACCGGTGGTACGCAAGAGTTCATCGAGAAGCAAGGTTACCCGGTTACACCCGTTGAGAAGCTCACAGGCTTCCCCTCGATCTTCGGCGGTCGCGTGAAGACCCTGCATCCGAACATCTTTGGAGGTATTCTCTTCCGGCGTGATGACGCAGGCGACCAAGAGCAGTCACAGGCCTTTGGGATCCAGTCGATTGATCTTGTCATCGTCGACCTCTACCCGTTTGAAGAGACCGTGGCAAAGGGTGGCAGCGAACAGGACATCATCGAAAAGATCGACATCGGTGGAATATCCCTCATCCGCGCTGCGGCAAAGAACTACCGGGATGTGCTGATCGTCTCCTCCCGCGAGCAATATCCCGGACTGCTGGAATTGCTCCAATCGTCCGGTGGCACATCCACCCTGGAAGACAGGAAGCGTTTTGCCGCCCTGGCGTTCGATGTAACATCCCACTACGATTCCGCCATTTTTGCTCACTTCAATGCAGACGGTGGTGTCGCTTCCTTCAAGAAGAGTATCCGGAAAGGGCGTGCGCTGCGGTACGGCGAGAACCCCCACCAGGAAGGTAAGTACTACGGCGACCTGGAGGCATTGTTTGAGCAACTGAACGGAAAAGAGTTGTCGTACAATAACCTGGTGGACATCGATGCGGCCGTTAACCTGGTCAGCGAATTCCCCGGGGAAAAGGCTTTTGTGATCGTAAAACATACCAACGCATGCGGAGTGGCTACTGGCCGTTCGACGAAAGAGGCGTACCTCAAAGCATTTCAAGCTGACACCGTTTCCGCCTTCGGCGGTGTACTGGCAAGCAATCACGCGATTGATGGTGAGGCCGCGGCGGAGATCAACAAACTGTTCTTCGAAATCCTCATTGCACCGTCGTACGACGACGAGGCACTCGAACTACTGCGATCGAAAAAGAACCGGATCATCCTCCGCCAACACCGGGAACTAACCGAAAAAAAGCAATTCAAGAGCCTGCTCAACGGAGTCATCGAACAGGACCTCGACCTCAAGACGGACGGACGCGGCGATCTGAAGGTCGTGACACGCCGGGCGCCGACGGAAGGCGAGATCGATGCGTTGCTCTTCGCCAGCAAGGTTTGCAAACACACTAAGTCGAATACCATTATCCTGGCGGTCAACGGTCAACTCCTCGCGAGTGGCGTTGGACAAACCTCGCGGGTCGACGCCCTTCGGCAGGCCATCGAGAAAGCACGTGCATTCGGTATCGATCTCAAGGGAGGAGTTATGGCATCGGATGCGTTCTTCCCCTTCCCAGATTGCGTCGAGATCGCCCATCAACACGGTATCGATATCGTTATTCAACCCGGCGGCTCGGTGAAGGATCAGGATTCGATCCGGTACTGCGACGACAACAACATGGCGATGGTCTTTACAGGGGTGAGGCATTTTAAGCACTAGTCGACGATCCAAAGTAGACTGTGGACTGTGGGCTGCTGACCGTTGGACGTAAGTTTTTTCGGCGGATTGCACTGCTGAAACAACCCAATATTTCCGTAATTTCGGCCGACCATTTATAACACTTCACTTAAGCCTCCTGAACCTCATGGGATTTTTTGATTTCTTCACTAGTGACATTGCGATTGACCTCGGCACTGCAAACACACTGATTATCTACCGGGATAAGATCGTAGTCGATGAGCCGTCCATCATCGCGATTGACAAGGCGGCGAACAAGGTTCTGGCGATCGGCAGGGAGGCTATGCAGATGCACGAGAAAACCCACGAGCATATCAAGACGATCCGTCCCTTGAAAGAAGGCGTGATCGCGGACTTCCAGGCAGCCGAGATGATGATCCGCGGGTTGATCAAGATGATCGACACGGGCAAGCGGATGTTTCCGCCGTCATATCGGATGGTGATCTGTATCCCTTCCGGAATAACCGAGGTGGAGAAGCGCGCTGTACGGGATTCAGCAGAACACGCTGGAGCAAAAGAGGTGTACATGATCTACGAGCCTATCGCCGCGGCAATCGGCACGGGGATCGACATCGAAATGCCCGTTGGAAATATGATTGTCGATATCGGCGGAGGAACAACGGACATCGCCGTCATAGCCCTCTCGGGAATCGTCTGCGATCAATCCATCCGCGTGGCGGGCGATACATTCAACCGCGATATCCTCGACTATATGCGTCGCCAACACAACCTCCTGATTGGCGAGCGGTCGGCTGAAAAGGTCAAGATTGAAGTTGGGTCTGCCCTGACCGAACTCGACGAAGGACCTGAAGACTATGAGATCCGCGGGCGCGACCTGATGACGGGTATTCCCAAGACGATCAAGATATCCTATTCCGAGGTAGCATTCGCGCTCGACAAGTCGGTATCCAAACTCGAAGAGGCTGTCCTGAAGGCCCTCGAGACATCGCCACCGGAGCTTTCGGCAGACATCTACGAACGCGGCATCTATCTCACGGGGGGCGGCGCGCTGCTGCGCGGCCTTGACAAACGCCTGGCACTGAAAACAAAGTTGCCAATACATGTCGCGGAAGATCCGCTGAAGGCCGTTGTCAGAGGAACAGGAGCTGCCTTAAAGAACATCGACAAATTCCGGGCAGTTTTGATGACGTAAAGCATGCGGCGGCTCTTCCTGTTTCTTTATCACTACCGGGCCTTCTTTACGTTTTTACTTCTGGAACTTTTCTGTGTGGGGCTCATCGTCGGGAATAATCCCTACCAGGGCGCTGCCTTCTTCAATTCTTCAAACGGAGTCGTCGCTGCACTAAACAACGTTTCACAAGGCGTGCGCGAATACTTCCTCCTCCGCCAGGTAAACAGCACCCTGGCAGAAGAAAACGCTCAGCTGCGCAGCCGCTTTGAAGCTCTCAATCAACTTAAGTATATCACCGCGACACCTTCCCCTCGCGATTCGGCGACCATGAACCAGTTCGACTTCGTCGCCGCGAAGGTGGTGAGCAACACTGTCCATCGATTCACAAATTTCCTGACAATAAATAAGGGCAGCGAAGAGGGGATTAAACCTGGAATGGCGGTGATCAGCCCGCTCGGTGCAGTCGGAAAGATCCGGACGGCATCGAAGCACTACAGCGTCGTGACGTCTATCCTTCACGTTGACGTGCAGGTGTCGGCGGTGCTGAAGCGGACAGGACACTT
>JBIQJZ010000233.1:0-2450 GCA_044507115.1 Flammeovirgaceae bacterium | reverse complement strand
GGCACGATACAGTGGGATGGTATCAACCCCGACTACGTGAAGTTCAAGTTCATTCCCCGTCACGTTGAACCTGTTCCGGGTGATTCCGTCGTAACCTCGGGCTACAATGCCATTTTCCCGGAAGGGATCATCATCGGTCGGATCGAAGATGTGAACCTGACGGACGAGTTGTTCTACGATCTCCGGGTGAAGCTCTCGCAGGATTTTCGAAAACTCTCTTACGTGGAGGTAGTCAGAAACTCCATGCGGGTTGAGTTGGACTCTCTGATTGAAACCGTGGAAAGACAGGAACAGAAATGAGCCGCATCAGCATCATACAGATCATCTCATTCTTTATCTACCTGTTGTACCAGGTCTTGATCCTGAAAAATATTGTTCTATTCAACACAGCATTCTGCTTCCTGTACATTGCCTACCTGCTGTTCCTGCCTGTCGAGTCCAATCCGCTATTTCTCATGCTCATCGGTTTTATCATGGGATTCTGTGTCGATGTCTTTTACGACAGCCTGGGACTGCATGCGTTCTCGTGTGTGATGGTCATGTATGCTCGGAATTATTGGTTATCTTTAATCACGCCTCAGGGCGGTTATGACGTCGGATCCACCCCCTCCATTGCTGCGCATGGAATTCAGTGGTTCTTGATGTATACGTTTCCCCTGGTTTTTTTGCACCACGCGGTTCTGTTTTACGTGGAGGCAGGGGGTTTCGGCATGTTCTGGTTCACGCTGTGGAAGATACTGACCAGTACTATCTTCACCACTCTGGTGACGGTGATTGTGCAGTTCCTGTTCCCCAGCGGCAGATATCGGTAAGGCTGCTTGAGTACAGCACGAATTGAAATGGATCGGGTAAGGAAATGAACGAAGGAAGAAAAGAGGTAATACAGATCACAATCGTGGCAGTCGGGATAATTTTCCTGATCAAGCTTTTTTTCGTGCAAGTCGTCGACCAGCGCTATGGGAGACTAGCCGACAGCAATGCTATTCTTCGTGAGATCGATCCGCCCGTCAGAGGATTGATCCGCGACAGAAACGGAAAGTTGCTCGTCTACAATACCCCGGAGTTCGATCTGGAAATCATCCGGAAAGAAGTCCGCGAACTCGACTCGGCGAAATTCTGTGAAGTTTTCGGGATGACACTTCCCGAGCTTCGGCAGAAGTTCCGCGAACTGCGAGCGCGTCGCGAGTATTCACCGGTGAAACCAACCGTTTTTCTAAAACAGCTCTCCAACCTCGACTTTGCGAGAATACAGGACCGCATCGATGAGTTTGAGGGCTTCTACATCAAGCCGCGCAGCACGAGAGCTTATACGACGACGGCAATGGCCAACCAGCTCGGCTATGTCAGCGAGATATCGAAGGACCAGCTTGCCCGCGATACGGAAAAGATCTACCGGCAAGGCGATGAAATCGGACAAAGCGGGATCGAGGCCTATTATGAAAAATATCTCCGGGGGAAAGGCGGCGTGCGATTCCTGCTGCGGAATGTCAACGGTGTCGTCATGGGTCCGTTCAACGATGGTGCGAACGACACGCTCTCGATTCCCGGCCAGGACCTTATCAGCACCGTGGATATCGACCTTCAGGAGTACGGTGAACGACTAATGGCGGGTAAGGCGGGAAGTGTTATCGCTATTGAGCCCGCCACCGGCGAGATCTTGGCGATGGTATCGGGTCCCTCCTACGACCCGATGATGCTCACTGGCCGGCGTTATAGTGAAAACTTCAAACTGATCAGTTCAGACACCAACAAGCCGCTTTTCAACAGGCCGTTAATGGCGCAGTATCGACCGGGGTCAATCTTCAAGATCGCACAGGCGATGGTCGCACTCCAGGAGGGGGTAATTGCGCCGACAACGCGTATCCCCTGTGATCGTTCGATCATCGCGTGTCATGGTTCTCACACAAACGAAGACCTGAGAGGTGCTATTACACACTCGTGTAATCCCTACTTCCACCAGGCGTTGCGCCGAATGGTTAACAAGGGCAAGTCTGATAACCCATTTGACGATACGCGAATCGGCCTGGCTGAGTGGAGTGAACACATCGCCAGCTTTGGCTTCGGCAAACCACTCGGAATTGATTTGCCGAATGAAAAAGGTGGGCTTGTTCCCAGTGTCGCATATTACGACCGCGCGTACGGCGGCAGGCCCTGGAAATTCTCCAACATCTATTCAATTGCAATCGGCGAAGGTGAAAACCTGGTGGTACCGCTGCAAATGGCAAACTTCGCTGCGACGATTGCCAACAAAGGATACTATATCACTCCGCACCTGATCAAAGGAATCGGCGACAGTGGTGAACCCCTTCCCCAATACCTCGAAAAACACTACACCACGATCGCCCCGGAGAATTTCGAGATCGCCGCGGATGCCATGCAAGCTGTCGTCGAGTCGGGCACAGGCCAGTACCGGGCAAAACTCAAGGATATCATCGTGTGCGGCAAGACAG
>JBIQJZ010000232.1:0-5807 GCA_044507115.1 Flammeovirgaceae bacterium | reverse complement strand
CAGTTTGAAGCGCAACTCCTGAGTATGCAGGCGTTGAAAAAAGAGGTCGATCAGGAGATTCGCGATGTTGAGGTGAGGATTAGTCTTCTGCTTGGTCGATATCCTGATACGATTCCGCGAACAACAGAAGCTTTCTATACAGAGAGCGTATTGAACCCTCAGGTCGGTATTCCTTCGGAATTGCTCAGGTATCGCCCGGATGTACGTCAGGCGGAACATGAAGTGATGGCCGCGAGCGCTGATGTTCGCGCTGCGCGGGCTGCACTATTGCCATCGTTTAATATTACGGGAGATTTCGGCCTGCAGGCCTATCGCACGCCATTGCTATTTACTACACCTGAATCATTTGCCTACACTGTGTTGGGCGGAGTCACCGCACCCTTGATCAATCGCAAAGCAATCAAAGCCGAGTTCGCGTCGGCGAAAGCATCGGAACTCGAGTCAATCTACAACTATCAGAAGGCGATTCTCAATGGCTATCTGGAGGTACACCGGGAGATGGCAAACATACGCAGTCTGCAGGAAGTGCTGGAGCTTAAAAGCCAGCAGGCGCAGCGACTCAGGAAGTCCGTGGAAACATCAAATGCATTGTTCCGTTCGCGTCGGGCTACATATGTGGAAGTTATTCTCGCACAAGCAAGCGCACTGGAAGCGCAGCTTGAGCTAATAGATGTCAAGCGACGGCACCACCTGTCACATATAGCATTGTACAAAGCCCTTGGCGGCGGCTGGTCGGAATAGACAATGATCAGAAAAAGAGCAGTGCGAGCAATGCGGAAGCGATCATAGTTCCATATCCGATGACGAGATCCCGCCTCAGTGTATTACTTCCCGCCCAGATCCCAATTCCTGTTTTTACCAAGGTGTTTGAGATCATGGCCACTAGCACGGCATCGGTGGCGGTGGAAAGCTCAAGGCTAGCGTGCGCCAGTTTAGATACCGTGATCGTGATCGCGTCGATATCGGAAAGCCCAGCAATTGCACTTGAGATCATTAAACCACTGTCTCCCATATTTGCATTGGCATAACTTACGATCAACAGGATAATTGTGTAGATGGTACCGAATACAAGAGCGCCGGGCAAATCCAATGGTTTGCCTTGACGAATATTCGTTTCAATTACCGTGCGACGCCGGTAATTGTAGTAGATAACAAGCGTTACGACAATGGCGGCAATGAATACGAGGGCAATGGATGGCGCGATTGCGTTAAATAACGATCGGTTGAAGATGAACGTCCAGACCAGAACCCGGAACGCCATGATCGATGACGCCGCGAGGATAGCAACGGCACAGCTATGTGATAGGTCCTCATTCTCCCTGCTTTTTTTTGAGAAAACCCAGGTGACCGCAGTACTGGATATCAGACCTCCGACAATTCCGCTGATCAGGATTCCTCGTCTGGGTCCGAGGAATTTCATCATCAGGTACCCGACAAATCCGAGACCCGAAGTAAGAAGGATCACGCGGCCGATTTCGCGGGGGTTGATCACTTCATATGGACCATACGTTTCATTCGGAAGGAAAGGATAGATCAGCAGCGCGATGACAACAAAGCGGATAAAGTCGTAAAGTTCTTCTGCTGTAATCTCACCGACGAAAGACTTCAGGCGAAGTTTGGCAGACAGCAAGACTACGACGATCACGGTAATTGCGAGACTAATTTCCATCTTTCCGAGAAGGAGAAGCGTCCCCAGCAGGAACCCGATCAAAACGGAGAACTCGGTTGTTGCGCCGATCTCTCCCTTCGAAGCTGTGATGAAATAGGATATTCCGGTCAGAATGACTACCGATGACAGGATCGCTACATATGCCAGGGGTGAGAGCAGGAAAAACGATGTGGCGGCAATGAAGCCGAGGAGGACGACAAAGATGAATGTCCGGATTCCAGCGAACGTCTCCGTACCATCCTTGAGGGCGGCGTGCTCACGTTCAAGACCGATGATAAAGCCAATGCCGACCGCCACCAGGGCCCGAAGAATGAAGTCCTGCTGCGTGACCTGGAGTACGTCGGTATTAATAATATTAGTGTCCAAAGCAGGTTAGGTCAATCCGCGCATAATTTAAGTCAGTATTTTGAGATAAAAAACGGTCGAAGGCGGCCGGCGGCTGGACTTGCCATATTTCGAGAGCAGCACCGTGGTACGATGTTTTAGCTTTTTACTCAAAACACAGAAGCCATGGAGATTAGAAGCAGACATATTGCGATAGGGGGTGCGGCGGTGCTTGCGGCAGCTTCGGTCGTTTTACTGAATTCATGCGGTCGCACAATTCCCAAAGGTGCTACAGCTGTCAAACCATTTGATGTGGATCGGTATACGGGCAGGTGGTATGAGATTGCCCGCCTCGACTTTAAACACGAAAAAGGGTTGAACAATACAACGGCCGACTATTCTCAAAACGAGGACGGCACGATACGGGTGGTCAACCGCGGCTACGACTTCCGGAAAGGAAAATGGGAAGAGGCAACCGGCAAGGCGAAATTTGCGAATGGTAAGAACGAGGGCAAGTTGAAGGTATCGTTCTTTGGCCCGTTCTATTCCGGGTACAACGTTATTGCAATTGATCCGGAGTACCGCCATGCGCTCGTCGCTGGCGAAAGCCTGAAGTACCTATGGTTGCTCTCGCGGGACCGCGACATGCCAGAAGCAGTCAAAAACGAATATCTACGGGAGGCGGAACAGCTGGGATACAATACCGCGGATCTCGTGTGGGTGGAACACGACCGGAACTGAGAAAGAGCATCCCGCATACAGGCTATCGAAGCTGCGTCAATACCTGTTGGAGACCATCGATTTCAGAGAGCAATGCTTCTTTTGCATCTCGGTTTTCGTCGTGATTGATGATCCCGATCGGTCCATCGTATCCGCTTTCTAGAATAATCCTGATCATATGCTGCTCCCTATCTCCCTGGCCAACGCCAACAGCATTTTCTTTGTCGTCGCTTCGGATACCAGCGATGTTTATCGCCATCAGATGAGGCTTGATCTTCGGAAAAAATTTGGGAAATCGCTCATGGTGCTCTACGCCATGGTGGAAATTGTACACGATCCCAATATTTGGTTTGTTTAGATATGAAAGCAGCGCCAATTGATTCTCCGGTTCGCCATACCATCTTCTGTGGTTGTATAAGCCTACGGAGCACCCAAGTGAAGCCGCGCGGTCCGCGATGTAGCCGATCGGCTCGGCCATTGCTATTACCTTCTCCTCTTGTTCCAGCGAGTCGAATCCAGGCCATTCCCAAATAAGTAGCCACAGTTGTGTTTTTATGTCGTTGCGCTCAAGGAAGTCGAATACAGCCTCAACGTCACCGTCGTTAGCAGCGTCTCGACCAGACACCATCCAAAATGCTTGCAATTTGATGCCGCGTTCGTTAAGTGCTTTCCATTCCTCGTCGAAGGTGGGAATATGTTTCTTACGCCAGTCGTAAGCAAGCATCGTAATGCCCAGTTCTTGCAACATCTCCGCTCTTTCAGCGGGCCCGCGCGCTTTTGCGTCATAGGGGACAATGCACCAAGCCACGAGGTTATTCCGTGAGAATATGGAGGCCGGCGAGTGGCACTGCAACAATAGTAACCCTATCAGAGGTCCGAGAGCGAAGGGTAACAAGCGTGCAAGGAATGATTTCTTCAGAAGCATCGGTTACTTTTTTGATTTGTCGAAGATGCGAATATCCCAGGTTATCTGAGCTAGCACCGACTTAAGGTCTTCATATTGCAATGCTTCCCAAGGGACTTGCCCCGGTTGAATGCCGGGATATTTCTTTATCCATTGTAGCGTGTAGATGTGTTCCATTATGTCCAATAGAGGTGGATACTCATAGAACAGCCACTGCTGGTGCCTCGTTCCGTCCGGTGTGGTGAACCTGATGTCGATCGTCGGTGGCGCAGTGATGTTAAATTGCCCTGTCCTGTCCGTCACTACGGTGGTTATCATGCTGTCCACATCCCAGATCTCCACTCGTACCCTTTTCAACGCCCGGCCTTTGCCATCTTTCAACTTCCCAGTAATTTCCGACGTGATACGCGCAGGGGGAGAATCTCCGTCTGCTCTGAAATAGATAGGAGCCGTAAAACTGACCCCTGTATTCTTAGTATAGTCACTGTTATTCTCATAGAGACACTGCTTTGCATAGGCTATTACGTCAAACTGAATTTCTTCCTGTGGATAGATCTTTCCGTACGATTTCACAACATACCAAGCTGTTTCTTTCTCTGTGATTTCGAATCTATGGGAAATTACCTTCCTTTTCTTTTCTCGGAGGTCGACCCGTTCTATAGGTTTTCCGTTTCGATAAAGGACCAGGAAAGAGACATACTCGTCTTTCGCTGGTTCGCTGTACACGGTAACGTCTATGGTATGCCTTTTACCCAAGGCAGGGAGTTCACTTCCAGGGGGGAGGCCATCAACGTTAAGCAGCATGATAGCTCTGCCCGACAGGGTAGTATGACCGCGTTTTATGTTTGTCAGGAGCGAGTCAAAGTGAAATATTGTGGCCCCTGTTTTTGCGAACGTGAGCATTCGGTATCCAAGACTTCCGCTACTGATATTTCCGTCGGTTTCGGCAACCGGTACAAGACGATAGCCAAGATTTAGCGTATGGAACCAAAGATTCTGGTAGAAGATGTTGTCCTTGTGGTCTCCCATGACCACAATGCCGTCATACGATTGTGCGGCGAGCAGATCGAATGCCAGGTCGGCGGCCAGGTTTGTCACAGGAAAAAGTTGGTCCACGCCATCATTCCACCATCGCGTCGGGTGAGCTGCAGCTGAAAACGCACCGCTGCGGCGATTGCGCAATCGATCAACAAAGGGAGGATGCCATTGAGGTCGCAGTGTTTGTCTCAAGTCGATGGCTC
Source organism: Flammeovirgaceae bacterium (assembly GCA_044507115.1). GTDB lineage: Bacteria > Bacteroidota > Bacteroidia > Cytophagales > Cyclobacteriaceae > Chryseosolibacter. Next base: position 949 of record JBIQJZ010000232.1, on the reverse strand, counting down.
CATGTTTCCGGACATGGGGACTTTTCATCGAGTCGACGAAAGCCGGGTCATGCCACTTGAGGTAGTCGCGAAAAGGTTCTTTGAGGCCAGGATGGTTAACGTACCAAGTATGCCCGTATCGGAGCTTTGGCGTTTCTGCTCCGAACCTGAGACTAAGGTCGGGTGTGCTATTAGCTCGGAAGTATTTGAGCAGTGAATCGTAGCCTACAGGCATACGCAGGCCAAATAGCCAGCCTTGCCCAAGATCGAGATGATCTATTCCTAGTGCTGCGCAATAGGAATATAAGAAAGGCGGTCGGTTAATTGAGTCGTATCCGTTGAGATGGTTGTGACTATCAAAGGAAAAGTATCCCAAATGGTGCAGGTTTACCCGTGGCGTTAACGAGATGGTACAGGTATCCGTGCTACCATTCACTTCGTATGAAAGGATTACCTCATCGCTTTCGTGATTCCAAGCACTGATTGTTAATTCGCCGGAAGGGACTTTCAGTTGCACAGGCGAGAACGATGGAAATCCCTTCGGTCCACGTCGACTGTACCATCCACCAATATTCTGATCGGTATGATGCGCTACAGTTAGCCAGGCGGGAATAGGCTCACCCGTATTTTTATTCTCAATTAGGATTGTGAGATCTGTGGAGTCCGTATGGGTCGACAATGGTTGTGAAAGGCAAACTACCGGAGCCGTCAACGCGCAGAAGACATAGGCATATAACAGTATTTTCATAAGACACTTTAAGGGGTGACAGTGATGGTCTTGATTCCACTTTTCCATTTCACGATCAGTGTAAGCGGCACAGTGGACGATACAGTAACTTCCGGTTCCTCCTGTTCATTAGCGCGTGCTTCGCACATAATATCCACGGAGCCTCCCACTCCGTAGGGAAGTTTTGTGATTCCGTGACGCTCAAGCAAACGGACATCCCAAACAATTTTGGCATTCGGGACG
>JBIQJZ010000231.1:0-5807 GCA_044507115.1 Flammeovirgaceae bacterium | reverse complement strand
GCGTTCCATTTCTGATAGACTTTCACCGCGCCGATTAGGCCCACCACCGCGCCGATAGCATACATCAGCTGCGTTCCCGTGTCAAAATAACTGCGGATCTGCGTCGACGCCTCATTGATCCCCGCATTACCGTCCTGCGCATACGCGATTGCGTACGTCATGACATACACGGATAGAGCAATTCCGAATGCTCTACCCTTTTTGACTAACCTCTTGAGATTACTTTTCATATTTGGGTTTTTATTGATTGTTTTCGTTGGATTCATTCTCCGGCCACCACGCGTCGATTTCTGAAAGCGTCACCTCAAAGGCACATTCGTACCTGATGACGTCATGAACAAATAGTGTAATGGACTCCCGGAATTTTGTCTCGCCCAGTTGGGAGTAATTCGAAAGCAGAGACTGGAACATAGGTGTCGCATCTCGCTTCGGTCCGTTGCTCTCCTTTACTACTCTAGCCAGTACTTTGGCTTCACGGAGTAGATGCGATACAGAGTTGATGAGAACGTCCTCATCCGCGCGGTCAAGCCTGGATGTGTTGGAGGGATCGATCACTAGGTCCTGAGCTTCGACGACGTGCTCATGTTTCTTAGGGGTGTCTTTGCGGATTTGGCCCATGAAAGGCTGATCCGGACGGGGTTGCAGATCCGCCTCATCAGGTGGTGACGCTTCGCTGAACCGTACGATGAGATCCTTGGAGTAAAATACCAAGAACGAGACCGCATAATACACCCCCAGAGCGATAAGGGATGTATTGAGAAAATCTTGCCAAGAAATCGAGTTGAACATAGCTTCCGCGTTTTGATTACGGAAGCAAAGGTGAGCGTTACGAGAAGAGGCTATTCACAAGTTTGGAGGAACTGGGGAAGATTTTTTCCGATCAACTTACTTAACTCTGCCTTGTTAGATACGTAAAAATAATAGAATTACTTTCTTAAGTCATTGATAATTTGTTCCTTGAAGGAGAAAAGGAAAAGGTCACTGCAAAACAAAACGCGTTCCAAAAAGCAAAAGATATTGACGACACGGCTGAGAAAACTACTGCCCTAGCCCATCTCCCAAAGGGAGATGATTCTTAGCTTCATTTGATCAACGGTTCCGAGAGGTTTAAATCATGAAATACCTTTTACTTAGTGCCTTCATTTCTTTACTAGCAAGTGCTTCCTGGGGGCAAAGTAATTTGTCACTATCTACTGGCATAATTCATGGCAATGTAAAGATAAAAGACAACTGGATACCTCCTACCGCTCCTAACCGTAAAGCATATCGGACAGGCACCTCTATAAGTTCCGACATTTATGTTCAATATTCGTTTCGGATGAAATCCATAGTCAAGGACAAGAATTTTCGGGTAGACATTGGCGCTGGATATTTTTATCAAAGATTTAATATTGAAAGACCTTTTAACTATCGTTCGGCAATAGAGATTATATTCACTACTGACCACTATTCATATTTGTGCTATCATGGAAATGTTGGGTTAACATACAGCCGTGCCTTCGACTCCAAAAGATACTTCATGACATATAACGTGACGTACAGGACTCTTAAGTCCTTTCAACAAAATTACACTCCCACCCACAGTACGGGGACGGAGGGATTTATTACACAAAGAGAGCGCCGCCAAATTGATTTTGGACGAATGATCTCATTAGGTATCGGCCTAAACAGACATGTGGGGAGTAGATTTTCGATCGGTGCGAATGTTATCGCTCCGGCATATATGCGATGGAGAAATGATACCATTTTCAAGGACGATCCAGCTACATTTCATAAACCGAAATTTACTGTGGGCGCTTCGCTTAGCGTTTCATACAACTTCAAAAGCACCGATAATTAAACCCTACTCATATGAAATATTTACTCACCACGGCACTTATCTGCCTATTTGCAGGAGTTGCGAATGCGCAGGTAAAAACGAACTTCAATAACCCGGAACAAATCGGCAGGGGTGGTAAATTTTCCATAAATTATCGAGGGGACAGTCCTTACGTGATTCCTGCTAAGGACATTAAAACTCTTCTAAAGCAGGATTCATTGGAAAATTTATCAGGCGAGGCAAGACCGTTCAATATTGCCGAAGCATTGCCTGTTGATATTGATTTCGTAAAAGTTGCAGAGTGGGTGGAGGAAGGGGGTATGGTTTACGGAAAGTTTACTGTGGTAGCTACAGGAGCAAAGTCAATTAGTGCCAATTTTGACAAATTTTATCTTCCTAAGAGGACGGAATTATTTGTGTATAGCGAAAATGGTGAGATGATTACCGGTCCCATAACCGAAGACGAGAATAATAAAAATGGCTTTTGGGGTACGTGGGTGTACAAGGGCAGCAGGCTTACCATTGAGGTAAAAACCCCAAGCCAAAGCCGTGATGAACTTCGGCTACGGATTTCTAATGTGGGTTATGGGTATAAGAACCTTTACCGCACAGAGGTCGCTAATTTTGGCGAATCGTCCTCATGTAATATCAATGTCCTGTGTCCAATCGGAAACGGATGGGAAAATGAACGAAATTCCGTTTCATTAATACTAAACAGCGGTAGTACTGCACTTTGTAGCGGTGCTTTGGTCAACAACACTTGCAATCTTAACATCCCATATCTTTTGACTGCCGACCACTGCTTTGCTGAAGATGGAAACGTAGCGCAATGGAAATTCACATTTCAAGCCTGGAGCGCAACCTGCGATCCTTCCCAGAATGCTACTGGCATAACTTTCAACGGCTCGGCTCTCCGGGCTCGGTGGGCAGGAACTGACTTCTGTCTACTTCAACTATCCCAGACGCCTCCTGCCAATTCGAATATTACGTACGCCGGCTGGTCAAGAGACACCACCGGAATAACCCAAGGGACCATTATACATCATCCGGCCGGCGACGTCATGAAAATCTCAAGAGACGACCAAGGTCCGATATTAACAACGCATTATGGTGCCGATACTTGGAAACTCGACTTGGATGATGGAGCTACAAATGGAGGGAGTTCCGGTTCACCTTACTTTGATCAAAACCATAGAATATTCGCTCAACACAAAGGCACAGATGTCCAATTCACGAATGATTGTCTGAACACTAGGAAATATGGCGGCAGGTTTGACCTTTCCTGGGACGGCTTGGCCACAGATGCCACGAGGTTAAGCAATTGGCTTGACCCCTTCAATACCGGAGCGACAACCACAAATACAATCAACGTGGCAAACACAATCGATGATCCAAGAAAGGTAGCAGTCTCACCCACATCTGCTGTCTGCACAAGCAGTTCTCAATTTACATTGCAAAACGTTGATACCGGGGCAGTAGTAACATGGACAGCTACGCCGGCAAATTTATTTGCTGTGAGTTCTGGAAACGGAGAAATTGCAACTTTGGCAGCAGCGAACAGCAGCACGATGGGAACAGGTGCAATTACATTTACCGTGAATATCGGGTGTGGAACTCCTGTGCAGGCCCAACGAATTTTGTGGGTGGGAAAACCGGATTATAACAACCTAACCTTGACGCTCGACAGTGACTACCTTAGTAATTGTGACTACACATATGCGCATGCCGGCACCATCTATCCAGGGCCATCGATGGAGATCAGAGCATATGAATGGCGTATCCCATATTCTTCAGATTGGGATATTTACGAAGAATTTGGCGGAATAGCGGATTTCCAGTGGGTCGAAATAGAATACTATGATCAGTATCCACCATATCAAGAGGCAATTCAGGTCAGGGCACATAACACATGCGGATGGAGTTATTGGGAAGAATTCTGGGTTGATGTTGACGATTGTGCATATGCTGCTTTTACATTCGGACCTAATCCCGCCGTAGATGAGTTAACGATATCGAAAGAGCATTCGGGACATTCAGATATAGTAATCCATAATTCATCCATGAACCAGGTCTATTCCTTGGCCAGCTCCGAAGATATTATCAAGATACCTGTGACGGGTTTTCCTGAAGGCGTGTATTACTTACAAGTTACAACCGAGAAAGGGACTATTCGGGAACGAATTTTGATAAAACGATAGAGTTAGAACTTGAAACTGAGATACTTGGTATGAGGTTCCTCCTCATGCTGCTGAGTTAGTACGATCAGCTTCCTGTGTAAAATGGTCCAAGAATGCGAATAGAAGACTTCGTCGAGTTCATAAAAAAAGTCAGAGCGGCTATCAATAGCCATTTGAGTGTGGATGCGCCAAGTGAACAAGAAAGTTGGCACACTAAATATCCTGCATCAGCAAAGCATCCAGACCATGTTACCTTACACAGTCTCAATCAATTGACTCATTAATCCTCTGCTCAAGAGTAATCTTCATCCTATCAATAAAATTCGTCTGCCCCCGTTTCCTTATCCTTATCTCCTGAAACACCCGATAGTAGTTCCCCAGCGAGACATTAAACATCCCCTCAAACTGCGATGCAATCTGCTTCACTCCCGCATTCCCCTTATTAAACACCTCCGACGCCTGCAAAGCATAAACAAGCTCAACCAGATCCGTTTTCGCCCCGGTCCACGTCAGCGTTGAAGTCCTGGGGTCGGAACCCGGATTCTCGATCAGACGAATCGCCTCCAGGATATACGATCGGGTCATTTCTATGCTTCGTGTCCTGGAGAGGATGTCGTCATATCCTGTAGAAAAGCGCTCATCAAGAACAACAGTGGGGTGTGGTGCGCCCTTTCTCGTGAAGTACAACGTATCGCAGTCGTCCGACCCCGAAAGCACATACCGATAAAATTCCTGATGACGCTCCAGATACTGCTGAACCGATCTCAGTCTTGTCTGATAAAACCGCAACCTTTGCTGGTTTGAATTATTCAACTCAAATAACTGAATCTTGAAAAGCGACCTAAAATAGAAGAGGTGCGTCATGAACTCCGGCTTCGCGTGCTTGAAAAATGCTATCTCCTCCTTTACGGACTTAAACCTGTACTTCACAACAAAGAGTTTCAACTCGCCCGCATGGCGCTCCGCACATCGGATAAGCATTGAGGTTCTCTTGAGTACGTCTGCCTGATCGGCGGAGATAGCTTCTATCTCTGTCTCCATGCGCGTTTTCAGCTGATTGGTGAATTCCTTCAACTCCATGATCTTCAGAATTAAGCCACACCTTTCAATTTGTCCTCGACGAGCATCCTCACCTCTTCCTTGATCCGGAAATAGTTATCCTGGACTTCCTCTGGAGTCACCTGCCTGACCGGGGGAATTTCATGGTAGGCATTCTCTTCCTTCCGGATGGACTCGTGGTCATTCAAAATTTCCGAATGAAAGATTTTCAGGTCGATTTTCTGATCGGGATCATCCGCCACCATCCCGACAAACTCCCCGGACGAAAGGGAAGCTATCTTCGACGCCGGCACTGCCAAATCCAGCTGTGTCGACCTGCTGACCGATGTGTCGGAACTATTCACAGAAATGCTCTCCCGCTGTTGGACAATCTTTCCGAATCGCTCGGACAACATTTTGGCGGTTTCTCCGACAACCTGCCCGCTGATAATATTTCCCACAACGTTCATAATCACCTCGGCCTGTTCCCGACCATAATCCTTTTTCAGCTGACTGTAATCCTGCACGGCCAGCGTAGTGGCGACTTTGTTCGCCCTGGCGGTGGCCATCAGATTGTCGATGCCATTGAAATAGATCGTGGGAAATTCATCGAAGACCAGGCTGCTTTTCTGCTGATGTTTCTTGTTGACAAGTTTGATGACTCTTGTGATGTAAAGCGAAAGCACCGCGCCATAGATCTGCTGCTTTTGTGGGTTGTTTCCCATACAGACAATCTTAGGTTCTGCCGGATTGTTAACATCGAGAGTAAAGTC
>JBIQJZ010000230.1:0-5819 GCA_044507115.1 Flammeovirgaceae bacterium | reverse complement strand
AACATCGTCCGATGGGAGTTCATCAATGTATCGGAGGTAATCCCACTTGGCAAAATCGAAGATGGCGTTGAGATATACTCTCACATCCATGAAACCGACGAAGCAAAATCTTATATTCAGTGCGTTCACCAGAAAGCGATTTTTCTGAGAGCACACGCTAGCGACGAATAATCATCTAAACTTGACGGCAGCAAACGGTTTTTCATATCGCAGACTCACCTACTTCTTTCTCCTGTGGTGTATCTGCTGGGTTGTGCTACAGACCGTCGCGCTGGAGTTCACATTCGCCTTCGGATGGACTACCAGCTTCACCGACGCCGTCATCACGAATGTTATTATCGCTTTCGCCGGGTATGACATGATCCTGGTGATGAAGTATTATAACCCTCGTCCCATTGTCAGAATGGCCATCAGCGTGGGACTCGCATTTCTGTGTGTAGCCGCGATGGACCACCTCACAGTCTTGATCATCAATGAGACCCCTGAATATCTCTTTTTCCTTAACAAGTCCCTCCTCATTCGCGGCCTCTATAGTTGGCTAATGATTGCCCTGGTAAGCGCACTCGCCGGTCTCTGGTTGGCAATGATGGAACAGCAGGAAACGGAACGAAGAAGGACTACTGTCGAACAACTGTCCCGGGAGGCCGAACTATCACGGCTTCGCCAGCAGCTCCAACCGCATTTCCTGTTCAATAGTCTCAATTCAATAAGCGCCCTTGCCGGGAGTCGCCCGGATGAGGCACGGCGAATGATCCAGCAACTATCTGACTTCTTTCGTGCGACACTCCGAAAAGACGAACAGCAACTGGTGTCACTGGCGGAAGAATTGGAACACCTAGCCCTCTACCTGGAAATTGAAAAGGTACGATTTGGCCACCGGTTAAAGACAGAAATTCGTTGCAGCGAAGATTCTCTCGAATTGAAATTGCCCTCGCTGCTCCTCCAACCGGTGGTCGAAAATGCCATCAAATTCGGATTGTATGAAACGCTGGGTGAGACAACAATCACCATCGCATCCGCGCGAGACAACAATCATCTGAAGGTGGTCGTACAGAATCCGTTCGATCCTACGACCGCGCCCCCGCGAAGAGGGACTGGCTTTGGACTGAACTCAATACGAAGAAGACTATACCTGCTGTTTGCAAGGAATGATCTCCTGCAGACATCACAGAACGGAAATACTTTCATCACCACGATCAAAATCCCGCAGTGACATGATCAAGACGGTCTTAATTGACGACGAACCGCTAGCACGAGCAATTGTGACGGAGTATCTCGCCTCCTACCCTGAGTTCACTGTTGTAGCCGAATGCAATGACGGATTCGAGGGTGTCAAGGCAATCAGCCAGCACAAGCCGGACCTGATCTTTCTCGACATCCAGATGCCGAAAATCAACGGGTTCGAAATGCTTGAACTTTTAGACGAGACGCCACCTGTCATTTTCACAACAGCTTTCGACGAATATGCAATCAAAGCATTCGAATCACATGCCATCGACTATCTGCTAAAGCCATTCGGAAAAGATCGATTCGACAAGGCACTTCAAAAATGGCTGTCGCAACGAGATCAGGGCGCGTCCGAGAGTCACCCGGTTGTCTTCCGGGATCAACCGCGACAACCGGAGGAACGGACCCGCATCGTCGTAAAAGAAGCTGGCACGATCCGGATTATCGCCGTCGGCGACATTCATTATATCGAAGCATATGACGATTACGTCAAGATCTTTACGGAAAAGGAAATGTTCCTCAAGAAGAAAACCATGAGCTACTACGAGAGCATACTTGATCCTGCAGAATTTGTGCGCGTGCATAGGTCGTACATTTTGCAGGTGTCACAAATTACAAAGATCGAACCGCTGGAAAAGGATGCGCACATTGCCATACTTAAAAGTGGCGCGCAAATCCCGCTGAGCAAGTCCGGCTATGCCAAACTGAAGGTAGTCCTGGGGCTTTGAAATCATCGACAAAAGCTGTGCGATTTGCAATCATTCAATTACTTTAGCCGACCTTTTTACGAATGGCTAGAAAACCCGCCCTCGGATTCATATTTGTTACGCTTCTGATCGACATCACCGGATGGGGCATTATCATACCCGTGGTTCCAGGGTTGATCATGGAAATCTCCGGCGGTACCGTGAGCGAAGCCTCGAGTTACGGCGGCTGGCTCGTCGCCGCTTACGCGATCATGCAATTTGTCTGCGCTCCGGTCATCGGAGCACTCAGCGACCGCTACGGGCGACGACCCATTCTTCTGGCGTCGCTATTTGGATTCGGCGTCGACTACATCTTCACCGCGTTTGCCCCTACGCTGGCGTGGTTGTTCCTCGGGCGTATTATCCCGGGCGTCATGGGAGCGAGTTTCACGACGGCCGCGGCATACATCGCCGACATCAGCGCGCCGGAGAAACGCGCGCAAAGCTTTGGAATCATCGGTGTCGCATTCGGCCTGGGCTTTATCATCGGACCGGTGATCGGCGGGCTCCTGGGGGGTCTTGGCCTGCGTGTTCCATTTCTGGTCACCGCCGGACTTACGTTACTCAACTGGCTTTACGGCTACTTCATTCTGCCGGAATCGCTGAAGCCGGAACACCGCCGACCCTTCGACTGGCGGCGTGCAAATCCTTTGGGAACGTTGAAGAGCCTGTTCCGCTATCCTGTGATTTCCGGATTGTTTGTTTCCCTGGCGTGCCTCTACCTGGCAGCGCATGCTATTCAAAGCAATTGGTCCTACTATACAATCGAAAAGTTCAGCTGGGATGAAACAGCCATCGGAATCTCTCTCGGCGTTGTAGGGCTGATGTACGCTATCGTTCAGGGCTGGCTTATTCGCATTATCATTCCGCGCCTCGGCGAACAGCGCAGTACTTACCTGGGATTAGCATTCTATGCAGCCGGATTTCTCCTATTCGCGCTTGCGACGGAAGGGTGGATGATGTATGCTTTCACCGTCGTTTATTGCCTGGGTGCTATCGCAGGACCAGCTCTTCAGGGCATCATGTCCAATGCGATCCCGCCGACGGAACAAGGTGAATTACAAGGAGGGTTCACGAGTCTGATGAGCCTGACCTCTATTATTGGCCCATTGCTGATGAACAGCGTGTTGTTCCCGTACTTCACTGGTCCGGAAACTCCTGTATATCTTCCCGGGGCGCCAATGCTAGTGGGTGCACTTTTGACCGTGATCAGTGCTGTACTCGCGAGGCGAACCTTGAAAAAGAATCTTGGACTGGTGCGGGACGTTCCACACGCTGCTACCAGCGGAGCTTAACGTTGAGTGCTTTCAACAATTCGAGACGCTCAAAGAGCGCGCGTTTGTGGCGGAGTTCTACCTCTGCTCGTAGCATGCAATCACTTTCAAAGGTCTGCTCAACGATTTGCAGCTCGAATTCCTTAACTAATCGCATGACTTCCGGGGTTGCCTCATAATCGTATTGCAACTGAATCGGCTCCGATATATTTTTCTCAATGATCACGGCGTTGTCCAGCGCATCGGCAGCAGCGCTTTTGTACGCTGTGACAAGACCACCCACTCCCAGTTTGACTCCGCCGAAATAACGGACAACAATTACCAGCACGTCCGTAACGCCCCTGGAGCGAATCTGCCCAAGGATGGGATCGCCGGCTGAGTGATTGGGCTCCCCGGCGTCAAACGCCCGGAACAATTTTCCTTCGGGACCAAGCATCCAGGCATAGCAATGGTGTCGGGCGTCGAAATACTTCTTGCGGGCCGCGTCGAGGTGCCGGTCAATTTCGGAGTCCGAGGAAACAGGGTATGCGAAAGCAAGAAACCGACTGCCTTTTTCGCGATAACCTCCCTCCGAAGGTTGTGCCAGTGTCCTAAAAGAGTACTGATCCACGTGTTAGCGGCGTTTTTTTCTCGCAAAGAACGGAATACACCTGCCGACATGCAACCCTGCAGCACCCCCGTGCGTCTCTTCCGGTAAAGGCAAATCTTATGAAAAATTACAGTCTTCTTATTCTATTTCTCACGTTCGCATCGGGAACTCTTGCCCAGAACCGCGAGGTTCGCGACGTGCGCAAATTCTCGAGTATCTCGTTCTCTATCCCTGGTAAGCTCTTTCTGAAGCAGGGAAGTTCGCAGCGTGTGGAACTGGAAGGTGATCCGCAGGTGCTGAAGGACATCAAGACAACCATTGACGGCGACCGGTTGAAGATCGAAAGAGAAAGGTCTAACCGAAGCTCGAGGGACGACGATAAGATTGTCGTCTACATCACAGCCACGGACATCGACGGTGTGTACGTCAGTGGATCCGGCGACGTGATCGGACAGTCAAAAATAAACGCCGATGATGTCGATCTGCGTGTAAGCGGGAGTGGCTCGCTTACACTGGAGTTAGACGCCGAGGACGATGTCGATGCCAACGTGTCAGGATCCGGGGCGATGCAACTGAGTGGTCGCTTCGGAAGCTTTGACGGTAATGTGAGCGGGTCAGGTAAGATCGGACTATCTGCCTCCATCCATGAATCCGCTGAGCTCAGCGTTTCAGGGTCGGGCAGATTTGAGGCAAGTGGCCGTGCGGACAAAGTCAAGGTCTCCGTTTCGGGATCTGGAAAAGTCGCCGCCGCGGACTTGCAGGCAAATGCCTGCACGGTCAGAATTTCTGGATCAGGGAACGTTGAGGTGCATGCGACGAAAGAGCTCGACGCGACAATTTCAGGTAGCGGTGCCGTATCGTACCGCGGAAATCCTGCGAAAGTCAACGCGCACTCGTCGGGCAGCGGAAAGGTGAAACGAATCTGAGGAACAGCACCGTTCGCTGTCAGGGCTGCGTCTGCGCCTCTTGTGCTCCCAAAAGGAAAGCTTTGATAAAATCGTCGAGGTCGCCGTCCAACACATTGTTCGCGTCCGAGCGTTCAACTCCCGTACGCGCGTCCTTCACTAACTTATATGGGTGCAAGACATAATTTCTGATCTGCGATCCGAAATCGATTCTCATTTTTCCAGCTTCGATCTTGTCTCGCGCAGCATTTCTCTTTTCCATCTCCAGCTGGTACAGACGTGATTTGAGCATCTGCATCGCTTTCTCGCGGTTCGCATGTTGAGAACGCTCCACCTGGCAAACAATCACAATACCGGTGGGTTTATGCGTGAGTTGAACTTTTGTCTCCACCTTGTTAACGTTCTGTCCACCTGCTCCTCCTGAGCGGGAGGTTTGGATCTCAATATCGGCCGGGTTAACCTCGATGTTAATCGTATCGTCGATCACGGGATATACAAAAACGGAGGCAAAAGAGGTATGTCTGCGACCGTTAGAGTCAAACGGTGAGATGCGAACCAACCGGTGTACGCCGATCTCCGACTTCAGCTTTCCATAAGCAAACGGGCCGTCTATCTCGAGTGTCGCAGATTTGACACCCGCTACTTCGCCAGCCTGGTAGTCCACCTGTGTAACTCTATATCCGTTCTGCTCACCCCACATGATGTACATACGATTCAACATGTCGGCCCAGTCCTGGCTCTCGGTGCCACCAGCTCCCGGGTTGATCTCAAGCATCGCGCTGAGTTGATCTTCCTCACCGCTCAGCATTTTCTTGAATTCGAGTTCTTCCACCGCCTTTGCCGCTGACTCGTACTCGCGCTGCAACTCCTCCTCCGATACGTCACCAGCCTCGTGAAATTCGTTTAGTACCTCGAGGTCGTCGACAACTTTGCTTACGTGTTCGAACGCATCCGTCCATATCTTCTTCGAACGGATGTTCTTGAGGATAATTTCCGCTTGCCGCGGATTGTTCCAGAAATCAGCCTGTTGGCTGATCAATTCTTCATCTTTTACTTCGAGCGCCTTGCGGTCGTAGTC
>JBIQJZ010000229.1:0-5848 GCA_044507115.1 Flammeovirgaceae bacterium | reverse complement strand
GTCTGCTCGTTGAAGGAGGAGACGCGCACATATCCGATATCGCCCTCCTTCTCGATGACATATTCAAGGTAGTCTGCATACGCCACGTCGTCACCAGCGGCCGAAAAGGGCCCGCGGTACGTCATCGGTGGCGGGATTCGCTCGACCCCTGGAATTAGCGGCCCCATTCCCTGGCGAAAATCGCGTTCGCCCCCGGCCGAGATGGCATCCAGCGATGCGCCGTGAAACGAGTCCCACAGGGAAATAACCTTATGTCTCCCGGTGACGATGCGCGCAAGTTTGAGCGCCATACTCACCGCCGACGTTCCACCAGGGGCAAATAGCACCCTGTTCAAATCCCCCGGAAGCAGCGACGCAAGTCTTTTTGCCAGCTCCGTAGCGGGAATGTTTGCGTAGCGTCGTGGTGAAAAATGAAGCGTCTCCAACTGTTCCTTTACCCGGTCGAGTACGTAGCGGTTGCGGTAACCGACCTGGTGGACATTGTTCCCGTGAAAATCCATGTATCGCTTCCCTTGCGCGTCTTCCAGGTAAATCCCGTCACAGGCGACCAATACGTCCAGGCATGGTGTGGACAGAGACTGGTGAAGGAAGTAGCGCGCATCCTCATCCAGATACTGCATAGTCTCCGCATGGTTGATCACCGAATACCACTCCGCTCGCGATGGGGTCAGGTTGACGTCGCCTTCCGTCCTGTTAATGGCTTTGCTCATAGGATTGATCCCGTGATAAATGTTTTAGCAATACTAAACAAAATGTTTACAAACGCCAGTCAAACCGCATCTACCCCACCCTGAAACTCTAAAAAACGGCAAAACATCCAAAAGAGAAACAAAAATATCGGATATTGCCCGCATCTTTGCCTAACATTGCAGACCTATGCAAGACGATATACTCATTCAGATCAGCAACAAGATCAAGGACGCGCGTAAATCAAAAAACACCACCGTCCAGGAACTCGCGACGAAAGCCAACGTCAGCAAAGGACTTATCTCACAAGTTGAAAACAACCGTACAATCCCGTCCCTGCCTGTACTGCTCGCGATCATCCGGGCGTTGAAGCTCGATCTCAACGACGTTTTTCAGGATATCGCTCCTCAGGCTAAAGCGCCGCGGGTTATCGTCAAGCCCCCAGACGAATATCAGAAGTTCGAAAAAGAGACCACGAAAGGATTTGTCTACCAGCGGATTCTCACCAAGGAAGTCAAGAACCTCCCGATCGACATTGTGCTGCTGGAGTTAAAGAAGGGTGCTAAACGCAGAAAACTCGTGCGCACCCAGGCCTACGAGTACAAATACATCATCAAAGGCTCTGTTCAATACCTGATCGACGGCAAAAAGTACACGCTGAACGAAGGCGACTCCTTGTTCTTCGATGGCCGTTTAGGCCACACACTGTCAAATTCGGGAAAGGTCACGGCTAAGTTACTGGTCCTTTACTTCTTCATTTCCGAGAACGAACGCTGATACGCGTATTGCAGTTTCTTTTTCTTTTTTTTGCTTTGCTGTTTTTCGGCGGTATATTTGTGCTAAACAAAGGTAAGTTATACTAAACAACTCGGTTAGCCTTTGCCGGCCCACGGTAAATGACCAACACCCGATTCACCGCCGCATTTTCCGCCAACGGAATACGCTTCGAACCACCTGTCAACCCAATCGTCGTTATCTGCATGGACGGCTCAGCCGACGAATATCTGGACACGACGCTCCTCCACGACCGAATGCCAAATCTCAAGAAGATGGCGTTGCAAGGTTACCGAGGCATGGCGCGGGGAGCTCTCCCCTCCTTCACAAATGTCAACAACTCATCGATTGTAACCGGAGTTTCACCGGCAGTACACGGCATCTGCGGCAACTTTTTTTTCGACACAGCGCGGAACGAAGAAGTCATGATGAATTCGTCCGACTACCTTCGCACTGACACGATCCTCGCAGCCGCCGCCAAGGCTGGCCGCAAAGTAGCCGTGGTAACTGCCAAGGAGAAGTTGCGCGACATTCTCTCCTATCAGTTGGATGGGATTGCCTTCTCCGCAGAGAAAGCAAACCAGACAACACAGGCAACACACGGAATTGAAAATGCAAGTGACTTGCTGGGCCTACCCCTACCGGCAATCTACAGTGCTGACGCAAGCTTGTTTGTACTGCGCGCGGGTGTAGCACTGATCCAAAAGGGCATGGCCGACTTCCTGTATCTGTCACTAACCGACTACATGCAGCACACGTACGCACCTGATACCAAAGAGTCGCTTGCCTTCTACGAAGCCATTGACGTGGAACTCGGAAAGCTCATGGCTCTTAACGCGGTGATCGGTGCAACCGCAGACCACGGCATGAATGCCAAAGTCAAAGCTGACGGATCCCCCAACTGCCTGTTTATCGAAACGATGCTCACCGAGCAATTCGGTCCGGGCTTCCGGGTCATCTGCCCGATCACCGATCCGTACGTCAAACACCACGGCGCTCTCGGATCATATGTCGTCGTGCATCTGCCGGATCCTGCTAAAACGGAGGAGATCAGAACCTGGCTGCTGGAGCAGCGTGGAATTACGGAGGTGTACGACCGCTCAATGGCTGTCCGTCATCTCGAACAACCTGGCGATCGCATCGGTGACCTGGTGGTTCTTTCGGCACGCGATGTGGTGGTGGGCAGGACACCGGAACACCACGACCTCAAGGCTCTCGACGGCACACTACGTTCCCATGGCGGACGCTATGAGGAGATGGTACCATTTATTATCTCTCACCCACTGGATACTTCCTATCGGATGCGGGCTGCGGGCGACCCGCGAAATTTCGACGTATTTGATTTCACCATCAACGGCCCGCGGGAATATCTCAAGAACAGCGCAACATAAAAACCCCTTCAATGAAAACGGACAGCGAAACTATCCCATCCCAGCCGAAGTCATCTTACAAAATACAACACCTGACGAGCTACCTCGCCGGCAAGCCGATCAGCCGGGGCAAGACGCTCACGATCCACAATCCATACAACCGATCCGAAGTCGGCTCGGTAACTGTCGCTGGAAAGGAGGACGCCGCCGAGGCGATCAGGCTGGCCCTGGAAGGTGGACACCAGCCGAACCGTTACGAACGGTTCGCTATCCTCGACAAAACCCGTCAACTGCTGATGGAACGAAAAGAGCAGTTTGCTGCCACGATCTGCGCGGAGTCCGGCCTTTGTATGAAAGAGACGCGTTATGAGGTCGGGCGTGCTCACGATGTATTGATGTTTGCCGCCATGGAATGTCTCAAAGACGATGGGCAAATATTCTCCTGCGATATCTCCCCTACGGGAAAACAACGAAAAATATTCACCGTGCGGGAACCGCTCGCGCTTGCCGTAGCGATCACGCCTTTTAATCATCCGCTCAACCAGGTAGCACACAAGATCGTCCCGGCCATCGCGGCCGGAACGCCAGTGATTTTGAAACCGTCGGAAAAGACTCCGCTTACAGCCATCCTCTTTACCGAATTGCTGTATGAAGCCGGCCTGCCACCGCACATGCTGAGCACGCTGCTCGGCCCGACGAGTGAAGTAGCGGAACCGTTGATAAAGGATCCACGTGTCGAACTGGTGTCATTCACCGGTAGTGTTGCAGTCGGCAAAAAGATTGCAGCAACCGCTGGATATAAGAAAGTTGTACTCGAGTTAGGTGGTAATGACCCGATCATCATCATGGACGATGCCGATCTCGACCTGGCGGTAACGCTTGCCGCGGAGGGGTCTTTCCGAAACTCCGGTCAGCGCTGCACGGCGGTCAAAAGAATCCTCGTCCACGAGAAGGTGCTCGAGCCGTTTACACGTGCATTTGTCGAAAAAGCAAAGGAATACGTGGCAGGCGACCCTTCACATCCCGATACCAAAGTCGGCACGGTGATCGACGAAGATGCGGCCATCTATCTCGAGACCGTCGTTCGCGAGGCCGTGCAGGAAGGTGCACGTGTTCTGCTCGGCGGCAAACGGACAGGCGCCCTGATGGAACCCACTGTGATCGACAACGTTCCGAGAACGTGCCGGATGGTCGTGCACGAATCATTCGGACCCCTGGCACCGATCATGTCGTTCCGCGACCTGGACGATGCGATCCAACTGGTCAACTCCACGGCATACGGTTTGTCGTCGGCGATTGTTACCCGCAACATGCAGGACATTATCAAGACGATCAAGGCACTGAAGGTGGGGACAGTCAACGTAAACGAAGTACCCGGCTATCGCATCGAGAACTCCCCGTTCGGTGGAATCAAAGATTCCGGGCTTGGTGTTAAAGAAGGTGTTATCGAAGCGATTAAATGCTTCACATTCGTCAAGACATTTTCTCTGCCTTGGTGAGAGCAACGCCTTCCTCTCGCAGCACTTCGCGGATAGCTACCAGCAACGCCCTTACATCGTCGGGGAATATCTGACCGATATTACCGATGCGAAAGGCGTTCGCGGCGCTGAGCTTGCCGGGATAAATGATAAATCCCCGGGCACTGAGTTTCTGATAGAAACTTTCGAAAGAGAACCGCGGATCGTCCGGATACAGAAAGGATGAGATGATATGCCCCTGGATCTCCTGGCGCAAGTAGGCTTTGAATCCCAGCTCATGCATGCCGGCATCCAACACGCGTTTGTTCTCCTTGTAGCGTCGCTCACGGGCCTGGACGCCTCCCTCTTCGGCAAGTTCCCGCAGCGCTTGCCCGAATGACATGATACTGAGTGTTGGAGGAGTAAATCTGAACTGGCCATTTGCTTCGAGTCCGGCCCACTGGTCGTAAAGGTCCAGGCTCAACGTGCGGGCAGCACCTTTCGCCTTCTCAAGCTCGCTGCGGCGACAAAGTGCAAAGGCAAAGCCGGGGACACCCTCGATGCATTTGTTTGAAGACGACACCAGGAAATCGATATGGTCGGCGCGCATGTCCATCTCAACACCACCAAAGCTGCTCATCGCGTCCACAATAAACACTTTGCCACGCGACTCACACACCGCGCCAATTTCGCTAATGGGGTTCATAAGACCCGTCGTCGTTTCGCAGTGAATGCATGCCACGTGCGTGACCTCCGGGTGATCCCGCAGGTACTGTTCTGTCAACTTGGGCGATACCGTTTCATCTTCCCCAAACCGCAAGACACGGTGATTGAGTTTATGTATGGCCGACATCCGGGCGATTCGCTCCCCGTATGCACCGTTGATAAGTATCAGCAGCACATCTGTATCGCGGATAACACTGCTCATAACACTCTCAATGGCAAACGTGCCCGACCCTTGCACGATCACACATTCGTATCCCTCTTCCTTTGAAACACCCGCAACGGAAAGCAGCGACGATCGTATCTCGCGGACGTTGGAAATGAATACGGAATCACGGGAGCCCATATCAGTGAGTCCCGCGCGTTTCACGGTAGGTGATGTCGTAAGCGGACCGGGAGTAAAAAGCAATTTTCTTTGTGACATATTTCAGGGGACTAATACACGAACTTCAGAATTGCGATCAGCGTCCCGCTCGGGCAGCGCTTTCGCCCGACGGTGAAAGAATACGACGGAGGCTGTGAGCAATACAAGACTTAACCCTACCTGGAGGTAGATAAAGTCCATCAGCATCTCGGACCACCGGAGACTTTTCATAAAGAACTCCTTATAGAGCAGCAGCCCGACACTACCGAGGTATCCAATGCTATCGCAGATATAGATAAAGAACCCGGCATTCGCCCGGAGTTGATAGAAGGCGATCATCCGTTCAAACATGACGGTCTGAATCGCCATGTAGCCCAGGAACATACCCACCCCTATTAGCAGCATCCAGTAAAATCCGCCGATAAGATCATAGCGAAACAGAAGAGTCGCGGCACCTGCAAGCAAAATCCCCC
>JBIQJZ010000228.1:0-5852 GCA_044507115.1 Flammeovirgaceae bacterium | reverse complement strand
GCCTGGGTTGGATTGATGTCGTGGGAAGTTACAAAGTGAGAGTGCCAATTGATGAGTTGTATCTGCCGCGGATTCATCCCGGACTTCGCGCAGAGACGAGCTTCAACAATAAGAATTACCTACTTGAGATCACTTACAAATATCCCGGAGTTACGAACGGACGATTTGAAGTGGATATGAATTTCGTTGGCGAACCACCCAAGGGAATAATCCGGGGACAGTCCCTGCGTCTGAGAATTCAGCTTGGCCAATCTTCCGAGGAATTACTTCTACCGGTAGGCGGGTTCTACAAGGATACCGGAGGCAACTGGGTGTTTGTAGTAAAAGGTGATCGCGCTGAAAAGCGCGCCATCAGACTCGGAAGAAAAAATACCGAACACTATGAGATACTGGAAGGACTGGAGCCCGGCGAGCAGGTGATCACATCATCCTATGAAAACTTTGGAAACAACGAGGTCTTGCTGCTGAATTGAAACATCACATGATGGTGCGAATGAGCGACAATCCCGTTGCGCATACATAAAACAAACTCTTACAACCATGATCAGACTGAAGAATCTCGAAAAAATCTACACCACGGAAGAGGTCGAGACCACCGCCCTGAACAATATCAATCTGGAGATCAAGGACGGCGAATTCGTCGCCATCATGGGACCTTCCGGATGCGGAAAATCAACCCTGCTGAATATCGTTGGCCTCCTGGATAATCCGAGTGGCGGCGAGTACTATTTCGGCGATCACGAAGTGGCGAGATATTCCGAACGCCAGCGGGCGCAACTCCGCAAGGGATCTATCGGGTTTGTCTTCCAGAGCTTTAACCTGATCGATGAGCTTACCGTTTTCGAAAATGTTGAACTTCCGTTGTTGTACCTGAAAGTGCCATCGTCGGAACGTCGCCAGCGGGTAGAGGAAGTTCTCGAGCGGATGAATATTATGCACCGCAGAAACCATTTTCCGCAGCAATTGTCGGGTGGCCAGCAACAGCGCGTAGCCATTGCCCGCGCGATCGTCGCCAAACCCCGCGTTATCCTCGCCGATGAACCAACCGGTAATCTCGACTCCGCCAACGGAGAAGAAGTGATGAAACTACTATCGCAGTTGAACGAAGAAGGCACCACGATCATCATGGTAACCCACTCACCATACGACGCAAACTACGCACATCGAATTGTGAATTTGTTCGACGGCAAAGTCGTTACGGAGAATATTAAGGAGCACTTTCATATTTAGGGAGTGAGTAGTGAGTGGTGAGTAGTGAGTGGTGAGTGGTGAGTAGAGCAAAGCGCGCAGTACTCGAACGCTCGTACCTGTATCCAGCCTGCCACTCGCTGCCGACCATGACTCCCGACCACTCACTACTGACCACTCACTACTGACCACTCACTACTGACCACTCACCACTGACCATGTTAACAAACTACTTCAAACTCGCTTTCCGGAATATTCTGAAGCATAAGTTCTTTTCTGCTATCAATATTTTCGGAATGAGCATTGGCATTACTGCGTGTCTGCTTATCATGCTCTACCTCATCGACGAGTTGAGTTACGACCGGTTTCACGCGGATGCTGACCGGATTTACCAGGTAGGCCTTCACGCGCGGATATCGGATCAGAATATTTTGTCTACAAACACGCCTCCACCCATGGCGGAGCGTTTTGTCGCCGAGATCCCGGGCATTCAGTCTGCAACACGCTTGGCGAGATTCTGGGGAACTCCGTCTATGCGTGTGGATGAGGTATCGTTCACGGAGGAGAAGGTATTTCACGCAGACTCCAACTTCTTTGAGTTTTTTAGCTTTAAGCTGATTGAAGGTGACCCAAAGACTGTACTTACTGAACCAAATACCGTGGTGCTTACGGAGACGATTGCCCGCAAATATTTCGGGCAGGAGAGCGCGCTCGGTAAGCTTATCACGATCGGCGGTTACAAGACCTTTACTGTCACTGGTGTTGCAGAAGATGCTCCGCGCAACTCTCATTTTATTTTCAAGGCACTGATCTCGGCTGCGTCAGCCGATCAGATGCAGCGGCCTATATGGCTGAACAACTTTCTTTTTACCTACATTAAGCTGGAGCCGAATACAGCGATCGCAGACGTGGAAGCGAAGTTTCCGGAGATGATACTGAAGTACGTCGGACCGGAAGTAGAACGACTGATGGGTGTATCAATGAGTGAGATGGGCCAGGACGAGAATGCATTTGGTTACCCGACAACCGCACTTACCGATATTCACTTGCGAGCGAAAACACGCGATGGACTGGAACCAGGAGGAAATATCCTCTACGTTTATTGCTTTACCGGCGTTGGTATTTTCATCATTCTCATTGCGTGCATTAACTTCATGAACCTGTCGACGGCGCGGTCGGCGGGAAGGGCGAAGGAGGTTGGTCTTCGGAAGACGCTGGGATCTCTTCGTTCGCAAATGATTCGACAGTTCCTGGCGGAATCGATGTTGTTCAGCGCAATTGCCGTTGTTCTCGCGATGGCGCTTTGTTACATGTTGCTGCCGTACTTCAATCTATTAGCCGGCAAGCAACTCGGAATGGACACGTTGCTCCATCCGGTGTTTATGATTTCAGTAGTCGCCTTAGTGGTTCTAGTCGGCGTCATCGCCGGCAGCTACCCGGCATTCTACCTGACATCCTTCAGCGTCGTGGATGTCCTCAAGGGAAGAATTCGCGCCGGAATGAAGAGCAGAGGCGTGCGCAGTGGACTGGTTGTCTTCCAGTTTGCTCTGTCGATTTTCCTGATCATTTTTACGGCGATCGTATATCAGCAGATAGACTTCATGCAGAAGCGCAATCTTGGTATTGACAAGCACAACGTGCTGATTCTACCGAATGCCGGTCACTTGGGTGATGACAGGAATGCCTTCAAGAACGCTTTAGCACAGCAGCCCGGAATAGTGGCGAGTAGCTACACGAACAACTCATTCCCCGGCGCGGACAACACAACTGTATTTCGCGCGGCGGGTTCGGAACAGGATCATTTCATGTGCGTGTACTTCGCAGATTATGATCATCAGGACGTGATGCGGTTTGAATTAAAAGAGGGCCGCTTTTTTTCGCGCGACTTTCCGTCCGATTCCACGGCTATTCTACTAAACGAAGCCGCCGTCAAGGAGTTCGGTTTTTCGAAACCACTGGAGGAAGAGATATTATATAATAACAATGTCACGATCGAGCGTCTCAAGGTAGTGGGCGTGTTCAAGGACTTTAATTTTGAGTCGCTGAAAACTAAGATTCGGCCACTCGCGATCCGGCTGACCAATACCGCCCATCGGCTGATGATCCGTTACAGTGGCGATCCGGAAGCGGTTGTCGCCTCCGTTGGAAACGCATGGAAGCAACATGTTCCCGGCCAGCCGTATGACTACACTTTTCTCGACGAGCGCTTTGACGAGGTGTTCCGGTCGGAGCAGCGAATGGGACAGCTCTTCACGGTCTTCTCCGGTCTGGCCATCTTTATCGCCTGTCTGGGGTTGTTTGCGTTGGCAGCGTTTATGGCTGAACAGCGGACGAAAGAGATCGGTATTCGCAAGGTTATGGGTGCGACGGCGACTGGACTCACCCTGATGCTCTCCACTGAGTTTACGAAGCTTGTGATCGTCGCGTTCCTCCCGGCCGCCGGACTCGCTTGGTTTGTTGTCGACAATTGGCTGAACGAATTTGTTTACCGTGTCGACATCAATCCCTGGATTTTTATTGGGAGTGGGCTGATCGCTACTGCGATTGCATGGCTGACCGTTAGCTTGCAATCGCTGAAAGCCGCGACTGCAAGTCCGGTAACTTCGCTGCGATACGAATAGGCAGGACTACCAGAAACGCGCTTCCTCGAGTTTTTCCCAGATCGTAACCGGGACAAGAAATTGCAACATGGCGAATACCACATCCTCGATCGGGATAGTTCCAATCCGCAAACCAAGGTTCTCATCGCTGTTATACCATACCACGGGTTCGTCGAGAAAAGATCCCGTCAGGATGCTGTCGGCAAACAGGAACGGGATGAGTAACACTGCGAAGGCGAAATAGAATCTGCCCAGAAATCGGACCCTGAGTTTCAGCCAAATGAACGTGAGTGTCATGGCCGTGACCAGGAAGACTACGCCCGTATAGAGGTGGTGCATGTAATAGCCACCAAAGATCAGAAGCAAGACGATTACCACACTGGAGATCAATTCCTGGTGAGGGAACAGGTGATCCTTCTCAATGAGTTGGTTGAGGGCAAAGTAGACAAAGAGAGAGACGTATGGAATGCAGACGAAGAACAGTATCTCTTCCAGTGGCACGCCGAAGTATGACTTGCCAAGTGTGTATCGCTCGCTAAATCCCCATATGCCGAGATTCGTGAACAATGCACTCCAGGCAACGAACACGATTGCCGTGGTTGCGATGGCCGGAAGGACATACTTCCATTTCTTGACGAAAGCAGGTTTGGGGTAGACGAAACTGAGTAGAAAGGGAGCTGCGAATGAGAACAGGTTCAAGCAGAGATAAAGGCATTTCTGTTTCAACGGATTCAGGTTTGGTTGCGTCTGCGAATTTAATGATCCTGGGTTAAACTTCTTAGACTCCTGATTGCCGGAGGAAAAAAAATTCAGGAAACAGGCCGTCAGCTTTCCGCGACTTGCAACTGAGGATGCGTCATGATAAGCTTGAACCATACGGTGTACGCCTCCGGGTGGCGGGCAATATCTTCCTTTAGCCAAGCCAGGTCCGCAAATTTCCAGTCCTGCACCTCCTTTGGATTCGCAACAGGCACACCGTCAAAAGTCCCTGTAAAAACATGATCGAGTTCGTGCTCGATCAGGCCGTTTTCGAATTCCGCTTGGTAGATAAAATGGTGTGAGAAGGTGGGCTGCACATCGATCCCCATTTCCTCGAGGAGGCGCCGGCGGGCAGCTTGTTCGACATCTTCCCCGGGCAGCGGGTGACTGCAGCAAGTATTGGTCCACAGGCCGCTGCTGTGATACTTGTCGTCCGCGCGTTTCTGGAGCAGCACCCTGCCCGAGGGGTCAAACAGCAGCACCGAAAAGGCCCGGTGCAGCAGTCCCTTTTCATGGGCTTCCATTTTTTCCATGGTTCCTACCGGAACGTCGTTTTTATCGACCAGGATGACATGTTCCATATCAGCAGATTAACAACGTGCGATACGCATAAGTTGCATGTTTGCGACCCGATGTTGTTTCGTGCAAGATATGAGATATTTGGGGATTATGTGAATGAACTACTGGCGATCAATATCGTGGCTCTGGCCCGAAAGCGTACCTGAACTGGCTGGTATTTGACCGCGATTTCAATTGGATCGAATCTCAGAGCGGGTATATGCGGATGAGCACAAACGCAAAAGAAACGGGCCAGGATGTTGCGCACGAGCGGTTATTCAGTCCGGATATCGTTGTCAGCACCGCTGGCTATGTTTATATTTACTATTCAAACGAAGAGGAGACGCCTCTTGAGGTATACTTTGATGACTTCTCTGTGGAGCATGCGAAATCATCAGTGGTGCAGATGGATGATTATTATCCATTCGGTTTAACATTTAACTCTTACTCTAGAGAGAACACCACTGAGAATCGTTACTTGTACAATCAAGGGACCGGTGAAAAGACATTCCGGACGGAAAGAATCTTTGATCTGGGATTGAATGTTGATCAATCAAAATATAGAACTTACGATTACACTACAGGTCGCTGGTGGCAAGTCGATCCGCTTGCAGATGAAGGAGATCTGGTTTCATTAACACCTTACAACTACAGTTATAACAATCCGATTCTTTACAGTGATCCCGAAGGCGATTGCCCTAGCTGTCTTTGGGGTGCTGTGATTGGCGCAGCAGTTGATTACGGAAC
>JBIQJZ010000227.1:0-5876 GCA_044507115.1 Flammeovirgaceae bacterium | reverse complement strand
GCTTTGACCTTGTTGTCAACGTAAGTCTGGCTCGCACCGTCGTCGCCGACGAGGATGATAGCAAGGTGCGGGATTTTCTTCCCCTGCTGTTTGCGGGTGGCAACCCGTTGCGAGATTTCCTCTTTGATGTCGGTTGATATCTTGCGACCATCAATGAGTGTGTATGTTGTCGTTTCTGTCATTTTCTATCGCTGTGACCGTTGTAGTTCTGAACGTCGAAGACTACCGCCCGTCAATATGATCATCGAAATATCTTTCAGACCTCAATCAATCTTGAGGACCGCCATAAATGCTTCCTGAGGTACCTCCACTGTTCCGATCTGGCGCATTCGTTTCTTACCTTTCTTCTGTTTCTCGAGCAGTTTGCGCTTTCGCGAAATATCGCCCCCGTAACATTTGGCAATCACATTCTTCCGGATGGCGCTGATCGTCTCGCGGGCCACGATCTTTTGACCAATCGCTGCCTGGATCGCTACCTCGAACATGTGGCGAGGAATCAATTCCTTCAACTTCTCGCAAAGTTTCCGGCCCCATTCGTGTGCCTTTGCACGATGAACGATAGCACTAAGGGCATCGACACGTTCACCGTTTAACATCACGTCCAGTTTGACCATGTCCGACTCCTGATATCCTATCAATTGGTAGTCAAGCGAAGCATAGCCACGAGAGATCGTCTTTAGCTTATCAAAGAAATCAAACACGATCTCCGCCAACGGCATTTCAAATGTCAACTCAATCCGGTCTGTAGTCAGGTAGTTCTGATTCTTGATCATGCCGCGCTTTTCCATGCAGAGACTAATGATCGGACCGATAAACTCCGCCTTGGTAATGATCTGTGCCCGGATGAAAGGCTCTTCGATGTGTTTGGTTTTCGTAGGATCTGGCATCTCCGATGGGGCATTGATATCCTGAATCCCGCCGTCAGTCATGTGCGCCTTGAACTGCACTGAAGGCACCGTGGTGATTACGGTCATGCCAAACTCGCGTTCAAGCCTTTCCTGGATGATCTCCATGTGGAGCATTCCGAGAAAACCGCATCGGAAGCCAAATCCAAGTGCGGCCGAAGTTTCGGGCTCCCATACCAGCGACGCGTCGTTGAGTTGAAGTTTCTCCATCGAAGCCCTCAGTTCTTCAAACTCCGAGGTATCCACGGGGTATATACCCGCAAAGACCATTGGCTTGACGTTTTCAAAACCCTTGATTGCTTCACCTGGTTTATCGGGGTGCGTAATGGTATCCCCGACTTTCACTTCCCGGGCTACTTTGATGCCTGAGATAAGGTACCCAACGTTACCTGCTAGTATTTCCTGTTTTGGTTGTTTGTCCAGTTTCAATACACCGATCTCCTCCGCGAAGTACTCCCGGCCGGTAGCAACAAATTTGATTCGTTCACCCTTCCGGATAGTGCCGTTGAACACTCGGAAGTACACCTCGATCCCCCGGAAAGAGTTGAATACCGAGTCAAATATCATGGCTTGCAGAGGGGCCTTAGGATCGCCTTTCGGGGGTTTAATGCGGCTAACTACCGCTTTAAGTATCTCCTCGATTCCAATTCCCTCCTTAGCGCTGGCGTGAATGACGTCCTCTGGCTTACACCCGATCAGATTGACGATCTCCTCCGTAACCTCATCCGGCATAGCGTGTGGCAGATCAATCTTGTTCAGCACCGGGATGATTTCCAGGTCGTGTTCCAAGGCCAGGTAGAGATTTGATATCGTTTGCGCCTCAATACCCTGGCTGGCATCCACGATGAGTAGCGCCCCCTCGCAGGCAGCTATCGAACGCGACACCTCATACGAGAAATCTACGTGTCCGGGTGTGTCAATAAGGTTGAGGACGTACTCCTGGCCATCCAGCTTATAGTTCATCTGGATCGCGTGGGCTTTTATCGTAATACCTTTCTCCCGCTCAAGATCCATGCTGTCCAGCACCTGGGCCTGCATCTGGCGCGACGTGAGTGTCCCTGTAAATTCCAGAAGCCTGTCTGCCAGAGTACTTTTCCCATGGTCGATATGGGCGATGATGCAAAAATTGCGAATGTTTTCCATTCCCGTCCTGTTCCTCAAAGTGGACTGCAAAAGTAGGAAATAAGGGTAAGACGGGAAATAGGGCGACTCGGGTAAATAAGCGAATAACGCTCAGAAGATGGTGATCAGTTGGTCAGGAAGTTCTGGGTGACTTTCTTCAATGAGTCCAACTCGCTAGCCTCCATCTTGCCTGATTTCACATGTGCGAGTAGTTCGAACATCGCCTGCCGGCTGTAGCCAAGCCGCGCTGCTACCTGTGCACAAAACGCTATCTCTTCCCGGTACATCCGCTCGTCTAGTTTCATCAACTGAACAAGTGTGACCAGCAGCTCAAATTTCTCATCATTCGACAGATTGGATGGAACCGGCACCTCATGATGCTGTGTAAAAAGCGGGTATAATTCATCGGGATAGATGCCATTCGCACGTCCGATATTAACGAGATAGTTCTTTTCGTTGTCGGCAACCTGTCCGTCAACCTTTGCAAGGTTGATCAGTAACTTCATTCGAGCTAAATGGTTCATAAGAGCATCTTGGTTTTCTCTCCAACCTAACAACTTAATAACAAATAACCAATAAATTTACCTGTATGAATTTTCTCGCGCATGCGTATTTATCGGGAGGAGCGAAAAAAATACTGGTCGGAAATATGACGGGCGACTTCATCAAGGGGCGAATAGCGCTGAGCAGATACGAACCGGAAATCGTCCGAGGAGTGGAGTTACACCGCGCCATCGACGCCTTTACGGATGAGCACCCGATCGTACGAGGAAGCAAGGCCCGGCTTCGCGCGGGATACAGGCATTACGCCGGAGTGATCGTCGACGTCTTTTACGATCACTACCTCGCAACTGATTGGTCGTCCTATCACGAACAATCACTGCACGCATTCACTGCAAATACTTACGAAACCCTACAGAGCTTTTCAGCTATTCTGCCCGCAGATTTCCGGCGAATGCTTCCGTACATGATGCGCGGCAACTGGCTGTTCAACTATCGCAGCGTTGACGGGATCCACCGTGCATTGTCTGGGATGGCGAGTCGTACGCCGTACGCATCACGAATGGAGCATGCTTCAAAAGATCTGGAGGAGAATTACGAACTATTCAGGCAAGAATTCCGCGAATTCTTCCCGGAGTTAAAAGACTACTGCCACGATTGGCTGAGATATTCAACGCCGCATAACGTCAATCCTCCGGGAACGGAATAAACACAAACCGCGTGAACTCTTCGTCGACTACAAACAAACAGCAGAATTCGTCCGGATCTTTGTAGGCAGCGATGAAAGCATCCTGGTCGGAGATCAGTTCGCGCTGCACAAATTCATCCAGATAGGATGCGTAGTACCTCCACTCCGTACCATTCACGCCGGTATTGATCAAGAGTTGTCCGATCGGCTGCTCAACTTTGCAGACAGGAAAGATCGGGTGAGGGGAAAAGCCTCGCTTGCGAATCTGATATGAAGCTTCCTTTAAGGTATCTGCGACCTTGACAAAATCCTGGGAGATCGTGCCAAGGTACTTTCCGTTCAACTCTGGGTCGTTTTGCATAGTTATAACTTGGTCGATCGTACAATGTTAGAAGTGGTTCCAACCCTGCGCCTTCAGATGAACTGTGTTGCCGGACTTCGTCACCATGACGTTCTCATCCGGACGACTGTGAACGTATCCGATCAGATGGATGTCGGGGTGGTTCTTGATCTTATCCTGGTCACTCTTTGCAATCGTAAACAAGAGCTCGTAGTCCTCTCCGCCGTTAAGTGCACAAGTTACCGGATCGAGGCTAAACTCAACTGCTGTATTAAACGTAAGCTGGTCGATGGGAATCTTATCTTCGTAAATCCGAACACCGACCTTGGATTCTTTTGAAAGATGAAGCAGTTCAGAAGCCAGGCCATCCGAGACGTCGATCATTGACGTCGGCACCACCCCAAATTCCGCCAGGTCCAGAATAATCTCCGTTCGCGCCTCCGGACGCAACTGGCGACCGACGATGTAGTCGTACTTTTCCAGTCCGGGTTGCATGTCTGGGTTCGCAAGAAAAACCTGCTTCTCCCGTTCCAACACCTGTAGACCTGTGAATGCGCCACCGAGGTCACCGGTCACGCATAAGATGTCGTGCTCCCGCGCTCCGCTCCGATACACTATGTTTTTCTTCGACACTTTACCAACGGCTGTGATGGATATCACCAGGCCCGACGATGAGGATGTCATGTCACCTCCGACGAGATCAACGTTGTAGTTCTCGCAAGCAGCCTTGATGCCATCGTACAACGCATCAACAGCCTCAACGGAGAACCTGTTACTGAGCGCGAGGCTTACCGTGATCTGTTCTGCGCGGCCGTTCATGGCGGCAATGTCAGACACGTTAACCGCAACAGCCTTGTACCCGAGATGCTGAATGGGTGTGTACGTCAAATCGAAGTGAACCCCCTCGACCAGCATATCCGTCGCTACCAACAGAAAATCATCACCGGCATCAATAACTGCGGCGTCGTCGCCAATTCCAAAGGCGGTGCTGGCTTGCGATACGCCGAATCTCGCCCGAATCCGATCGATCAGGCCGAATTCACCCAATTGACTGATTTCCAACCTTTTATTCTCCATCAAGATATTCTGTCTATTTTTATTAGCCGTTTGTCGGCTTTACGGACGCAAAATCTGAATTATAATTCAAACGCGGTTCTTTTTAGTGGTGAAGTAGTATTAACCACCCGAAACAGTGCGCTATGAAAAAGTATTGGGGTCTTACGATCATCCTCGCAATAGTTCTCAGTTCCTGTGCCGGCAGCAAGCCTTATTACAAGACGGCTGAAGGAAAACGGAAACAGAAGTACTACAACGACATCCAGTTTGGGGGTCGCAAAGCAAAACAAGGTTACTAGGTTCGCTCCTGGCATAACTCCACCAGCACTCCGCCGGTAGTTTTCGGGTGAAGGAAAACCACGAGCTTGTTGTCTGCACCCGCTTTTGGTTCTTTGTTTATAACCTCGAAACCCAGTTCAGCATACTTCCTGACACTGTCTTTGATATCAGCGACAGCGAACGCAAGGTGGTGAATACCCTCCCCTCTTTTCTCGATGAATCGCGCAATTGGAGAGTTCTCGTCGGCAGCCTCAAGAAGCTCGATCTTGACGTCGCCAACCCTAAAAAAGGAAGTCGTTACGCCCTCCGATTCGACCACCTCTGCTTTATACGGTTTCTGGCCGAGCAACCGGCTAAAAGTCTCGTTGGCTTCCGCCAGGTTGCGGACGGCTATGCCGATGTGTTCCACTTTCTCCATAATTGATTTAACTTTGTATCCGAAAGAAGAAACTTTTTGCGGCAATAGAAAGTTTTTAAGCAACATTGAGTTGACACCAAATCTAAATTGTCACTAAAATGATATCTGTAACAGAAAAGGCGAAGGAGAGGATATTCGAACTGCGCAAGGAAGAGGGCAAGCCGGAAACCGCCAATATTCGCGTGTCTGTTAAAGGTGGCGGATGCTCCGGTCTGATGTATGACTTGGGTTTTGACGAGAATATCAACCCGCTTGACCAGGTTTTTGAGGATCGTGGTATCAAAATCCTCGTCGACAAAAAATCGTTGTTATACCTGCTTGGGACTACCCTTGACTTTTCCGATGGCCTAAACGGGAAGGGTTTTCAGTTCATCAACCCCAATGCATCCCGTACATGCGGATGCGGGGAATCGTTCTCCGTCTAAGCTGCGGTATGCGCGTTTCCCGACCTTATGGCTTTGCATTCATGAGGTCTTCGATCTCTTCCACCTCGCGTGGAATATCTTTCATAAGATCAATCAGGCCATCATCGGTGAGTACGACATTGTTTTCGATCCTCACCCCGAT
>JBIQJZ010000226.1:0-5931 GCA_044507115.1 Flammeovirgaceae bacterium | reverse complement strand
CAAACCTCCGCGGTTCCGCGATAGGACCGTGCCTGAAATGTCCAATGCATGCAACTGCGATCGTACCCCGACAACTGTAGACTGTGGACTATGGACCATTCCAACTATCTTTAGGGTCAAACCATGCTGAAGCGTATCGTCATCTTTTCTCTCCTGGGCCTGCTGCCGGCGGCCGCGTTTGGGCGGGGTCCCTTGGATAGCCTTACTACTGTGCTGAAGAACGAGATCGCTCGCCAGGATATGTACGTCGACGCGAAACTCCGGCGCATTGACGGGCTCCATGAACGGATGGCGTCGGTCGATCGCTCAGATCTCGTGATGAAGTTCGATATCTACAACGAGTTATATCACGAATACAAAACATTTGTCAACGATTCGGCCTTCCGCTACGCGCGGAAACTGGTTGAAACGTCGCGAGAATTGAATGATGCTTCCCGGACGGGCTATGCGCACCTCAAACTCGGATTTACGCTACTGTCGGGAGGGATGTTTAAAGAGACGTATGATACCCTGCGGGCGATTGACGTACGTTCATTGCCGGATTCCTCGTTGGTAGATTATTATCGACTGTCCGCCCGGGCATATGCCGATCTGATGATCTTCAACAATCACGACTACTTTATGGATGTCTACCGGCGACACTATCGCCACTATCTGGACTCGGCTCTTAGCCATTGCGATCCGGATAGCTATCAGTTTCTGTATCTGACGATCGTCAAAGACCTGCACCTGAGAAACTACGATCAGGTGATTCGCACCAGCGATGTGCTGATCAGCCGCAACACACTTAGTCATCCGCAGGCTGCGGTCTATTACTACGACCTCGCAGAGGCGTGGATGAATCTTGGTAATGAAGAAAAAACCATCGAGAATCTGTTGCTGTCTTCTATCTCCGACCTGCGAGGAGCGATCAAAGAGACCGCTGCAATGTACACACTGGCCCGGCATCTTCACCAGCGCGGCGAATCTCAGGATGCCTACATCTTCATACGCCAGGCACTGAAAGACGCGCAGTTTTACGGTGCGCGGCAAAGACAGGTAGAGATCAATTCAATTCTTCCGCTGATTGCGGCAGATCAGCTGAATACCATGGATGAGCGACGACTTCGATGGGTGATCTACTCCGCGGGTATCACGTTCATCGGAATCCTGGTGCTGGTATTCTCTATAATAATATACAAGCAACTCAAAAGACTGAAAATTGCAGAGGCTCAGATCAAGCAGGCTAATCACAATCTTCAATTGTTCAACCAGAAACTGGTGGAGGCTCATAAGATCAAGGAGGAATACGTGGGCTACTACTTCAATATGACAACCGACTACGTCAACAGGATCGATGTTCTTCGCAAACAGATCATGAATTTCCTGGTTAATGACAAGAAGAAGGAAGCGCTCAGTATGCTCGGTAAATACAATCCCGCAGAGGAGCGAGCCCGGTTTGTTAAGGATTTTGATGAGGTCTTTCTCCGGTTGTTCCCGGATTTTGTGCATCGCTTCAACCAACTGATTGACCCGGCTGATCCTTTTGTTCCGGAAAACGAAGGGGAACTGAATGCCGACCTGCGGATTTTTGCCTTGATCAGGCTCGGCATTCACGACAACAAGAAGATCAGTGAGATTTTGAATTATTCTGTGAATACGGTTTACGCCTATAAAACACGCGTCAAGAACAGGTCGATTCTTCCCGGGGACGAATTTATGAAGGGAGTAATGGACATAAAGTCAGTTGAGGACGATGTTGCTCGTGTTGACCAGGATTAGACATCCTGCCCGATCCTGAAATCAAATTCTACCAGATTTCGCTCTCCCGGTGGCAATCCAACGCACTGGGTAGCTGTACTTCGTCTATATTGAAGCAATATATCCTGGGCGTAATCTCCTGATTGCCAGATCAATTTGCAAAATCTCCACAGTGGAGGTCTATATTGTCCCTTTTTCGGGGCCACGACACGTTGTGCGTCACTAATTTCAGCAATCGTTTGGGGTCCGCGTAATCCCTCGAAAACATTCAGATTCAACCAAAACGCTTATGAAGCAATTATTACCGAAAGCAATTCTGTTCGCGAGTCTCCTCCTGGTAGTCGGCGTAGCGGAAATTTTGGCAGCCGCGCAACAGCGCCGCACTGTGACGGGGAGAGTCACGGATGGTGGGGATAACCTCCCCATACCCGGCGTAAGTATCCTTATTAAAGGAACGGTCATGGGCACCCAAACTGACGTCGATGGGAATTTTAGCGTCGATGTCCCGGACGAACAAGCAATCCTGGTAATCACCTCAATTGGCTATGAATCCCAGGAAATATCGGTTGCCGGAAGGACGTCTGTCAATGTAGTACTCAACCCCGATATTACGTCTCTTCGCGAGATTGTGGTCGTGGGCTATGGAACGCAGGAACGTCGGGATGTTACCGGATCAGTTGCGAGTGTCAAGCCGCAGGAGCTCACCTCCCTTCCCGTTGTGACGGTGAGCGACGCGCTGCAAGGACGTGCCGCGGGGTTACAGGTCATGACTTCTGGCATACCGGGTAACGATGCGCGAATGATCATCCGGGGATTGGGCTCAATCAATGGAACTGATCCCTTGATTGTCATCGACGGGTTTCCGACGCAATCGGGTCTGAACACAATCAACCCAAATGATATCGAGAACATAGAGATTCTCAAGGATGCCTCGGCGACTGCAATCTACGGATCGAGGGCTGCTAATGGTGTAGTAATTATCACGACCAAACGGGGAAAAAAGGGCTCCTCTTCGTTTAACATCGACTTCTTTACTGCTTTTCAACAGCCGACAAATCTAACGGAGATGCTGGACGCGTCTCAGTTTGCACAGCTGAATAGCGAGATGATGGCTGCCAATGGACAGCCCGTGAACCCCGCCTACGCTGATCCTTCGTCGCTCGGCCGCGGCACGGACTGGCTTGATGCCATGGTTCGGACTGCTCCTCGCACCAGTCTTTCGGTGTCGTACTCCGGTGGAAGTGACCAGTCCACATACCATGTTTCCGGGAATGTGGTTGACCATCAGGGTATCATCATCAATACGGGTTATAAACGGTACTCGCTGCAATTCAATGGCGACCACCAGGTAATGGGTCGCTTGAAGTTCGGTCACAATATTCTGCTGAACCACGATATCAAGAACAGCGGAAACTACAATGTCCGCGACGCAATGGCCATGGTCCCTGTTCAGCCGGTGTACGATGCAAATGGAAAGTACTCCGATCCGTTAGGGAATCCACTGTGGTATGGAGGGATGAACAACCCGGTTGGACAGGCGCTGGTTCCGGAAAATACGACGAAGGGATACAACATGATCGGCTCGATGTATGGCGAGTTGGAGATTATCGATAATCTGAAAGTCAGGTCTGGTGTGGGACTTCAGGCGAATTTCTGGGACACCAAGAACTGGAATCCTAAATACGACTGGCACCCGACGCCGCAGAATCTTACGTACCTGGGAGTGCGCCACAACAAGAGTCTGACTTGGTTGTGGGATAATACGGTCACTTACTACAAGAATTTCAATGACGTACACGATCTCACAGTGCTGGCGGGCACAAGCGCGCAGGCCAATACATTCTCATTTGTTTCGGCCGTTCGTCAGGGTTTTGCCAGCGATCTCACGAAGGAGATCAACGCTGGAAGCCGGGACAATCTGGACAACGGAGGGACAACAAATGAGTGGTCTCTTTTCTCATACTTCGGCCGTATTAACTATGGCTATGATGATCGCTACCTTGTTACTGCCACGATTCGACGCGATGGCTCTTCGCGGTTTGGTCCCTCAAACCGGTTTGGAACCTTTCCGTCTTTTTCTGCAGCATGGCGATTATCGGAGGAGGATTTCTTCAAAACCGGAAGCCTTGCATTTCTCAGCGATGTCAAGATCAGAGCGGGTTATGGCGAGACAGGAAGCCAGGAAATCGGCAGCTATCAATTCGCTTCCGTTCTCGTTACCGGACAGTACAATTTCAACGGCCAGCTTGTTGAATCTGTCTACCCGTTAGCGATGTCCAATCCTTCTATCCAATGGGAAGCGGTAAAGCAATCGAACATTGGCGTTGATCTCGGCATGTGGAATAACAAGGTTAACGTAACCGTTGAGGGGTTTGTTAAGAATACGGACAACATGCTGGTGAACGCCGCAGTGCCGATCTCAACGGGTTACAATCCCGATTTCCGTCCTGCGGTCAATGCTGGAAAGATGCAGAACAGGGGCATTGAGGTGACTGTTAATACCAAGACGATGGATCGTCAGCTAAAATGGAACACTGATTTTAACGTGACGTTCCTGCAGAACAAGATCATCAGTCTGAATGACACGGTGCCGATCATGCGTGGTGGTATCGGCCTGAACTACAACATCGCAAGATTGCAGGAAGGACATCCGATCAACGCACTATTTGGTCATGTTACGAATGGGTTGTTCCAGACGCAGGCGGAGGTTGAAGCGTATGCTGTGCAAACAGCGGGCTCGGACATTTACAACCGTACCTCTGCGGGGGATATCCGATTCCTGGATCTCAACCATGATGGACTCATCAATGATGATGACCGCACATTTATCGGCAATCCGAATCCGAAGTTCATGTTTGCGATGAACAACACATTTGCTTACGGCAATTTCGATCTTGCGGTTTACGTGCAGGGTGAATACGACAAGGACATATTCAACGCCAACCTGATCTGGCAGGAAAGCATGGGAACCGTGCAGAACCAGACGACTCGTGTGCTTGAACGCTGGGTCGGCGAAGGTACTGCTACGAGCATGCCGCGCGCTGTCTTTGGCGATCCAAACAAGAACGCACGTCCTTCAAACCGGTTTGTCGAGGATGGATCTTATGTAAGAATCAAGAACGTGACACTTGGTTACAGTCTTCCTACATCGATATCGGAGCGGATTGCGATGAAGCGAGCACGGGTATACGTGTCAGCGCAGAATCTGCTGACGTTCACGAAATACTCAGGGAATGATCCCGAGCTCGACAATCCCACAGGCATTGATCTGAGTGTGTATCCACAGGCGAGAACGATCAGCGTAGGCGCTAACCTCACTTTCTGATTTCACCAAAAATGAACAATCCTATGAATAAGAAATATATAGCTGTACTCTTTCTGATGCTCATGGCGATGAGCTGCGAGAACTTCCTGGAAAAGTATCCGCTGGATACGGTGAACACCGAGAACTTTTACCGAACCGCTGATGATGCGATTGCCGCGATAAATGCCGCGTATCAACCATTGCAACGCCCGAAGCTTCACAATATGCGCATGTGGACGACGGATATCATTGCGGGTAACAGTGAAGTGGGGGCAAACCCTGTTGAGGCTAACGACGGCATCGAGACAAAGGACCAGGCGAATTTTATTACCACCACTGATAATCGCGGTGTGCTCGACCTCTATCAGGGTCCGGCGCCAGGGATCTTGTATGCGAATCTGGTACTTCAGAAGGTCCCGGACACGCCTATGGATGATGAACTCAAGAACAGGATTCTTGGCGAAGCGAAATTTCTTCGAGCTTACTACTACTTTATCCTGGTTCGGTTTTTTGGCGATGTGCCTTTGATCCTCCAACCACAGACACCCGGAGACGATTTGCGGCCTTTCCGTACACCGACGTCGGAGGTCTACACTCAGATCATTAGAGATCTCGAGGAAGCAATTGTGCAGCTCCCTCGCAGAGAAGCGTATGCCGCAAATGACATCGGCCGCGCATCAAAAGGTGCGGCTGTAGGTATGCTCGCAAAGGTCTATCTGACGTTAGGTGAGTGGCAGAAGACTGTCGACCTCTGCAATCAGGTGGCAACTCTCGGCTATGCTCTGAATGACAACTATGCCGACAACTTCAATCCTGAAACTGAGAATTCGATTGAATCGCTTTTCGAAGTGCAGTATATCAATCCAGTGAACAATTTCTGGGATGAT
>JBIQJZ010000225.1:0-5974 GCA_044507115.1 Flammeovirgaceae bacterium | reverse complement strand
CAACAAGCGCAATTGGGAATTCGCCGAGCGACATTCAAAGGCTACCGCGTGGGTGGAAAGATAGAAGATATTCGGATAGGTACGCATCGCCCCAGCTACCATGTCAGTCACCTTTTCAAGTTGTTTGAACTAAAACTTGGAAGTATAGAACCCGCTCTCGGGATAGAATTATTTGTGTTGGAAGCCGGGGAAGTGGAAGAACATAAATCTCAACAGGAAAAAATGTTTGAGCTCGCAGGCGGGTTGAATGATTCAAGTCTGTCAGAACTCGTCGACCGCGTGAGTGCTCGATTGGGAGGCGGGTGTGTGCATCGATACCTTCCTGCTGAACGCTATTGGCCGGAGAACTCTATCCAATCCGCAACCGCACTCCATGAGAGTCCCGCGAGTGAATGGCGTGCTGATAAGCCTCGGCCACTTCAGCTTCTACCCGTTCCGCAGCGAATTGAAGTCGCGGCACCGATTCCGGATTATCCACCCATGTTATTTCGACATCGTGGCAAGGTGCATCAAATTATCAGGGCTGATGGACCCGAGCGTATAGAGCAGGAGTGGTGGATACGCCAGGGGGAGCATCGCGACTACTACAGGGTTGAGGACGAAGAGGGTAATCGTTATTGGCTATTCCGGTCGGGACACTATGACGAACATAAAGCGCAGTGGTTTTTACATGGATACTTCAGTTAAGAACAATTGCCATGCAATACACGGAGCTTCAAATTACCACTAACTTCAGCTTTCTTCGGGGAGCCTCTCACCCGGAAGAAATAATTGAGCAGGCTGCCGCGTATAACTATCCCGCAATTGCAATTGCTGACCGGAATACATTCGCCGGAATCGTACGTGCACATATCGCGGCGAAAAAATACGGGGTCAGGCTTATACCAGCTTGTCGACTGGACCTTTTGGATGGCCCATCGCTCCTGGCGTTTCCTACTAACCGCGAAGCCTACGGGGAATTGTCCGAGCTGCTTACTCTTGGAAACCGGCGTACTGAAAAGGGGAGTTGTCATCTTTACAAGGACGACGTATACCGAACTATCCGCGAAACACAATTCATCGTTATCCCACCACCTGGCTTAAATGAAGATTATCAGTTCGAGGAGGAGTTTGTTATCGCCCTTAAAGAGTACGCACATATCTGGAAAGGCCGGTTGTCGCTAGGCGCTTCCAGAAGTTACAGCGGAGAGGACGCTAAACGTTTGGCGCGTCTTAACACCCTTTCACGACGGATGAATATACCGCTTGTCGCAACCAATGATGTATACTATCATCATCCTATGCGGAGAGAGCTACAAGATGTGGTTACCTGTGTTCGTGAAAAATGTACCATATACAACGCAGGTTTCCGTCTTTATCCCAATGCAGAAAGATATTTAAAGACGAACGAGGAAATGCTCCGGCTTTTCCGGCAATACCCTGAGGCAATTCGCCAATCTCAAATAATCGCAGAAGCCTGTACATTTTCACTCGATGAATTGAAGTACCAATACCCGAAGGAAATCACGTCAGAAGGGAGAACTCCGCAGGAGGAACTGGTTTATCTCTCGTGGAATGGTGCGCGTGATATTTACGGACAATCCATCCCGGATAAAATAAAAAATAACCTGGAGTATGAGCTGAAATTTATTGAAGAAATGAACTATGCAGCCTACTTCCTCACTGTATACGACATTGTTCGGTATGCAAAAGGCAAGGGTATCTTATGCCAGGGGAGGGGATCAGCAGCTAATTCGACGGTATGCTTTTGCCTGGGTATCACGTCTGTGGATCCATCAAAGTTCGATCTTCTTTTTGAGCGATTCATTTCATCCGCCAGAAATGAACCACCGGATATAGATGTGGACTTCGAGCACGAAAGGAGGGAGGAAGTCATGCAGTATATCTTTGCAAAATACGGGCGCGATCGGGCCGCGATCGTGGCAACAGTAACACAACTGCATCACAAGGGAGCGATCAGGGATGTGGGTAAAGCAATGGGGTTGTCCATTGATACAATCAACCGGGCATCGGGATTGATCTGGGATTTTCAGGATGATGGGTTTGACAGAAAGCGAATACGCGACCAGGGATTAAATCCCGATGATCCACATCTGCAAAAAGTCCTACAACTGACAGCCCAGTACATCGGTTTCCCGCGACAGCTCGGCCAGCACACGGGAGGCTTTGTTATAACGGATGGAAAAGTGACCGAGCTTTGTCCTGTGCTGAATGCACGGATGGAGGACAGAACAAACATCGAATGGAATAAAGACGACATCGAAGCCCTCGGCTTTCTGAAGATCGATGTATTGGCATTAGGGATGCTGACTTGTATCAGAAAAGCATTCGATCTGTGCAAACAACACTACGGACTTGATTTAACACTTGCCAATATTCCCCAGGATGATCCTGCGGTATATGAGATGATTGGACACGCGGATACAATCGGTGTCTTCCAGATCGAAAGCCGGGCACAACAATCCATGCTCCCCCGGCTAAAGCCGAAATGTTTTTACGACCTGGTAATCGAAGTTGCCATTGTACGCCCAGGTCCGATCCAGGGGGATATGGTGCACCCTTACCTTCGACGCAGAAACGGAGAAGAACAGGTGGAGTACCCATCGGAAGAGCTGAAAGAAATTCTCAGCCGTACGCTCGGCGTACCGCTGTTCCAGGAACAGGCTATGAAGATCGCAATTGTCGCCGCCGGATTTTCTCCTGCGGAAGCGGATGAACTTCGAAGGGGAATGGCGACTTTCAAAGCCAAAGGTACGATCGCACATTTCGAACAAAAGCTGGTAACCGGAATGATTCGCAATGGTTACCAGGAAGAGTATGCCCGGCGGGTTTTCAAACAACTACTGGGTTTTGGTAGTTATGGATTTCCGGAAAGCCATGCCGTGAGTTTCGCGCTACTGGTATATGTTTCGTCCTGGCTGAAGTGCTACTATCCTGATGTATTTGCCTGTGCACTGCTTAACAGCATGCCTATGGGCTTTTATCAGCCAGCACAGATCATTATAGACGCACAGAATCACGGAGTGGAAGTTCGCGCGATAGATGTTAACCATTCCAGTTGGGACAATACACTAGAAGAAAAAAAAGACAAGTACTGTGCTCTCCGCCTTGGCTTCCGACAGATCAAGGGAATACGGAACCAGGAGATAGAAGTGCTGATTGCCAGTCGCGGAACAGGCTATACGACTGTAGGTGAGTTGCGTCGAACAGGACTGGGTGATGCGACATTGGAACGTCTCGCTGAAGCAGATGCTTTCAGATCAATCGGAATCGACAGAAGGAACGCTCTATGGGATGCTTCTATCAAAGATCGACCAGCAGCTATCTTTACGGAGCGTCAGGTGGAAGATACGCCCAAGGGCGGAATTGCGCTTCCGGAAATGTCGTTGTCGGAGCATGTTGTTCAGGATTACGCAAGCACTTCATTCTCCATTAAAGCACATCCGGTGAGTTTTATCCGTCAAGAGCTCGATTCCTTACGCGTGATGTCATCTGCAGCATTGAACGCAGCATCAAATGGTACTGCCGTAAAGGCAGCGGGATTGATACTTGTTCGACAACGTCCCGGAACAGCCAGTGGAATCTGTTTCATGACTCTGGAAGATGAAACCGGTACATCTAACCTGGTAGTTTATCCGGCACTGTTTGACAAATACCGCAAGGAGATTCTACAGTCAAAGTTGTTGATGGTTGAAGGTAAACTTCAGCGTGAAGGAGAGGTGGTTCATGTTATTGTCAAGCGATGTTTTAACCTGAACCGACTTCTGGGAAAACTCACGCAGGAAACCCTGGAAGTAAAACTTTCGAGGTCGGATGAAAAGACAGCACCCATCCTGACAAAAAAAGAACAAGAAATGATACAGGTGAAAATATTCCCGGAAGGAAGAAATTTCAAGTGACCTTTTGCTTGGCTGCTTCGTATTCCTTCTTCATTTGTTGTCGGATCCTTCTGCGATGCAGACTACCCCATTCGCTCAGTGACTTGAGCACAGGCTGCACTGTCAAAGCATAGGTTGTGAGCTCGTATTCAATCACGATCGGAGTCTCCGTAAAGACACGACGTTTGACAAATCCGTTCAGTTCAAGCTCTTTCAGTTCGGAGGCTAACATTTTCGAAGATATACCCTCGATAGTGCGTTGGAGTTCGTTGAAGCGCCTCTTTCCATGGATCAGAGCAATGATGATCCTAAGCTTCCATTTCCCCCCAATCGCATAGAGGGCGTCGCCAATGGCATTTAGCTGCAGGCGGCATTCATGCTCACCGGCAACCGTGTCGAACTTCTTCTTTGTCATACAGTTGAGGTGTACTTACAAAAAGGTAACTACTTACCTTTTGTTAAGTGCTTACTTTTGGTAAGCCAAAATACGCAGTTTTGTCGTTATAAAACAAACATCTTTATGACAACAAAACACGTTAACTCATCAAGAGCATGGCACACAGGACTTTGGATAGTTCAGGTGCTGGTAGGAGGCATGTTCCTCGCCATCGGATTTATGAAATCGACCACACCAATTGAGGAATTAGCCCGAATTGTCCCGCTAGCGGGTGATATCCCCTGGCTTGTTCGATTCATTGGCGTGAGTGAGTTTGCAGGAGGCTTGGGGTTATTATTACCTGCCGCTTTGCGGATTCGCCCGAAACTTACTGTGCTTGCAGCTTTGGCGCTAGGCTTAGTAATGGTCCTTGCGGTCCTCTATCACGTGGTCCGCGGCGAGTTTTCGGCGATCGGCACAAGCCTGACTCTCGGGATACTCACAGCCGTGATTGCGTGGGGACGACAATACAAGGCGCCTATCCTCGCGAGGACAGCAACAACACGCTCAACTGCGTAAATCAAAAAACAATGGATACTGTAAACAGAAAACTAACAACGGTGTATACTCCTGCCACGAACCCAGGGTTCCTGGGCAGGAGTCATACCGCCAGACCCATCATTCAGCTTGACTTTGCTGAAAGCGACCCTTTTATCTTGCTGATGGACGATATGCTCGACAAGACCGATTATGAGCCAGCCGGAGGGCCGCATCCGCACGCGGGATTTGAAACCGTGTCGCTGGTACTGGAAGGGAGATTCGGAGAAGGAGAGGAGGCGCTGGGTAAAGGGGACTTCGAGATCATGACCGCAGGCAAGGGCATTGTCCACACCGAGGTCATTGCATCGCCGACCAACATGAGGTTACTCCAGCTATGGCTCAACCTGCCAAAGAAAGACAGGAAGGCAACGCCGCGAATACAGCGTTTGACGGCGGCGCATGTGCCAGTGGCATCCAGTACAGGAGTGAACGCTCGCGTATACAGCGGTAATTTCATGGGGGTGTCGTCACCGGTGGACAATTACACACCGTTGACCGTAGTGGAAATCACACTGAAGCCCGGCGCTGCACTTGCGGGCAGCCTGCCGGCGGACTACAATGCGTTTCTATATGTGGTGAACGGAAATGTCCAAGTAGGCGAACATCGTCAGAACCTCGCTGCAGACCAGGTCGGATGGCTGGATCGCACGGAGCACTCTGGAGACAGTCAACTCGTATTAGCAGGAGGTGATCATGGTGCGCGAGTTGTGTTGTATGCAGCCCAACCACAACATCACGAGATCGTATCACACGGACCCTTCATTGCAGATAGTATGGAAGAGATCCGGGCGCTGTATGCTGAGTACAGGGCTGGGAAGATTGGTCATATTGCGGAAGTGCCGTCAGAACGACAGTTGGTTTATTGACTTTGTCCGAAGAGAGAGTACCATCCAGCCATGCTTACCCCATTTGTTGGGAACAGGCTTAGATGCTGGATGGGATTTGCCCGTGAAAGCACTTGCCAAGCTCGTAACGCTCGCAGCGATTAAAGCCGAGCCATCGTTGCGTGATATGGATCTCGTGAGATTGTCGAGGTTGTCAGTCGGAACCGTCAAAGAGCGGGAGTCAAGAAGGTACTTGCGATGGGAGGAGAGAAATAGAGAATTGGGCTATTACGTCC
>JBIQJZ010000224.1:0-6023 GCA_044507115.1 Flammeovirgaceae bacterium | reverse complement strand
GGGTCCAGTACGAGCCAAAAGGAGTGTGCCTCGTAATGTCACCGTGGAATTACCCCTTTAGCCTGGCAGCAGGACCACTGGTTTCAGCTTTGGCGGCCGGCAACGCTGTGGTGATAAAGCCATCTGAAGTCGCCCCGGCTGTATCGTCGCTGATCAAGCAGATGAGCGAAGATATTTTCGACCCGAACGTCGTCTCCGTAGTCGAAGGCGATGCCGAAGTAGCGCGAACACTGTTAGAACTCCCTTTCGACCACATCTTCTTTACCGGGAGCACGGCGGTCGGCAAAGAAGTGATGAAGGCGGCCGCTGAACATCTTTCTTCTGTTACGCTCGAGTTGGGAGGTAAATCACCGACCATAGTGGCCCGCGACGCCCGGCTTCACGATGCTGCAGAGCGAATTGCGGTAGCCAAATTCATCAACAATGGTCAGACATGTATCGCCCCTGACTACGTACTCGTCGACAACAAGGTGCTCACAAAGTTTACGGCGGCACTGATCGGCGTAACGACCAAGCTATACGCAGGAAGTGAGCGCCTCGAAGACTCACCTGATTACGCGCGGATTATCAACGAACCACACTTTGGGCGCATCGAATCACTCATCATTGATGCTGTCAGCCGGGGGGCACGTATCGAATGGGACGGGCCCCGGAATCGCGCAACCCGATTTATGCATCCCGTCATCCTCACCGACGTACCCGCCGATAGCGCGATAATGCACGAAGAAATCTTTGGGCCCGTGCTCCCACTGATCGGATACGACACGCTTGACGAAGCCCTTGCTTTAGTGCGATCCAAGCCGAAACCCCTCGCCGTTTACCTTTTCTCCCGTAGCCGTAAGATCAAGGAGAGATTGTCGAAGGAGACCTCCTCCGGGGCTTTCTGCGTTAACGACTGCGGGGTGCAGTTTCTCCATCACGAGTTGCCGTTCGGCGGCGTCGGAGACAGCGGCATGGGCCGTGCACATGGATATCACGGTTTCCGTTCCTTCTCAAATGAAAAGGCGGT
The DNA here is from genome assembly GCA_044507115.1 of Flammeovirgaceae bacterium. Classification (GTDB taxonomy): domain Bacteria; phylum Bacteroidota; class Bacteroidia; order Cytophagales; family Cyclobacteriaceae; genus Chryseosolibacter. The sequence goes on along the minus strand of JBIQJZ010000224.1, from coordinate 5,014 downwards.
TTTAGCCCAGAAATCCGGCATTACGACGGCACGGGCTTTTTATCCACCATTCACCCCCCGAACCAAACGACTCATGGATTGGTTTCTGGGATTGCTCCGGTAACAAAAACAAACCGCCTGTCCCGAGGGGTCAAAGCCTCGCGGTTTCGTAAATTTGCCAGAAATCTGACCCTTTAAATAGCACGAAATGAACAAAGGATTAAAGTGGTTTCTACTCATTCTCGGCGGGTTCTTTGCGCTGCTTCTGGCAGCTGCGATCATCGTTCCCGCGGTCTTCAAAGATGATATCAAGGCACTATTGGAAAGGGAAGTCGCCAAGTCGGTTAACGCCGATGTTGTCTTTGACGATTTCAGCCTTTCCCTCTTCTCCAACTTTCCGAATATCACCGCAGGCCTGGATCAACTCGGCGTTATGAACCGGGCTCCGTTCGACGGCGAGGTCCTCTTTGCCACGGAGCGATTGGAGATAGAAGTGAACCTGGCAGACCTCCTTTTCGGCGATGCACTTAAGGTGAAAGGGATCACCTTAGTACGTCCGATTGTCAATATCAGAGTGCTGGAAGACGGGCGTGCTAACTGGGATATCGCCATGCCATCCGAGGACACAACCACGTCCGACGAGCCAACAGAGTTCTCATTCGGCATCGACCGATGGCAAGTAGTCGACGGAGACGTCGCTTACGACGACCAAAGCCTGAAGTTCTACCTTAGCATGAAGGGGCTAAACCACCGCGGCAGCGGCGACTTCACCCAGGCGGCCTTCGACATGAAGACCCAATCTCTGGTAGATTCGCTCTCAATGTCGTACGAGGATGTCGAGTACCTGTCCAACAAGAAGGTCGATATGGATGTGACGCTTACGATCAGCGACGAATACTCGAAGTATACATTTAAAGAGAACACCACGAGAGTAAACGATTTTGCATTTCAGGTAGACGGGTGGCTTCAATTGAACGATGACGATATGGAGATGGATCTCGCGTTCGACACGCCCGAGAACTCCTTCAGGAGCCTGCTCTCGCTGGTTCCCGGAATTTATACGGAAAGCTTTAGCTCCTTAAAAACTGATGGAGAATTGGCATTCAAAGGCGCGGTAAAAGGAAAGTACAGCGATAATCAGATGCCGGCATTCAATCTTTCGCTCGCGGTAAAAGACGCGATGTTCCAGTATCCCTCCCTTCCAACTGCCATCGAAAATATTAATGTCGACCTGCTCGTCGACAACAAGGATGGCGTCCTTGAGAACACGCTTATCGACCTAAAAAGCTTGCACCTGGATTTCGGGGCAAATCCTGTGGACGCTCGTGCACGTGTCGCCCGTCTCTATCCAACGGATGTCGACGCCTCCCTCAACGCTAAGCTCAACCTCGGAGAACTCAACAGTATGTTTCCGATCGAGGGACTGGCTATGAAGGGCAATTTTTCCGTCGCCTTGCAGGCCAAAGGTGTTTACGACAGCCTCAAGAAGCTAATTCCTACAATCGACGCAAGCATGTCGCTGGCCGATGGGTACGTAAAATCGTCCGAGTTTCCGATTCCGATGGACAACATGCGCTTTACATCTTCGATCAAGAACGCAACGGGAAAAATGCAGGAAACATTGATACGCGTGGACAACTTCTCAATGTTGATGGATGGCGAGAAGCTTTCGGCTGATCTCGTTCTGCAAAACCTTGATAACATCAACTGGGATCTCAAAATCAATGGCGGAGTGGATCTTGAAAAGATCACGAAGATATTTCCGATGGAAGGCATGACACTCGCTGGAAAGGTAAAAGCAGACATTCATACGAAAGGCAATTATGCCGACCTCGAAGCGGAGCGCTATGACCGCCTTCCCACCAGCGGGACAGCTTCCCTTCAAGATTTTTCTTACGTAACCACCGATCTGCCTGCCGTGACATTGAGCCAGGCAGCAATGGTATTTGACCCGAAACAGATAACACTGCAGCGACTGAGCGGTACATTCGGAAAGAGTGACTTCAGCGCTGCGGGATCCGTCGTGAATTATCTGGGTTATTTGTTCGGCGACAATCAGACAATCAAAGGGAGAGCGAACGTCAGCTCCAATCTGATCGATCTGAACGAGTTCATGTCGGGAGAGGAAGAAGCTGTTGCCGAGGATAGCACATCTTACTCCGTCATCCAGGTTCCGCAGAATATAGACTTTGTATTGAGCTCGAACATAAAGACGGTGAAGCTCATGGATTTCACCATGAACAATGCGGTCGGTGATGTCGTCGTAAAGGATGGAATTGTAAACCTGACCGGCCTGCGTTTCAATATGCTCGGCGGTGCCTTCTCGGTAAACGGTAGCTACAACACAAAAGACATCCATCACCCTGCATATGACTTCAGCCTCAAGATCGACAATATGTCGATACAGGACGCTGCGAGTTCGTTCTCTGTCGTGAATACGTTCGCGCCGATCGCCGGACTTGTACAAGGAAAGTTTTCTACTGATTTCAAGATTGGTGGGGAACTTCTTCCGAACATGATGCCGAGTATGACGACTGTCGGCGGGGAGGGTTTGATCAAAATCGCACAGGCTACTGTTCGTGACTCCAAGCTGATCTCCGGTATCACGTCGCTGACCAAGCTCGACAACACGGACAACGTCTCACTGAAGGATGTTTTGATGTCCGCAAAAATTCAGGACGGTCGACTCAGTGTGAAGCCTTTCGATGTGAATTTTGGAAGCTACAAAACGACTGTTAGCGGAAGTACACTTCTCGACGGCACCATCGACTACAACCTGAAGATGGATGTCCCGGCAGGAAAACTCGGCACCCAGTTCAACTCACTGGTGGCAAAATACACTGGACAGAAAGCCGATCCGAACGGCACTATTCCCTTGACAATCGCCCTTGGCGGAAAATTCAACGATCCTAAACCAATGCTGATCATGGATGATCAGGCGGCGCAGGTGAAAGATGCTGCAACGGAGGCGGCAAAGCAAGAAGGGGCAAAGGCCATTGAAAAGGCGGTGAAGGGAACGGAGGCTGAAAAGATCGTCAAAGATATTCTGGGAACCCGCCAGGATACGGCTGCTTCAACCTCGGATACAACCGGAAAGCCGGGAACCGCGCAGGAAGCTATTAAGCAGAAAGTCGAGGAAGAGGCAAAGCAGAAGATCCAAAACCTGCTTCGCAGAAAGAATTAACTGGTGGTAACCAACTAAATTCGCAGGCTGGTCGGCGTGACCGGCATTCTATCGTCTCCAGCATCCGTTCGCGATTCAATTCCTTCAAAATCGTGCGGGCAAGCGTATCTATGACGCTGTCAAACGCACGATCAACATGAAAAAATTTCTTTTGCGGGTGCTTTTCGTTTTGATTCCCTTTCTCTGGTGGGTTTACGTATCCGCCTAGTCCTATACCTGTATTATCAACAACAAGGCCAGTGCAGCGCGCTGGCCTTGTTGCTCTGAAAGATGGCTAATTGGTGAGCTGTATTTCCTCTCCTTCCTTATTGAGGAATTTGTATTCCGTCACGGCGAGAGACGTATCAACTACGATGCTCACCCATCGTTTGAATTTGAGATACCACTTAACGCGTCTTGAAAAAAATCCTTTCGTGAAGAAGGCGTGGAGGTAAGGGTGCACAGCCAACACAAGATCCTTTTCATTCTGTTTCAAGAACAGGTGTTCGATGTTTTTCTCGACAAGGTCGGATGTGAGGATTGATGCGGTGATCTTGCCGGTACCGTTGCACGTGGGACACGTCTCTTTGGTGATGATGTTCATCTGAGGCCGGACTCGCTCGCGCGTGATCTGCATGAGTCCGAACTTGGAGAGCGGGAGCACAGTCGACTTCGCCTTGTCCTCCATCATCGCTTCTTTCATCACCTTCTGGATGAGCTTCTTGTTCTCGAGGCTCTTCATATCGATGAAATCGATCACGATGATGCCCCCCATATCCCGAAGTCTCAGTTGTCGTGCGATTTCGCGAGCTGCTTCGACGTTTACAGAGAGTGCAGTTGTCTCCTGATTCTCCTCGCGATTTGATTTGTTACCACTATTAACATCGATAACGTGAAGCGCTTCCGTGTGCTCGATGATGAGGTAGCCGCCGGTTCGCAGGCTGACCGTCGTACCGAAAGCTGACTTAATCTGCTTCTCGATACCGTAGTGTTCAAATATCTTGGCTTTACCGTTGTAGAGCTTAACGATCTTTTCTTTGTCGGGAGCGATAGTATGGATATACGCTTTTATTTCCTCGTACATCTTTCGATCGTCCACGTGGACGTTGTCGAACGACTCGTTGAGGAGGTCGCGTAACAAAGAGGAGGTCTTGTCGAGTTCGCCGATGATCTTGTCGCGCGGTTGCGCGGTGACCAGCCGGGCCATACCGTCTTCCCAGGTTTTGACGAGATTCCGGAGGTCGCGATCGAGTTCGGCGACTTCCTTGTTTTCCGCGACTGTGCGGATGATAACCCCGAATTTTTCGGGTTTGATAGATTGGATCAGTCGAAGCAGGCGCTTTCGCTCATCGCTGCTAGTGATTTTCTTACTAACACTGACAGCGTTTGAAAAGGGGACCAATACCAGGTACCGGCCGGCAAGGGACAACTCGCAGGACAATCGCGGTCCCTTCGTCGAGATCGGCTCTTTTACAATCTGGACCGGTATCTGCTGATTTTTCGCAAGCTGCTGGATAATTTTTCCATGCTTATCGATGTCCGGTTCCGAATTGAATTTGTCGAGTCTTCCACCGTTCATTTTTCTTGACCGCACCAGTTTCGTAAACTTCTGCAGTGAACTGAACTGAGGGCCGAGGTCCAGGTAGTGTAGAAAGGCGTCCTTTTCGTAACCAACATCGATAAAGGCTGCATTTAGTCCGGGAACAACTTTCTTGACTGTTCCCAGAAAAATATCACCAACGGTGAACTTACTACCCTCTGATTCCTGGTGGAATTCAACGAGCGTTTTATCTTTTAGAAGGGCTATACGACATCCGTCTTGAGTTGCACTAACAATTAGTTCGTTACTCAAAACATAAATGGGTTAATGTT
>JBIQJZ010000223.1:0-6092 GCA_044507115.1 Flammeovirgaceae bacterium | reverse complement strand
TGACATGGAGACTGCGGAAAAGGAAAAGATAATTGCCCGCTGTATGAATCAGTTGGGCGATACGTGCAGAAAGGTTTTGATGTACTACTATTTCGACGATATGTCCATGCAGGATATTGCTGAAAAACTCGGTTTTGCGAATACCGATACGGCCAAGACGAAGAAATACAAGTGCAAGAAAAAGCTTGACGACCTGGTAAAATCACAGTATTCAGAACAGGACTTTTTAGATTAATTGAAATGGCAGCCGAACGCGACTTTGAACTTCTGGATGATTACCTCGCTGACCGTATGGCGGAAGGGGACCGGTCCGCTTTTGAAGAGAAACTGACCGCAGACCCTGACCTGCAGCAGGAATATGTGATTCAGAAGGACCTGATTGAAGGCATCAAGAACGCCAGGATCGCAGAGCTTAAGGCGATGCTGAACAAGGTTCCGGTACCTTCAGGTAACCCCGGAAACGCGATCGGCAGCAAGATCGCTATCGGAACAGCCGCTGCTGTGGTGGTCATTTCGGCCGCCTATTGGATTACGCGTGACGATTCACCTAACGTTATAGCGCCCAAACAAGGCATGCGTATCGAAGAACAGGCCCCGGTTGAACAAGCAGAGGAGCCAGTTGCCGATCCGCAACAAGTACAGGATCAACCTGACCTGGGACAACAAGAAGAAATTTCACGTGTACAACAGGCACCGGTTGAAACCGACCAAAATCAGACTTCTGCCGGCACTGAGCACAGTCGCCCTTCGTTAGCAAAGAGGCCGGGCGCACTGTCTGCCCCCGCAGTACCAGGCAGTCCCGAAGGCGTTAGCTCACTTGAAGTGAAAACCGGCGACATCCGCTATTCGTTCCACTATCAGCTCAACGACGGAAAGTTGTTGTTGTATGGACCGTTCAAGAAAGACTCGTGTGAAGTAGTGGTCTTAAACACAGAAGGAAAGCGTCAGAACTACCTGTGGGACGGTAAGAAGTACTACTCGCTGCAAGAGAGCGATGACGAGGTTAAACCGCTCGTTCCTGTAGTGGATGCCGACATCCTCAAGAAACTAGACAAATAGGCGGTCCCTGAATTTATTTGCCCGCATCAAAAGCCCTGACGGAGATCGCCAGGGCTTTTTATTTCCGGAACCCGTTGACATCACCCTTTACAGAACGTGTTCACGTTTTTTTCCTAAATTTGTTCCTTTAAGAACGATGCAAAGCACACGGAAGAAAAACCTTGGAGGCTACCCCGCGACTGGCGTCGTGATCAGCATAACGCTGGCGTTATTTGTCGTAGGGCTCTTCGGCATTCTGCTGATGTATTCGGGCCAACTCGAAAAACAAGTTCGCCAGAACATCCGGATGCAGGTTTATCTGAAGTCAGGCGTATCCGAGGCGCAGCGACTCGAAATCAGAAACAAACTGCTGGCAATGGAATACGTTGCCAAAGATGAGAGCGAAGCGGTGACGTTTATTTCGCGCGACGAAGCTGCCCGAACATTTATCGAACAAACGGGCGAAGACTTTACCAGTTTCCTTGGAGAGAATCCCCTGCGCGATGCATACCTGGTTGCAATCGACCCGTCGTTTCACAGCCATGAGCAAATGGAATCGATTCAGGCAGACATTCAAAAGATGAATGGCGTTCACCAGGTGTTTTACGTCCAGGGGTTGATCGAAGCCGTAAATGAAAATGTTACCAAGGTTGCGCTGGTTTTGGCGGGCCTTATCATTATCCTGTTGATCACAGTCGCCCTGTTGATCAATAACACCTTGCGTATAGCGTTATTCTCCCAGCGGTTCCTGATCAGGAGTATGCAGCTGGTAGGAGCAAAACGATGGTTCATCCAAAAGCCATTCCTGCTGCGATCAGCCGGGTATGGACTGCTCAGCGGTGTCATCGCATCGGGCATCATTTGGTTAGTATCCGATTATGCGCAACGGAAAATTGCTGACCTCAGGATTCTGCACGATCAGGATCAGTTCAATATGCTGGTGATAGCACTCCTCCTCGTCGGCATGGTGTTAGCAGTGATCAGCACGTATTTTTCAATCCGGAAATATTTGAGAATGTCTCTGGAAGACTTGTATTGAAGACTTAAGAAAGCTATGAGTAAACTCCCCTTCGGCAAGAAAAACTATCAGTGGATGATCATCGGAATCGTTATCCTGATCGTTGGCTTCATAATCATGGCCCTGGAACGGGCACCTCACGGATTCGGCTTTCTGGGCCTTACACTGGGTCCCATCATTGTAATGGGCGGGTTCATTGTCGAGATCTATGCTATTCTGCATCGTCCTTCCCGGTAATAAATTCTGCCGCTGCCCTATCCCCTCCCTATCACATGTCAATCCTCGAATCGATTATTCTCGCTATCATCGAAGGCATCACCGAGTTTCTCCCCGTATCCTCCACCGGGCACATGATCATCGGGTCATCCCTGATGGGAATAGCGGATGATCCGTTTACCAAGATGTTTACGGTAGCGATCCAGTTTGGCGCTATTCTCTCGGTTGTCGTACTCTACTGGAAGCGATTTTTTCAATCGTGGAGTTTTTATTTTAAGATATTGCTTGGGTTTATCCCGGCTGTCGTGTTCGGGTTGTTGCTCAAGGATACGATCGATGCCATGCTGGAGCGTGTCGACGTGGTGGGATATACCCTCTTGGCTGGCGGAATCTTTTTCCTGGTCGTTGACCGGATCTTCCACACGGACCGACTTACCGAAAACGAAGTCACCTATCCGAAAGCATTCAAGATCGGGTTCTTTCAGGTGATCGCAATGATACCAGGTGTGTCGAGGTCAGCTGCAACGATCATCGGTGGCTTATCGCAAGGACTCACAAAAAAGACTGCAGCTGAGTTCTCCTTTTTCCTGGCAGTCCCAACGATGTTCGGAGCAACCCTGCTGTCAATGTTTAACTTTTATCGAGACGGTGGTACATTCGGCCAGAATGAAGTAGTCGCACTGATCATCGGAAATGTTGTGGCGTTCCTGGTGGCGATGGCTGCGATCAAGTCCTTCATCAACTTCCTCACTCGTCGCGGATTTAAGGTCTTTGGATATTACCGTATCATCGTTGGCAGCGTGATCCTTATCCTCTATTACATGGGCATTGAGCTGTCTGTAATCTGATGGTGCCAACGGAAGACACCGGGCGTGTATTGTTGGTCGACAAGCCATACGAATGGACATCATTCGACGTCGTCAACAAACTCCGCTACAAACTTCGCATCAAGAAAATCGGTCATGCAGGCACCTTGGATCCCTTAGCTACGGGACTATTGATCATCTGCACGGGCAGAATGACCAAACGCATCGAGGAGTACATGGGGCTTGAAAAAGAATACACCGGAACGTTTGTGCTGGGAAAAACTACACCCTCGCACGATCTCGAGACAGAAGTCTCCGATACTGGTGATATCTCGGAGCTAACACCGGCGCAGCTCCACGCCGCCGCTGCGGCGCTTACCGGAAACATCCGCCAGCTTCCACCCCTTCATTCGGCGATCCGGGTTGGCGGCAAACGCGCCTACCAATTCGCGCGAAAAGGTCAGGACGTCGAGCTAAAACACCGCGACGTCGAAGTTCGCGAGTTCGAACTAACAGGTATTAACCTGCCCGAGGTAACTTTCCGTATTGCGTGTTCAAAAGGGACTTATATTCGCAGCATCGCCCGGGATTTCGGCGAAGTGCTGGGAGTCGGCGCTTACCTGGCAGAGCTTCGCCGCATTCGAATCGGCGATTTCAGGATTGAAGATGCCAGCAGCATTGATGATATAACTCCGTAACCGGCGAATGAAAATATACCACGGAATCGAGGACTTCACCCAGCTGACTTACGCGGTGGTTACCAGCGGGACCTTTGATGGTGTTCACGTGGGTCATCAGAAGATATTCTCCCGTGTGCGCGAAATCGCCGAGCGAAACAACGGGGAAACGGTGGTCATCACTTTTTGGCCGCATCCACGGCTCGTGCTCCATCCCGAGGATGAGAGCCTCAAATTGTTGAATACGTTCGAAGAAAAGGCTGACCTACTGAAGGACCAGGGAATCCAACATCTCTTGCGCATTCCGTTTACACGCGAGTTTTCGCAACTCACCTCCGAACAGTTCATCCAAAACATACTTGTAAAAACAATTGGGACTCGAAAACTCGTGATCGGCTACGATCACCATTTTGGCAAGAACCGCGAGGGAACTTTCGAGCAGCTTAAGGTCAACGGTCCGCGATACGGATTCGATGTCGAAGAAATTCCCCGACAGGAAGTCGACAACGTAGCGGTTAGTTCCACGAAGATCCGAAAAGCTCTGGAAGAGGGGGATATCGACACCGCCAACCATTGTCTCGGGCAACCCTATCGGCTCACGGGAAGGGTGGTAACTGGGGATCGAATCGGGCACACTATCGGCTATCCAACAGCCAATATCGAGGTTGAATCCAAATACAAACTCATCCCCGCGGACGGCATTTACGCGGTTACGGTTACACACGGGCAGTCAGTCTACGGCGGCATGCTGTACGTCGGCAATCGGCCCACCCTCAAAGGCATCACGCGGCGCATCGAAGTCAACATCTTCGATTTCGACCAGGACATCTACGGAGAAACGCTAATCGTGCATTTTCACAAGCATTTGCGCGGAGATCTCACATTCGACAGCCTCGAGCCCATGAAAGTCCAACTCGCAATGGACAAAGAGGATGCGCTTGCGGCGCTTCGGGGGCTGGGGGGCGCGGGTTCCCGCTGATCCACGCTTCCGGCAACGGAACAGTTTTATTCCCTAACTTTGCAAGAATCTAACTTCGGAACGGCAAACCCTTCCGACCTCAGGCTATGATCAATAAAGTGGTAAAGAACGCTGATGAAGCAGTGTCGGATATCCCCGACAATTGTACGATCATGATGGGAGGATTTGGCCTATGCGGTATTCCCGAGAATTGTATTCAGGCACTCCTGGCTAAAGGAGTCAAGGGATTGACATTTATCTCTAACAATGCCGGAGTCGACGATTTCGGGATTGGATTGCTGTTAAGAACGAGGCAGGTCAGGAAGATGATCGCTTCGTACGTCGGCGAGAACGCCGAATTTGAACGGCAGCTCCTTTCAGGTGAACTCGAAGTTGAGCTTATTCCGCAGGGAACACTTGCGGAGCGTATTCGCGCCGGCGGAGCTGGTATTCCTGCGTTCTTTACGCCGGCGGGATTTGGCACCGAAGTGGCGGAAGGCAAGGAGGTACGCGAGTTTCACGGAAAAAAATATTTGATGGAACACTGGTTGAGGGCGGACTATTCAATTGTAAAAGCCTGGAAAGGCGACACCGCCGGCAATCTTGTATTTCGCGGGACCGCGCGAAATTTTAATCCGATGATGGCCGCCGCCGGAAAGGTAACGATCGCGGAGGTAGAGAAACTTGTAATTGCGGGCGACCTCGATCCAAATGGCATCCACACGCCCGGGATATATGTGCAGCGCATCTTTCAGGGAACCGATTACGAAAAGAGAATCGAGCAACGCACGATTAGAGCAAGATAAGACGGACAATTCCAACCCATAGCCACCATGTTAGACAAAACAGGTATTGCCAAGAGGATTGCCCGCGAAGTCAAAGACGGGATGTACATCAACCTCGGCATCGGTATTCCGACGCTGGTTGCCAACTATATCCCGGACCATCTCAACGTGGTCCTCCAGTCGGAAAATGGACTGTTGGGTATCGGGCCCTTTCCGACAGAAGACGAGATCGACGCGGATCTTATCAACGCCGGGAAACAGACGATCACAATGATGCGTGGATCGGCGCTCTTTAATTCTGCGGAGAGTTTCGGCATGATCCGCGGTGGACATATTCACCTCACGATACTCGGCGCAATGGAGGTATCGGAAAACGGTGACATCGCGAACTGGAAAGTGCCTGGTAAAATGGTTAAAGGCATGGGCGGAGCAATGGACTTGGTGGCGTCGGCGGAGAATATCATCGTTGCAATGCAACACTGCAGTAAAGATGGCGCGTCAAAACTGCTTCCCGCTTGCACCCTCCCACTCACTGGCATCAACTGCGTAAAAAAAATCGTCAGTGACCTGGCGGTCATCGACATACTTCCCGGC
>JBIQJZ010000222.1:0-6112 GCA_044507115.1 Flammeovirgaceae bacterium | reverse complement strand
TGCCACCTCTTATCAGGGACCCTGAAGGGGTCCAATATGAAAAACAGACATTCGTTTGACGGGAAAGCTGTTGCCAATTGGATTTGAAATTACCCACCACACCGTGAAATTCACAGTCACAGTAACACCGTGAGCACCTTTACGCAAATTCTCTATCAGATTGTCTTTTCTACAAAGAATCGGGAAAGGACCTTGTCCCCGAATGGCCGGACAGAGCTCTTCAAATACATTTGGGGTACCATTGAAAAATACAGATCTCACCCTTATTGGATAAATGGCGTTGAAGATCATCTCCACATTGCGACACATATCCATCCATCGATTACGTTAGCGGACTTGGTTAAGGGAATTAAGCTTTCGTCCAATTCACATATCGGGGACCATTGTCTTTTTCATGATTTCAGTGGATGGCAGGGCGGATATGCCGCATTTACGTATTCGTACAGGGATAAGGACACGCTAATAGCCTACATCAAAAACCAGGAAGAACATCACAGGACAGTGACGTTCAAGGAAGAACTAATTGCTTTGTTAAATGCACATGGAATCGAATTTGATGAAAGGTATCTACTTTGAGGGTACGTTTCATGTTGGACCCCTTCAGGGTCCCTGGGGGATTTCGTCGACGTATTTAACCATGGGTTCACCTGCCGTAGGCAGGTGTAACCGCAGGCAGGTGTAACCCATGGCTATTCATATTAGACCCTTTCAGGGTCTTGGGGTGTAGGCGACGGGATGGAACATCGTGCGTTAGGTGAATTAACCTATCTCCAAATGTTTGCTTCGTTCCTGAGATTGAAACGGGACACATTCTATTTCAGCACCAGTTTACAATGACGCTGAAGGCGTCAAATATTAATAGCCATGGGTGAAACCCGTGGTTCCAGGATTGGAGAATCTCTCCCAACCCTGAAGGGGTTGAATATGAAAATGGTCCACAGTCGGATCGTTCAACGGCGAACTTGCTCGAAACATTCCAACAGCCGCGGCTCTTCGGATTCCCAGTAGACTTCCACAGGATCTGACGTATAGAATGACCCCGTTAGCATTTCGCGGAGGATATCCGCGGCGTTGTAATGGTCGGGATTAAAGACGACTGCCGCGCGGGATCGGTGGCAGAAATCGACCCAGGGTTTGTGACTCACGAGGAGCACGGGCAGACGCAGACCAAGGTATTCATATAACTTGGTGGGAACGGAGTTCATCGTCGATGGGTTGATCTGGTAAGTCACCATTCCAAAATCTGCCTCCCGGATCTGGTTGAATATCTCGCGGTGCGGTATGGGAGCATCGCGCGCGATGAGTTGAATGAACGGTCGCGGGCGTATCAGCAGCCTTATTTTTTCCAGCACGCGCGATTGAGAACAAAAACCGATGATCGTCAAACGGATCCGATCGTCTATTACGTGGAGTTTGACTGCGAGGTCGATGGCGGTAAAGACACCCGTGGACTCAGCGATAGTGCCTGAAAACAGGAGGTTAATCGTTTCTTTTCCGCGATCCGCTGCCGGGGTCTTGCGTTGATGTGGTTCTGCGCGAACCTTGTTCTCAATAACTGTATAGCGCGTTCGCGGAAACTTGAGCTCTTCCTCATAGCCGCGCTCCGCCAGCAGGAAGTGCTCGATGAACGGGGCTGAAAGGTTCTCTTTCAACCGCACGTATAGCGCCACAAATGGTTTTGCCAGAAGAGGGAAAGCGCGCGTGTACAGAATATTCCAGTAATAGTTCTCCTGTACATCGTAGATGAGCTTGCTCCCGCGTATCAGTTTGACCAGAAGGGCTGCACAAAGCAGCTCGTGTGTGGTGATGACAAAAATCCGCGGACGCAGACGCAACGCGATGAGCAGAATACGAATGTGGGCTAGTAGCCGCCTGGGACTTAGACGACCGAACGGTCTCAATGGATGGGAGGTGATGCCGGGAGTTTCCGTGGGCTGGCCTTCAATGCCGATGACATGAACATCGTACTTCCCGGAGTTGGCCAGGGTCAGCCCGATCTTTTCATACATGCGGGAATCGTCCACTGGCTTCAGTACCGATGCGATGACAACTGTACTTTTGGTTGAATCAGCCATGGAGACGTGCGATGGTTTAACCGGTTATCATTAATATTGCCATTTGACGCAAAATACGATTAACAGAACTAAAATGGAATTACGCAGCATCATTGAGAAGGCGTGGGAGGACCGCGCTTTATTACAGGAAGCATCAACCCAGGAGGCTATTCGAAGTGTGGTCGACCAGTTGGACAAAGGAACGCTACGCGTGGCCCAGCCGGTTTCAGAAGGATGGCAGGTGAACGAGTGGGTAAAGAAGGCGGTGATCCTGTATTTTCCGATTCAGCAAATGGAAACAGTTGAGGTGGGACCGCTCGAATTCCATGATAAAATCCCTTTAAAGAAGAACTATAAGTCTCTAGGAGTGAGAGTTGTACCGCATGCTGTTGCACGTTATGGTTCATATGTGAGCAAGGGGGTAATTCTCATGCCTTCGTACGTCAATATCGGGGCCTATGTGGATGAGGGGACGATGGTAGATACCTGGGCGACGGTCGGCAGCTGCGCCCAGATCGGCAAGAACGTTCACCTCAGCGGTGGTGTCGGAATTGGCGGTGTTCTGGAGCCGGTTCAGGCTGCGCCGGTAGTGATCGAAGATAACGCTTTCATCGGGTCTCGGTGTATTGTCGTGGAAGGAGTGCGGGTTGGAAAGGAAGCGGTATTGGGAGCGAATGTGGTGTTAACGGCCAGCTCGAAGATCATTGACGTCACAGGCGATAAGCCTGTCGAATATCGGAGTTATGTTCCCGAGCGCTCCGTGGTGATCCCGGGTTCGTACGCCAAGTCGTTCCCGGCTGGAGAGTTTCATGTACCATGTGCGTTGATCATTGGTCGACGCAAAGAGAGCACTGACAAAAAGACGTCCCTAAACGATGCGTTGCGGGAAAATAATGTCGCCGTTTAGCAACCAGAAGCCTTTTATTTGCGTGAAAATGGTAGAAATGCGAAACTGATGCGGCAGTAGGGAAAACTGGCACATGTTTGGTTTTGGTGGGTTATGTAGGGGTTTGTTTTCGTATTGATTACTAAATTTACTGTGATAAGGTGTCTTGGATGATTTTAAGAACTTCACTTTGGGGTCTATTGTTTCTGACGCTTGCGGCATTGACGCCAGGCGATCGGAATGATGTGTACATGCCGGTCAGAAATGAGAGTTTTCTCCGCGGCGAGACGCTCGAGTTCAAGATGACGTACGGGATTTTTACCGTCGGAAAGGGGAGTGCTAACATTCATCCAAATTACTTCAACCTGAATGACCGGCCGTGTTTCAAGGTTGATGTATTTGGCAAAACCGTGGGCCTCATTGACTGGGTAGCCGACGTCGACGACCAATGGGGGGCGTATATCGATACGGCTGCGCTCGTTCCTCACATGTTTTATCGCAGAATTCGCGAAGGGCGATATCGCAAAGACGAACAGACTTATTTCGATCACGAGAACCGGAAGATAAGCGTAAAGACAGCGGACAAGGCGACGGGTCAGTTCAAGGATCCGGTGGTCTACGATGCGCCGGCGAACGTACGCGACATGATCGGTGGATTCCTCTATCTCCGGATCATGGATTTCTCAAAGCTGAAGAAGGAAGACACCGTGGTCGTAAAAGGATTTTTTGAGGACGAGTTCTATGCGCTTCGAATCGTGTACAAAGGCAAGAAAACCATCAAGACCAAACTGGGTAAAATCAATACGCTGGTGTTCAAGCCCATCATGCCGAAGAACAAACTGTTCGACGGTGAGAACTCTATCACTGCATATTTCTCCGACGATAAGAACCGCATCCCGGTGAAGATTGAGGCACAGATGTTCATCGGCAGCGCGGGCGTGGAATTGACGGGTTACTCGGGTCTCCGAAACCCGCTGAACATCTCCAAGAAGTAGCCGATTCCGGTGACTCTGCTTTCGTAATTCTCTTTTTTCTGGTATTATTAGGTCAGCGAAAAACGCTTACCCACATTATACTATGCTAAAGGAATTCAAAGAGTTTGCAATGCGAGGCAACGTCATCGACCTCGCAGTTGGTGTGATCATTGGAGCCGCCTTCGGAAAAATCGTTACCTCAGTAGTCAATGATCTGGTGATGCCAGTCCTTAATCCGCTGATGCCCGGCGGAGACTGGCGTGTTATGGAGATCGGCCCGGGCATCAAGATCGGCTCGTTCATGGGAACGGTCCTGGATTTCTTGCTCATCGCCTTTGCTATCTTCCTGTTTGTGAAAGGCATCAACCGCCTCAAGCGCAAGGAGGAAGAGAAGCCGCCTGTCGTTGCGGAAGTTCCCCCGGATGTGAAGCTCCTGACGGAGATTAGGGACCTGCTGAAGAAGAACTGATTTGATGGAGAACATCGCGGTCGTGGGAGCGGGGACGATGGGTAATGGTATTGCCCACGTCTTCGCGCAGAATGGATTTCGCGTCGTGCTGGTCGACGTTTCAGCGGATGCGCTCGCGAATGCGCTTTCAACGATCGCGAAGAATCTCGATCGCCAGGTGGCAAAGGAGATTATTGACCCGGCGGGAAAAGACTCAGCATTGGCGAACATCACAACCTCGACCCGCCTGTCCGAGGGTGTCGCCGAGGCGGACCTGGTTGTCGAAGCCGCCACCGAGAACACCGAACTCAAGCTCAAGATATTTCGCGAACTCGACGCAGCTTGTAGTGCTGAAGCCGTGCTCGCATCAAATACGTCTTCCATTTCTATTACGCGAATCGCTTCGGTTACGAAGCGTCCGGAACAGGTCATCGGAATGCATTTCATGAACCCGGTTCCGGTCATGAAGTTGGTGGAGGTTATCCGTGGGTACAGCACTTCGGATGCGACGACAGGCGCTATCATGGAGCTTTCGCGAAACCTCGGCAAGACGCCGGTGGAGGTGAACGACTATCCTGGGTTTGTTGCAAATCGCATTCTGATGCCAATGATCAATGAGGCGATCTATGCATTGTACGAAGGAGTCGCCGGGGTGGAAGAGATCGATACGGTCATGAAACTTGGCATGGCGCACCCCATGGGTCCTCTGCAACTGGCAGACTTCGTCGGTCTCGATGTGTGTCTTTCGATCTTGCAGGTCCTTCACGACGGATTTGGCAATCCGAAATACGCTCCCTGTCCGTTGCTGGTGAACATGGTAGAAGCGAATCACAAAGGAGTGAAGTCTGGTACCGGTTTTTATTCCTACACGCCGGGGAGTAAGGAGATTCAGGTAGCTCCCCGCTTTGCGCGTCGCCGGTAATCAGTCGACGTTACCACCATCCACCACGATCACTTCTTTCGCCAATCCGACAGCGTTGAAGCGTACTACGAGTCGCCGCGCAGTGCGCGCCGGAGTGGGGCAGTTGGGCGCTGGGTCAATAAAGTAGTAGAAGAATTTCTCATTCCTCCGGGAAAGTTCATTCTGGTCTGGCTTGCCCAGCAAGCTTACAATCTGCATCTGATCGAGGCTTAGCAGCTTATCCTTCTGTTCCTCCAATGCCTGTAGCGTCGATGCACGCGTGTCATCGCAGGCGTTCTTGTCTTGTTGCCATCGCTGCAAGTCGACGTCGTCGAGGGTCGGGAGCGGTTTCTCACAGGCAGTCAGAACGCAGACGAGTAAAAACAGGGAAAGCGGTCGGAAGTGTTCCATGTCGAAGGGTTATCGGAGCGATGGATTCTCCGCTCCAATGGCTGAGCGGCTGTAGTTCCGGAACAATACGGGGGCCGACTCAGTTGTAAAGGAAAAAAAAGGGAAATGGCGCTGCATTCGGACTCGGGTTCGGATGTTTTCTGTTTATTTGCACTCAAATCTAACAACATGGTTCTTAAATTATTCAGGGCAGTGTGGTTTCTTTCTGTCCTGGTCGTGCTGGCCAATCTTCTCTTCGTGTACGCGAGTTTGCCGGAAGTGGTGGTGATTCAAAGCGGTGACGAAGTGTCGATCGGTCGGGAGTGGTTCTTTTATGTCGCGCTGGTCATTATTGTTGGAGTCAATACGCTTGTGTATCTCTTTCGCTGGCTTTTTCCGGGAAGGGATGATGTGCGAACCTGGTTTCACGGACTGGTCATTACAGTAAACGTCTTCTTT
>JBIQJZ010000221.1:0-6125 GCA_044507115.1 Flammeovirgaceae bacterium | reverse complement strand
GCCCTGATCGGATACTTCGCTCAGAATCAGGCATCTCTCCTGCATGGTGAACTTACCGTATTTGAAACTATTGACACGATCGCTGCCGGAGACATACGATCGAAAATTCGCGACCTGCTTGGTGCATTCATGTTCGGTGGAGATTCCATTGACAAGAAGGTCAAGATGCTTTCCGGGGGCGAGCGCACGCGACTCGCCATGATCAAGCTATTGCTCCAGCCAGTTAATTTCCTAATCCTGGATGAGCCCACTAACCACTTGGACATCAAGACAAAAGAAATCCTGAAGGATGCCTTGAAAGCGTTTGATGGCACCATGATCCTGGTATCCCACGACCGCGACTTCCTCGATGGCTTGGCAACCAAAGTGTTTGAGTTCGGAAACAAGCGGGTACGCGAGCACTTCGAAGATATCAACGGCTTCCTCCGCAACAAGAAAATCGAGAACCTCAAGGAAGTAGAACGCAAGGCGTAGTCCCTATTCGGACGCGACGGCTTGAGATTTTTTGCGGATCTTTGCAGCATGTCTACTAATCGTTTCAATGCCGCCATCGACGCGTTCGATGCCTATCACCGAACCGACCCTGAATCCGCACAGAAAAACGGAGTAGCTATTCCCAAGGAACTGCTATATGCCCAACGGATGACCGATCGACTGGCATCTTTCGAGCCGTCTGCAAATGAGTGGGTAAGACTGGCGGCCCGTTGCCAGCACATCGGGCGATGGGAAATTCAACGCGACACCTACCCGATGGACCGCAAAGGGTACCTCCAATGGCGTCAGGCCCAAAAAGTTCACCACGCCAAGCTCGCAGAGCGCATCCTGACAGAATGCAACTACAGCGACGCTGAAATTCAAAACGTCAGAAACCTTGTCCTGAAGCGGGAGCTGCTTACCAACCCAGACACACAATTGCTGGAGGACGTAGCTTGCCTGGTCTTCTTGGAGCATTACGCCGAGGAATTTGCTTCGCGCTACAGCGAGGAGAAGATCACGGATATTCTTCGTAAAACGTTCAAGAAAATGAGCGACCGGGCAAAGAAAACGGCCGGAGAGATCGCTCCCGAGCGTGTTCTTGCGCTGATGAACAAGGTCGTCTAACGGCAATTCCAAAAAAAAGGCTGATTGTCTATTTAGGAGTCTTCTTGAGTTGTGTGTTAATACGTATGAACACATACCACAATGACTCCGAAGGATCTGGACAAACTTATCGAAAAATACCTGGAGGGAAATTGCACTCCGAAGGAACGCAAATTCATCGAGACCTGGTACGCGTCACTGGGGAGCGAGCGGCAAAACGACTCGGCTGACGGCAGCGATCTAACGGAGACCGGCAATCGAATTCTTCAGCATATCGCAACGCAAACTACAACCACGAACCCGTCAGCGCGGCACCGAGCGCTTTGGTATTACTCCGGAATCGCAGCCTCGCTGTTAATTTTACTCAGCGCGATATACTACTCCTCGATGTCCCGGATTGCGGTAGAAGGCGGTGCGATAGCCGAGAAACCCGCAATCGTCGAGTTCGTAAACGACGAATCCCAGTCCCAACGCGCCGTTCTGCCAGACGGTACCATCGTACTGATCTCTCCTAACAGCACCATCCGCTACCTCACAACCACAGACGCAGGCCCCAGAGAGACGCTCTTGGAAGGCGAAGCTTACTTCGACGTCGCCCATGATAGCAAGCGCCCCTTCTTTGTCTACACAGGTGAAGTGGTGACCCGTGTCCTTGGAACAAGCTTTGTCATACGAAACAGAGGAGGAAATGATCGAATTACAGTGTCCGTAAAAACCGGAAAGGTTACTGTCTATTCTCGGAAAACCGCTCACAAGAAGACAGTGCTTACGCCCAACCAGGAAGCGAGCTATGATTCCTCGCGGGATCTGCTGGAAACCCAACTTGCTGCTACCCCCGCTCATGACGAACGGGCGGAGAAACTAGGTGCTGAAATGCATTTTGAAGAAACGCCGATCCCGGACGTATTCGGAGTGCTGATTGAGACCTATGGGATTGGAATCGATTTTCCCGCGGATGTTCTCTCGAAATGTGTACTGACTTCAAGCTTTTATGAAGAAGGTCTGTATGATCGAATTGAAGCAATCTGTACTGCCATCGGCGCAACCTATGAGGTTGTTGACGCGCGTATCATTATTGAGAGTGAGGGATGTAACATGAAAACCCAATAGCCTATGACCGATTCTACCTGATCCAACCAACAAAAAGGCCGATGATGTTGGCGCATCACCGGCCCCAGGCGAACTCCGAGGGAGGACGCCATGTGCTTTTGTCTTGTCAAACAAAAACTTATCAAGATATGAATATCATCAAACCTATTCAAGGTTTCCTCTTTGTTTTTATGAAAGTCGTCTTGACACAAGTAATTATCCTAACGACGTTCGCGGTGTGTTCGATCGCGTCCGACCTAAAGGGTCAGGAGATCTTGAACAATAAGCTCTCCATCAAGGCGAACAACAAAGAGATTCGCAAAGTATTGTCCGAAATTGAACGGAAGACACAGGTGCGTTTCACCTACAGTTCGGCGGTTGTAAACGTGCATCGGGAAGTCTCATTCGATTTCAGTGACACGAATCTTTCAGAAGTGCTGAAAGATATCTTCAACTCAGAGATCGCCTACGAGGTAAGGGGCAACCGAATCATACTCAAGCCTGGTCATACTACAGCTTCTAACTCAACTACAAGCCCGATACCCAGTATTTCCGAGTATTTCGCGTTGGACGTCACGGGTAATGTGACGGATGAAAACGGGATGCCGCTACCAGGCGCTAGTGTACTCGAAAAGGGGACCACCAACGGCACCAGCACAGATGTGAATGGCAACTTCACCCTTTCCGTCATGGGCGCAAACTCAGTTCTCGTATTTAGCTTCATCGGCTATTCAACTCAGGAAGTAACAGTGGGTACGCGGACGACTTTCGACGTTCAACTTGTCCCAGACATGCGCACGCTGAGCGAAGTGGTCGTCGTCGGGTACGGCACGGTAAAAAGAAGTGACCTGACAGGCGCCGTGTCGTCGGTCAAAGCGGAGGAACTCACAGCGTATCCTGCAATCGATGCCGTTCAGGCGCTTCAGGGACGTGCGGCGGGTGTTAATATCAGCGCGACGAACGGAGCTCCTGGTGCGGATATGAAGATCCGGATCCGCGGTGGGACATCTATCAACGCGAGCAGCGACCCGATCTTTGTCGTCGATGGATTTGTAGGAGCAGCGCTGCCCCCACCGGAAGACATCGAGTCAATGGAGGTATTGAAAGACGCTTCTGCAACGGCGCTCTACGGTTCTCGCGGTGCCAACGGCGTTATTATGGTAACAACCAAGAAAGGTGCCGCCGGAAAAACGCAGATCAATTTCAACTCCTCCTACACGACGCAACGAGAAATCAACCGCCTCGACCTCCTGAATGCCGATCAGTTCATGGACTACATCAGCGAGGCGCGACCGGGCTTTCAGTCGATGGGCTTTGATACCGACTGGCAGGATATGATCTTCCGTCGCGGCGCAATCCAAAATTACCAATTATCGATTTCCGGTGGAACTGAGAAAGTCAACTACTACGTCTCCGGGGCATACTTCGATCAGCAAGGCGTAATTATCAATTCTGACTACGACCGGTTCACACTGACGAGCAACGTCAATATCAAGGCAACTGAAAAGTTAAATGTCGGCGTAAATCTGTTTGCGCGGCGCAATACGTCCAACGGCGTCCGAACACAGGAAGGTTCAGGAGGTTTGACACCTGGGGTAGTAGCATCGGCGTTTAAGTTCGAGCCCGATCAGGGCATCTACAAACCAGACGGTACGTATACAACTGCCCGACTTAACGACCCGCACGACAACCCGTATGCAGTTGCTACCGAACTCGAGAACGAAACAGTCAATGACCGCTATCAGGCGAACGTTTTCGGGGAGTATGCGATTTTGAAGGATCTCAAGTTCCGAACGTCATTCGGTACGACGATCAACAATAGTCGGGAAGGTCGCTACTCGCCGACATCTCTCACAGAGGGAAGAAATGTGGGCGGATGGGGCTACATCAATGCAGGAAAGTCCACCTTGTTCCTGAACGAGAACTACCTCACGTATGAAAAAGCGATCACGGATAGTCATAACCTCAAGGTTATGGGTGGTTACTCCTTCCAGAGTTCGCGAAACGAAACATGGGGTGCGGAAGCGCAGGACTTCCTTTCTGATGCCTTCTCCTTCTGGAATCTTGACGGGTCAGCCCTATGGCAGTCACCCTCATCCGGGCTAACCGAATCGCAGATCTCCTCCTACTATGGCCAGATCAACTATTCTTTCAATAGCAAGTATCTCGTAACCGTGAACGCGCGATACGACGGTTCCTCAAACTTCAGCGCTAACAACAAGTGGGCATTCTTCCCTTCGGGAGCGTTGGCCTGGAACATGAAGAGCGAACCGTTTATGAGCGACGTCAACGCGGTAAGCTTCTGGAAATGGAGGGTGAGTTACGGACGTACGGGCAATCAGGCGATTGCTCCCTACCAGACACTTGCGCGGTTCTCTCCCGTCTTCACAATAATCAACGGCCAGACTGTAAATGCGGTGAGGCCTACAACAGTAGCCAACGACGACCTCACATGGGAAACGACGGCGCAGCTTAACATTGGCGCCGACATCGGACTATTCAATGACCGGATAAACATCACGGCCGAATATTACCGGATGGTCACTTCTGACCTGCTCTTCAGTGTCGAATTACCGCAGTACTCCGGCTATACGAGCCAGTTGAAAAATATTGGCGAAGTAGAGAACAAGGGTTTTGAGTTCACCATTTCTTCCGTGAATCTCGATCGGGCGCTTAAGTGGAACATGAATCTGAATTTTTCAGCAAACCGCAACAAGGTTCTATCGTTGCCCGGCGGCAATGACATTCAGTACAGTTCGGGACCGGGCCACCTGGTCGGACTCGGGAACACACAAATTTTGCGTGAGGGATATCCCGTCGGAAGCTTCTGGGGTTGGATCTACGATGGAGTCTACCAGGAAGGAGACACGTTCATTCCCGGAGGTGGCTTCGAGCAGGTCGCGGGCGGTGAGAAGTTTCGCGACATTGATGGCGTGCGTGACTCTAACAACAAACTCACCGGTGAAGCCGATGGCGTCCTCAACGCAAGCGATCAAACCATCATCGGAAATCCTCATCCCGACTTCATCTGGGGTTGGAACAACGACCTTTCTTATAAGAACTTCGATTTAAGTCTGTTTTTCCAAGGATCACAAGGCAACGATATGCTGAGTTATACCTTAATGGAACTGAACCTGATGTCGGGAATAAACAACGCGACGACCGCAGCGCTGAGAAGATGGACGCCGGAAAATACCGACACGGATGTACCGAAGGCTAGTACTGGAAGAACACGCCGCGTCTCTACGCGCTGGATTCACGATGGCAGTTTTATCCGGTTGAAAAACGTCTCCCTTGGATACAACTTTCCAACAACCGTACTGGAAAGGATAAAGATCAGCAAACTCAGAATCTATGTCAGCGCACAGAACATCCTGACCATTACCGACTATGAAGGTTATGATCCGGAGGTAAACTATCGCTCGTCAAACGCGACGGACAGCAATCGGAATGTCGGGCTCGACTATGGCAGCTATCCAAATGCCAAGTCGTACACGGTAGGCCTCAATATCGGATTCTAATCGTCAACCAAGAATGACTACAGCCATGAAAGGAATATTGAACAAAACAGTTGTCATAACGTTGATCTGCTCCCTGATGAGTTGCGCAGATCTAGAGGAAAAACCGGTCGGCCTACTGGCTCCGGAGGGATTTTTCAAAAGTACGAAGGATGTGCAAACTGCCATCTTTGGCGCGGATGGATGGATCGCCACGGGACGCATCTGGGGGCGTCAGTTCGTGACTGCAATCATGTTGCGCAGCGATATGGTTGATATCGGTGACCGCGGAACGCCGGCTGAGCGCCAACAAGTGAACGACTTCAACATGGACGATGGTAACGGCATGGTTCGCCAGTTCTGGCCCGTGTGGTACCAGGTCATCAGCGCCACCAATTCGGCTATCGCCGGGGCAGAGTCACTCGCACTGCCGGATGAAGAGATCAACCCCCTCATCGC
>JBIQJZ010000220.1:0-6127 GCA_044507115.1 Flammeovirgaceae bacterium | reverse complement strand
AGCTTTGAAGATGGGAGCGAATATTATCGCGTACTGTTTTACGGAGAGCCTTTAGTGGTGAGTAATGAGTGGGGCGGCTGCGAAGGGCGTGCGACTGTTTTTCGTGAGTCGTAAATCGGCAGTCGTGAGTAGTGAGTAGTGAGTAGTGAGTGGTGAGTGGTGAGTGGTGAGTGGCCTCACGAAAAAAATCCTCCCTTTTTTGCTTTTTTAAAACTAATGTTTTAGTTTCATACCTAAATACATAGTAATATGAAACAACTCAAGGAACTCACCCGGGCCGAGGAGGAGATCATGCAAATACTTTGGCAACTTGAGAAGGGATTTGTCAAGGACATTATCGAACAGATGCCTGACCCGAAACCAGCCTACAACACTGTATCCACAATCGTGAGGATACTGGAGAATAAAGGATTCGTTGATCACCGGGCCTATGGAAAGACCCACGAGTACTTTCCGCTTGTCACGCGGGAGCGCTATACCAAATTTTACCTTAACAACATGATCCGCGGGTATTTCGACGGATCGTTTCACAACCTGGTCTCCTTTTTCGCGAAAGAGCACAAGTTGAGTGCTGCGGATGTCGAGAAGCTGCTGAAAGAGATCCGAAACAACAAGTCATGAGCACGACTCTCAACTACATCGTCGAAGCGAACATTGCCCTGCTGCTGTTCCTCGTCGTGTACAAGGTTCTGTTCACCAAGGAGACTCACTTCAGAGCCCTCCGGATGATCCTGCTGGCCGGAATTGCGCTGTCGTTAACGCTACCGCTGATTCACCTGGAAAGTCCCTCGACCGCGTCAGCTTTATCGATCGGCCATGCGGTCCCCTCCTACTGGCTACCGGAGGTCGACCTCGGCTCGCAGGAGGCAAGCGTCGCTGGCTCGTCCTTTCAAGTCTGGGATTATATCGCTGCTGTCTACATCCTCGGCTGTGCAATCTTCTTTCTCCAGACTGTCGTGCAACTAAGGCGTCTGCTGAAGATCATCAGGACCGCGAAGATATCCTGGGTTGGCAACCTCCGGGTCGCCGAATCCCCGGAGGATCTACCTGTGTTTTCGTTCTGCAACTTTATCGTCATCGGCAACGCTCAGAATCTGTCACATGAGGATAGACATCATATCCTTTTGCACGAGGCGATACATGCAAGGCGATGGCATTCTGTAGACATTCTGTTGATTCACTTTCTTCAAATCGCGTTCTGGTTCAACCCTTCTATAAATAGCTATCGAAAGATCTTTGTTCAACTTCACGAATTTGAGGCAGATGCGCGCGCTGTCGAAAGCTGCGATGTGAACAAATACTGCAATCTACTAGCCAGGGCTGCGTTGCAGTCGGCCGACTTACGACTGGCTCACTACTTTAACAGTTCATTAACCATTAAACGAATCGAAATGATACGATCCATAAAACGCACCATCCGCCATTGGAAAATGGCCGCCATGGCAACGTCGATTCTTCTCGTATTTTTCTTTGTTGCCTGCCAGGACCAGGTTGTTCAAGACATGCAGGAGATCGCGCAGAACTCGAGTCACGCATTGATCGTGCCGGAACATGTGCAAAGCCGATTCAGACAGGTTCAGGAAAACAGTCCCGACAAGAGGTATGTCCTTCTTGAACTGAATGAAACGGCATCGAAGAAACTGGACGATCTCAAGAAGCAATTCGGCGTGCCCAATACGATCGAAATACTCAACACGGTCGATGGCAAACCCTCCTCGACAAGTATCATTGGAAACGCAAGCGACGTTGTCCTGGAGGAAAGTACGACACGCAATGACTCCCGGCGAGGCAACATCCAAACTTTCGCCATTGTCGAGTTTACTGAAACCGCCAGCCGCTTATCTGACGCCGCCGGACACGAGGACAAAGTGTACACCGTTGTTGAGCATCAACCGGAATTTCCGGGAGGATATGATTCATTGATGGGCTTCTTGCGCAAAAACATCCGATACCCATCGGACGCGCGGAAGGCAGGGTATGAAGGAACGGTGTATCTCAAATTTCTCGTCAACGTCGACGGTTCCGTGACCGATGTCAGCATTATTCGCGGCGTATCGGCCAGCATCGACGCCGAGGCGAAGCGCGTTGTCGAAATGTTTCCCAACTGGACGCCCGGCCGCCAAGCCGGACAAGACGTGACTGTCAGGTTTGTTATTCCGGTAAAGTTTGCATTGTGAGTGGTGAGTGACAAACTCACTACTCACTACTCACCACTCACTACTCACTACTCACCACTCACCTAAAAATCTCCTCCAACTTCTGATGCAGCGCGAGGCCGCGGAGATTCTTGGCGATAATAACTCCATCGGGGTCGAGCAATAGCGAGAATGGAATCGCTGTAATATCGTAGGTCTTTGCGGCTTCTGACTGCCAGTACTTCAGGTCGGATACATGGGTCCACGTAAGATTATCCTGTTTGATAGCACTCAACCAATCCTCCCGGCTCCGATCAAGCGATACGCCGTAGACCGTGAACCCTTTGTCTTTGTACTTCTGGTATGCAGCTACTACGTTGGGATTCTCCCGGCGACAAGGACCGCACCACTTCGCCCAAAAATCTACAAGCACGTATTTTCCTTTCATCGACGAAAGGGGAACAACGTTCCCATCGGGGTCGGGTAACGCGATCTCCGGCGCGGGCTGTCCTACAGCCAGTTTCTGCATCTTGTCAACATAGCTGACAAAATTTTCCGCAACGGCGTAGTCGGGCCATTCCTTCTTTAAGGTCTCTGCTACCTTCAGATAGGTGTCAAAATACTGATCGCGATCGAGAATGTCGGATTGCAGCAAATTGATCACGGCCAGGCTGGGTGACTCCTCCACCATCAGGACGGCAATCTCGTCATTGTATTTCTTCAGCTGTTGCATATAACTCGCTTGAAGATTCTGCATAGTCTTTTCGTCGCGGCGTTGTGCTGCCGCGGTAAAATCGTCGTTCAGCTTGATCATGACCGGATCGCTGTTGACTTTCTCCTGCAGCCCTCGCACACGATCAATCAGATCCAGATCCGAAGAGCCAGTGATCTTCGCAAACCCCTGCTGGCTGTTGCCATCAACGCTAACATCGATATTGTCCCGGTGCAGAATGAGCGTGATGATCTGCCGATTGTAAAAGTTTATCCGGTAGTAACCGGGTTCTTTCATCGGTACTTTCTTGGAGAACGTGTAGTCGCCTTTCAGCTGAATTGTGTCCTGCCAGCCCGCACCGCCGTCCTTCAACTCCTGGATGACGATCTGACCTTCTTGCGGGAATCCCACTTTTCCGCTTACGGTGACAGACCAGGTGCCGGCCTCTTCCGGAATGCCCGCATCCTCCGTTCCACTCGACGAGCACGACAACACCAGGGCAAACAAGATCAGGCTGTATGCTGTCAGCCGTGACCCCGGTCGCTTATTACTATTCAAATTCTTCATGATATTCATAATTACAGTGTACAGAGGCATTTTATCGGAACCCACCGATGCTGCCAAACAAATGACTCTCGGATACCTGTTAAACAAAATTAACGCTGAATTTAGTCATTTTCCGGCTATTGCCTTAAGCTTTTCAGTGAGTAGCGCATTGGCAACCTTAGGATCAGCCTTTCCCTTGCTGCGTTTCATTACTTCGCCCATGAACATGGCGACAATTCCCTTCTTCCCGTTCTTGTACTCTTCTACCTTCAGCGGAAATTCCCGTATCACCTCTTCAACAAGCGGCAAAATCGAACGCTCGTCACTCTCTTGTATTAAATTCAATCGCTGTGCCAGTTCCAGCACAGGCGTCGACGAGTCCTTGAGCAACGCGGGAAAAAGCTTTTGTGACGCCGCAGTATAACTGACTTTGCCCGAATCCACCACCGCGATCAATTCGGCGAGTCTGGTCGCGGATATTGCAAACTCCGAAAGGGCAATATTCAATTCGTTCAAGTAGGACTTTACCGGCCCCATGATCCAGTTTGACACTGCCTTGAAGTTGGTTGTATGGCGGCAAACTTCTTCGAAGTAAGCGGCGACTTCACGTGCTTCAGTTAATACCAGCGCATCATATTCCGGCAGCCCGTATTGATCCACAAATTTTCGGAACAATTCTCCCGGCAGCGCCGGCATGGCTTGGCGGACGGCGTCCAGCCACTCCTCGGAGATAGTTAACGGACTCAGGTCGGGATCGGGAAAGTACCGGTAGTCATTGAGTTCTTCCTTCGTTCGCATTCCAAACGTCTTTCCTGAGTCCGCGTCGAAGGTCCGTGTTTCCGAAATAATCGCGTTGCCCTTTTCGATCTCCGCAATTTGTCGCACAATCTCGTGATCAATAGCGCGCTGAACATTCCGGAATGAATTCATGTTCTTCACTTCAACCTTTCGACCGAATTCCGCGGCATCGTTCAGCATCACTGATACGTTGGCATCACATCGCAACGAACCTTCCTCCATATTGCCATCGCATATTTCGAGGTAGCGCACCAGCTTCCTGATCTCTGTCAACAACGCATAGGCTTCCTCGGATGTCCGGAGACAAGGTTCGGTAACTATTTCAATCAACGGCACGCCCGCGCGATTCAGATCGATCAGCGTGTCGTTTTCTCCCTGAACGTGAATCGACTTGCCGGCATCCTCCTCCAGGTGAATCCTGTTTAGTTCCAACCTGCGCTCCCCTGCCTTCGTCGTCACAATGATGTACCCTCCCTTACATATAGGTGTCCGATCCTGGGTAATCTGATAGCCTTTTGGCAGATCAGGGTAGAAATAATTCTTGCGGTCAAAAATATTGAAGCGGCTAATCTCGCAGTTACAGGCCAGTCCCATTCTCACCGCATACTCAACGGCTTTTGCATTCAACTTGGGCAAGGTGCCCGGGTGCGCCAGCGAAATCGCGCTCACTGTCGTATTTGGATCCTCGCCGTATCCCGATGCATCCCCATTAAAAATCTTGCTTTTTGTCAGAAGCTGGGCATGTACTTCGAGACCGATCACAGCGGTATATTTATTCCGTACGGATTCGTCCATCACATTCGTGTTTAGTGCAGTCATGTAGTAAGCGAGGCAACGGGAAAGCTTCCCGAAGTCAACTACTCATTGGAAATCATTTTTCTGGCTTTCGCCAGCACGCGGTCCAATCCGTCGAGATTTTTCCCTCCGGCCGTCGCGAAAAAAGGCTGACCTCCACCACCGCCATCGATCTCGCGCGCGAGTTCCTTCACCATATTTCCTGCGTGAAATTTTTTCGTTTGTGCCAATGCCTCTCCGATCATCACGGTGACCTGCGGCTTGTTGTCGACGTCGGCTGCGAGCACCAGCAGAAGATCCTCGAATTGATTCCGCAACGCATACGCGATATTCTTCAGCACATCAGCATTTGGAACGGTGACCTTTTCAATGATAACGGTCTGCCCGTTTTCGTTTACAGCCTTGCGAGCGAGTTCCTCACGCAGTGCATTTGCTTTTTCACCGTAAAGGACGTCGATTTTTTTCTCGAGCTGATGTTTATCGTCAGCCAGACTCCTCAGCGATGCCATTACATCTTTTGGATTCTTCAGGGTCCGTTTGATTTCATCGAGCAACGCGAGTTCAGCGCGGACGTGTTCTTCCGCAGCTTCACCGGTCAATGCCTCGATGCGCCGGATCCCGGCAGCCACTGAACTCTCGGAAAGAATCTTGAACATACCGATGCTTCCGGTTGCCGAGACATGGGTACCTCCACACAGTTCGACGGAGAAATCAGGGTCAAAGGTGATGACCCTAACGAAGTCGCCGTACTTCTCGCCGAACAAGGCCATGGCGCCCATCGACTTGGCTTTCTCAATGGGTACGTTTCGTTTCTCGTCCAAGGTAATGTTCGCACGTACCTTTTCATTGACAATTCGCTCCACTTCCAGAATCTCTTGCGGCGTCAGGGCTGCAAAATGTGAGAAATCGAATCGCAGCAAATCCGCGTTGACCAGCGAGCCCCGTTGCTCAACATGCTTGCCGAGGACCTGCCTCAGCGCGGCGTGCAAGAGGTGTGTGGCAGAGTGGTTGCTCATCGTCGCTACGCGGCGGGAGCGATCGACGATCGCTTCGAACGTTCCATCCAGCGTCGTCGGAAGCTTCTCTGCAAGGTGGACGATCAATTCGTTTTCCTTCTTTGTATCGAGTATCGCTAGCTTTT
>JBIQJZ010000219.1:1391-6133 GCA_044507115.1 Flammeovirgaceae bacterium | reverse complement strand
GGTAGACCCCGGAATTAAGGCCCGAGCGGTCTCCTTCTACTACGAGATCTTCGGGGACGATCTGGGCGAGAAGCTTGTTATCACCCAGGTATATCATGCATCCAGTCAGATTGTTTCCATTTAATTTGTCAGTAACGTTTAGAAAGTACAGCTTGTCGATTTGCGTATCTCCTTTCGTGATTCGCATGAATCCAGATGGTTTTTCCGGAGGTTGGTTAGAGAATGAATAGGGCAGCACCGCGAAATAGACGTCCCCGTTTTCCGTCTGAAAAGCTGCTTGTGAAGAAAGATTTCCGGAGCAGCATGAACGGTCATCTGTATCGATGTTCTTCAATGCATAGGTGGATCCATCTAGCACTGCTGTCCGTACGGAGTTGTCGGTCACAGCGGTGTTGCTGTGCTCCTGGTAACCGATAATATGGCCGCCGAGGCTGCTCATCGCAAATCCGATACCGGAGAGTTCATGACCTTCCTCAATTGGAAGGGTAAAACTACCCGCGTTGAGAATGGTCATTAGCGAGATGTTCATGGTTTCCCAATAAACGGTGTTGCCGTATGTCCCAATAACATACCATACTCGACTATCATCGAGTTTGAGAATTGTGGTGGGCCTGAAGTCGCCAAGGAATCGCAGTTCCTGGGAGACTACCATCTTTTCAGCGACCGTATACTTAGTGCATTTCCCGGGCCGTGGCTCGATAACAACCACGAACCCACGCCCAGTCCAACCCACTCCTCCGTCATTTCGCAATTGAACTGCATCCTTAATTTCGGCCTGGCCAGAAGTCAGGTCGGTGACGGGATGAATTGCACCACTCTCCAAGCCGGGAAGCAGGAGTGAGAGAACATACTTGTCGGGTTGGTCCGTTTTGATGATCT
Source organism: Flammeovirgaceae bacterium (assembly GCA_044507115.1). GTDB lineage: Bacteria > Bacteroidota > Bacteroidia > Cytophagales > Cyclobacteriaceae > Chryseosolibacter. The sequence goes on along the minus strand of JBIQJZ010000219.1, from coordinate 5,254 downwards.
CGGCATCGCCAACTTGGTCGCATGTGGAAAGAGAAAAGGACAGCAACAGGAATCCAATTGTAGTTTTTTTTCTTGGTACGTTCATGGCCGTTGAATTTGTCGAAGTGCCTACTAGAGTTATGAGTAACTTCAAACTGAATTCTGAGCGATAAGACCTGGTGCGTGTGTCTGTCAGGACCAAGGGGGCGTCTTACAGGCTGGGCGCCCGGATGGTATGGCGATTAGCTCCTTCCCAATACGCGTTATGAAGATAATGATTTTTTTGATAATTCAAAGGCATCCCTTTAACACTTTCACAGGGCAGTAGGCAGCAAGGTTTACTGCTGTTACTAATCACCCAGGAGTTTACTCCAGAAGGTTGTTATCCGAAGCCTTGTGCACAGCTTCCATTCTATTGTTGACCTTCATTTTCCGGTAGACGTTTTCGATATGCTTCCGTACCGTGAAGTAGCTAATGTTGAGGTTAGTGGCGATCTTTTCGTAGGTAAGGCCGCTCTTTAATTGATTAAGGATTTCAATCTCACGGGAAGTAAGCCCAAAATCATGGGACGATTGCGATGGATTGTAGGGCCTTCTTATCATGCGCAGTACCTTGAGGGCAATTCCGGGGCTCATGGCAGAACCGCCTTTTAACGTGTCGGTGATCCCCTGATGGAGTACATCTTCGGAATCCTCCTTGAGCAAATATCCGCACGCCCCGGCCATGATCGCGTGAAAGATATTGTCATCGTCATCGAACATAGTGACGACCAATACTTTTATTTGGGGCCACCTTCGCGATATCTCGCGGGTAGTCTCAATGCCGTCGAGCTGGGGCATTTTGAGATCCATGAGAACAAGATCTACATTGGCGTCTTTCTGTAATTTTTCAATCAAAAGCCTGCCATTGGGCGCGATATGCTTGACCACAAGGTCCGTGTGCGCGGAGAGCTTTTCGAGGAGGCTCTGACGGACAACGCTGTTGTCATCGGCTATCGCTATACGAATCTTCATATATCCGTGTTTGCGTTGATCGCCGTGGCGTCGATACGGAATTCGCCAATCACGCTAGTTCCACCAGTCTGGTTGCTTTCAACCTGCAGGGTTCCGGCGAGTATGCCGAGGCGATAACGCATATTCCGGATACCATTTCCATTGTCGCAAGCCGATGGATCGAATCCCTTTCCATTGTCTCTTATTTCGAACGCAACGTTTTCACGGTTGCCATAGATGAGGATGTCGACCTGGGATGGAGCACCATGTTTCAGCGCGTTGTTTACGGCTTCCTGGATTACGCGTATGAGGTGCGTCGATTGTATGTTACTCAATTCGAGCTGATCATCACCAATAACGTCAGCAGACACGGCCACATCCAACCTTGAAAATTGCAAAAGATCCCGAATTCTGAGTAGTATCTCCTCGAGTGTTGTCGTTTCATGATTCAGAAGCCATACCGTATGACGCAGCTCAACAGCCGTCTTCTTCATAAGGTCTGCTACTTCCCCTGCACGATGGTTCTCAGAGAACCCTGGCAATCTTTCTAACCCCGTTTTCATCAGCGTAAGATAGGTACCGATATTGTCATGCAACTCCCGGGAGATATGGAGTCGTTGTTCATTTAGTTTTTTTTGAGACAAAATTTTATTCTGCGCCTCGGCGAATTCAGCATCCTTGCGGAGCTGTAGATTCTTAAGTTTCTGTTGTCGGTAGATAAAGAACGCGGACACGACCGCGATAATGATCAGAGCCAGGGCACCGTAGATCGCGGCGTTTCTATCCCGGATCTCCAGTTCCTGCTCAGCGAGTCGGGCATGATGTCGAAGAAGCTGTTTTTCTTTCTCGTTCGTTTCATATCGAACAGTCAGCTCGTTGATTTGCTGGGCCTTGGCTTCGCTCAGCATCTCGTCTTCATTCACCTTATATCGTTCATAGAAGGCTAGGGCCTCTTTATACCTGCTCTGCTTGACGCGGAGTTCGTGCAATCGGAAATAGGCTTCCGATAAAACACGTTTTGAGGGTCGTTGAAGCGCGGCCGCGACTGCACTATCGAGTATTACCTCGGCCTGACGAAAACGCCCTTGTTCGAGGTAAATTTTTCCCAGATTTACGAGCGTTACTATTCTCCAGCTTTCCGTAGGATCTTCCAATGCCTTTCGTGTGTATGCTTCGGCTTTGCTCAAATCTCCGGTTTTGATATAGGTATTTCCGATATTCGAATACCATGTGCGTGCATAGGAGGGCTGCTCTGCCTTGCAAAAAAAATCAACGGCCTTGAAGTTGTTCTCTAGGGCCGCTTCGTAATCGCCCAACTCGTCGTAGGCAATACCTGTCCGTCCATAAATATCACCGCGCAAAAGATCATCCTCCAATGCATCGGCAATCGGAAGAGCCCTGTTATACCATAGTATTGCATTCTCATATTCGCCCATTCGGTCGTATACATATCCTACTTCCACGATTGCTTCGGCCTCCATTCTCCGGTCTCGCATTGTCTCGCTCAATGCCAAACGTTCGAGCGCCACTTCTAAGGCCTCGGCATATAGCCCCTGGACCGCGCTCGACCGCGCAAGTTGTCCTAATGCGGAGTATTGGAGTATCGGGTCGGCATTGCCAAAGAGAGTCAGTGCCTCCTTCAGGGCGAGTCTCTGCCGGGCAGGACTACCCTGATTTTTGTGGATGAAGCTTTTAAAGTATAACACTTTCCCACGGACGGAGTCGCTGAGTGCAGATTCGAATGCCAAATCGAGGTAGGGCATTCCGGTGCTATCTGATAAGTACGGACGCGAAAACTCCAGCAGGGTCAACGCCCGTGCATCGCCTGAGGTGCCTTCAAGGAGGTGTCGAAGACTGTCATTGTCAACGACGGCCCCCCCCGAAACCAGATGGCTCGCTGGGAGCAAGCACAGGACTATCAACATTTTTGTCATAGACAACATCCGCTAACTACGATCCGTCGCAAGTATACAAAACCTTTTAAGCCCCAATTTGCAATCATATTAATCGAATCGCAAGAGTCATTTAAGCCGCGACCAAGTTGGTCTGTTCAATGACTTTAGGTTCGAAAACCAAGTTCCAACGACGGAGTCGTCTTTCTGGTCCGAATCTATCTATTTCCCGGTATTAGCATTGAGACGGCTCAGCCCGATGTCCAGGAATTCCGTCATCATCCGATAGGTCTCCTGCTTAAACAATGCGGGATCGCATGGCAGATAGTGGGAGGCGTTCATGTTGGCATCTCTTACAAACACGATAGAAGCATAGTCAGGGATAGATTTCGAAGCAGCCACGGCTGATTCTTTGAATTTCATTCCTTTTTCAAAGACAGGTTCCGGGCTATAGACGGCTTTCTTGAGGGTGGTATTGATAGCAGCATTTGGAGCTGTCAGATTCTTCCCATACGCATAATTCGTACTGCTGAGTATCTGATTTTTGGTATCTCCTAGCAATCTGGCAAAATGGAAATTAGGCTTACCCGTAACCTGTGCGTAGCCCAGTAGTTCTGAATCGTACGTCTTCATCTGCACGAAATAGAATGTCATGTTTACATCAGAGATGATTGCATCGTCAAGATCTTTTGATAGGGCACCGGTATTGGCAAACATTCCCGATTTTTCTTTGCCTTTGTTTGTTTCGCGCTTAACGAAATAGGTATAGCCCTTGGGCGTTACTTTGGCAAACCCGAACGATTGCGCGGAGTTGACCTCGCCGCCGTCTTTCCTTACCCAATCACTCAGCGTTGATGTCTTGGCGGCTTCATCGGGAGAAACTATCTGAAATCCGTTGTCTTTTAATTTCTGTACATATTCATTGTACACTTTTGTTGTAAGCTCGATGAAATCAGGGGTGTCAACTCCATCAAGAAAGACGCCCATTGCTACGTTGGT
>JBIQJZ010000219.1:1104-1381 GCA_044507115.1 Flammeovirgaceae bacterium | reverse complement strand
TTCGCCCCCGCTGGTACTCGCACGTGCGCTGCCAAAGACCTGGAAGTAGATATTGAAGCTGTTGATATACACACGTTTTGGGGCTTTTTTAAATTGGGATTCTTTAAACGACCCATGTTTTACGATATCAGCTTCGGTGATCTGAGCTTGTGTAGAAATAGTGACGACGATAGACACAAGCAATGTGGAAAGTAGTGCTCTCATTGAATTAGTATTTGATTATGAGGGCAAGATAGATTTACAGGTTGCCAGCCGGCAATAGGAAAAACTTCCTATT
>JBIQJZ010000219.1:0-1094 GCA_044507115.1 Flammeovirgaceae bacterium | reverse complement strand
AGCCGGTATCTACCAGGCCACGGCGTCTATGGATGGCGGGATTTCTACTCAAAGAACCTTTCGGCGTTTCGGTAAAATATCTTTTCTTTTTGACGTCCCGTTAGAAAGGACAGTCGTGAAATCGACTCAACCGTGCTATCAATATCACCATTATCAGATCCGAACATAATCCGGTCTTCGAGGCCGTTGTCAATGAATTGTCTGACAATACTTTCGAACTGCTTCCGACCGAGAATGTCTGGATTGTTGATCGCGGAAAGATCGGCATACACATTGGGAAATCCGGTCATGATGTCAATGGCTTCCTGGTGATACGGTGCGCCAGCGTGCATGATCCAGATACGTAGTCCGGGGAATTTTTTAAGCAAAGGTTCCATTAGCAACGGATTGCCGAGTTGCTCCTCAAAATTCGGACACCCGTGGTCGGGGCCTGCCGATCCGGTGTGAATGCCAATCGGGATGTTGTGCTTTTTTGCTAATCGGTAATAGGGGAGAAGCATTGAATCGGACGAGCTGATTCCGTGGTATTGCGACAGTACTTCGCCGATAAAGTTGATATTGCCAGCTTCAATCTGCCGTTCGACCCAATCGAGAGGAGGCCATTCGCTACCGTCCTGGAAGCAAAGCTGAAGACTGTAGGGAACTTTTCCGTTGGGGCAGGGCACCATCAGTCCGCGAAGGACCTTCGGGTCCTGCTCATTATTGTATTGTGTCTGGAGATCCCAAGAGGTGCTGATTGCAACTTTGTAGACCCCTGCTTTTTTCAGGGTCTCAAGTTGCATTTGTGGTTCTTTCGATCCATGTAAGTGAACATCAAAGATTCGCAGTTGTGCATTAAAGACTTCGGTGTCGGGGTGAAATTGTTTCCAGCTGTGCCAGAACTCCTGATACGCTTTTACTGGCTGAAGATGAGAGCCGTTTGAGCTGCGGCCGCCGAAGTCAAACTTACCTCGGGGTGACACTAACGAATCGTTTTGAATCGTAAATTCTTCTTCCCGGTTTCGCCTGAACGCTGCGAAGCTGTGACCGTCCGAGGAAACTGCAATTAAGATTGGAGTCCGGCCGATCTCGTCGAGAATAATCTTAGATCGCTT
>JBIQJZ010000218.1:0-6320 GCA_044507115.1 Flammeovirgaceae bacterium | reverse complement strand
ATCCCGCAGCATTGACGCAGTATAGGTTGACTGCGTATTGCGGAATAACTCGCGATATTCACCGAGAAACTCCTCCGATACACCGAATCCCTCTCTTTCCGCTATCGCAGCATTGCGCTCCAGGAGTTCAATAAGCAGCGCTGAACCGTCTGGTGTGCGCGCAATCTCGCCGATACTTGCTCGCATCAAGCAAGTCATCCCAGCCACGGTGGCCAGATGTACGACCTTCTCCCACATCTTGTGCTTTATATCCGGGACGGCGACTGCAACCACTGAAGTTTTGTCAAACACGTCCTTTAAGCCAACGACGCGGGGACTCATCGAGCCGTCCTGTTCGCCAAAAGTGATATAGTTCCAGGTATTTAAATGTTTGATAACGCCATCTGGCGTCAGATTAACGGCAATCTTGGCTAGCCCTCCCAGTACACAGCGGCATCCGAACCGCATGTTGAGAACGTCTATATGAGCAACTCCATTCAACAGCGGCAGAATAGCTGTATTCTCTCCAATCGAACGCTCGATAGCATCCATAGCCGATGATAGGTCATAAGATTTACAAGTAAGAAACACGATATCGAAGGTATCTCTGATCTCATCTGTGGTGATGGCTTTTACCGGGCTCTCGAAATTTCCAAAACTACTCTCGATCCGCAAGCCCCGAGATTGAAGGAGAGCCTTTCGCTTCTCGCGAACCAGGAAGGTAACATCCGCCCCCGCTTCCACCAATCGACCACCAAAGTATCCACCGATTGCACCGGCGCCGAGAACAAGAATTCGCATTTTATGGGGTCTCCAATCGTCGCTCAAGGACGACGAATACAGCAGTTCCGGGTCCGATTTGCATAGTGACTAGCGCAGGCGCCTATCCTGCTAAATCGCCGAGATTGAGGAATTCTACTATGTTCCGCGAGTAAATGAGATCGCGTTCTGCGGATTCAGCGATTGCGGCGTCTATAGTTCCCACAGGATTCCCATCCGCCATATCATAGGGGAAATCGCTGCCAAGGGCGAGACGGCGGACACTACCAGTACCCGCCACGAACTTCAGTATCTCCGGATCGAAAACGATGGTGTCAAAAAGCATTCGGTCCAAGTACTCATGGGGAGCACGTTCGATGTTCTTGCACTCCGGGCGTACCTTGTAGCCGTGGCCGATCCGGCCGATGAGATAGGGCAGCAACCCGCCTCCGTGTGGAATGAACAAGCGCAACCCCGGAAACCTGTCGAGGGTGCCAGAGAAGATAAGCCGGACCACGGCCAGCGTCGTGTCCGCCGGCAAACCCAGCAGAAACGAGGTGTGGAAATCACGCAACTTATCCGCTCCGTAAGGATTTGCAGGGTGTACGAACAGGGGAACCTGTAATTCTTCGAGCGCTTCGTAGAGCGGCCACAAATAAGCATCGTCTAGATACCTACCGCGGATATTTGTGTTCGCCATCACCCCGCGTAATTTTTTCTTTTCAATCGCCCGCACCAACTCGTCAACCGCTTTTGGGATATCCTGCAACGGAACCGACGCTATTCCGTAGAACTTTCCAGGATAGTTGGCTTCAAGATCGGCGTACTCGTCATTGATGATTTGGCACAGATCCAGGCCGAGCTGAGCATCGGCCCAGAACACATTGGGCCGAGATGATTGCCAAACAACGTGCGCGTCAATCTTGTTGCGCGTCATATGCTGAAAATGCTCGTCTACATCATGGAACGCCTTCAGTGGCGGGTGCGGCACGCCTTTCATGATGAGTTCAACCTCACCATTCGCGCTTGTCCGCGTCTCCATCTGAAACGCGGCGCCCCGGCGGCCGATTTCGGTCAAGAAAGCCTTCGGAAAAAAATGGGTATGAGCGTCGATCCGCATTGAAGAGCGCCTTTATGCAGGTGGTATCTAGGACGGGCTGTTGCCGCCGGCATTCATCGGAACAGCTCGCAACAACCCTGGCCTCCAGCGCCGACGGCTGACTGACATTTCGTTTAAAGATATATTCTCGTTTATGTCCGTCGCTTTGCGCAGAGTAGCGAATACAGGACACCGGGCGGCTACCGAATCTGCCATGGCTATGACCTGTTCGATGGACAACTTCGGTTGCCCTATCTCGTAATGTACATCGATCAGCGTCAATCCAGAGTCAACTTCTTCCAGATATTCTCCGCGCCATGTAAAATGCCCGGCGGCGGTAATTTTCAGGCTAGTAAAGAAAACTTCGTTGAGTGCCGCCCACCTCAAACACCACATCTGCTGGCAGCTCACGAGTCCACCCAAAAGGTAATCCATCGGGCGTGGATATTCCGCCTTTCCGCCGGCATCCTCCGATGCATCAACACGGAACGAGAGGTCACCGGCCTCAACGTGGCTTTGCAAGCCTGATATGGTACGCAACTTGACCTCTCGCCGTCTCTCAGGCTGCTTTTTCCCATCCCGAAGTTCCGCAATGGTCTTGGACACGGCCACACTAATTCTTTTGTAGTCAACATTCATTGGCGGTACTCCGCTTCGCAAACGCCGAATTGCGCGATCAGATGCGCAATCTGATCTCGTCCTTTCCGGTCGCCTAACGCCGCCATTAGCAAGAGCCTGATCTTAGGCCCGGACAAACTCCCGCCCATTAATACGCCCATTTCATTTAGAGTGTAGGAGCCTCCAGCTCCGCCTGATGATGGCCTGACCGATCCGAACGGGCTGCGAGTGGCCAAAACAACGACGATTCCCTTCTCAAGGATACGCGGAAGAGCGGCAGCTATCGGCGGTGTGACGGCTCCCTTTCCCGGTAGACCCTCAATGACAATTCCTCTAGCGCCTTGATCTTCCGAACACGCTATAAAGCGATCATCCATCCCACTGGCCAGCGAAATCAAATCAACTCTCAGCTCCAGCGCTTCAGGTTGAAGCACGGTCTTACGTGTGGGCAATCGTCGCTGACAGTGAAATAATTCATCTACGTACCCGAGAACTCCACCATTGGCGGACTGAAATGCCTTGACCGAGCTGGCGTGGAGCTTGCGAACCCACCGAGCAGCATGCACATAGCCGTTCATGCAAACGACCACTCCGAGCGCATGGGCATCCGGCGAGAGGACAACCCGGAGCGAATTCGCAAGATTTTTGGGGCCGTCGCTCGAAGGCTCGTTAACTGGGATCATGGCGCCGGTAAACACCACCGGCTTACTCTCGGCAAGCAATAGATCACACAAAAAGGCACTCTCTTCCATCACGACAGTGCCGTGCGTGACAACAACGCCTCTAACGCGGGAGTCAGATAAGTGTCGTCGAACACGATCGGCCAACCGCCACATGTCCGTCGGCGTCATGGCCTGACTCAGAATTCTCGAGAAGTTGTCAACCGTGATGTCAATATTTGAGAATTCCCCCTCGGGCAGAAGCTGGCGCACCTCATCACCAGTCAACTCAGGGCTATATCCGGTCCCAGGTTGAGATCTTGATGCGATGGTGCCTCCAGTCGCAACGATCACACATCTGTCCATCGCGAGATAACCCCTTGCCATACACATGAAGCAGCCAAGCGCGTTCCAATATACGCCCGCTAGGCGAACTCAAAGCCGATATGCCTTGCGACCTGCTGTACTAACTCGCCGAACCTCGGAGTCCCCCTGGCTGCAACGGTTCGCGGATGTGGAATATCCACCTCGATGATTTCGGTTATTTTCCCTGGCCGGGCCGACATTACCACAACGCGATCCGCTAGAAAAACTGCTTCAGACACGCTATGAGTGATCAGTACGGTGGTCTTCCTTGTCTGCGCCCAGATGCGTGCTAAGTCCATATTCATTTGACTCCTTGTCATTGCATCCAGTGCACCGAACGGCTCATCGAGCAAAAGAAGTGGCGGGTTATGAACGAGCGCACGGCATATCGCGACCCGCTGCTGCATGCCGCCCGAGAGTTCTTTGGGATAACTATTCGCAAATTCTCGAATGCCAGCCAGATCCAGCAGACTCATCACCCTATCATGAGAATCTTCGCTGATCGTACCCATAACCTCTAATGGGAGCATCACGTTATCGAATACTGTTCGCCATTTCATCAGTACGGGCGATTGAAATACGATACCGACGCTGGGGAGCGGACGTGTTACTGTCGTATTGAACACCTCGATATCCCCGCTCGTCGCTGGCAACAATCCACTTATGAGCTTTAGAAGTGTCGACTTCCCGCAGCCACTCGGACCAACTAAGGCAACGAATTCACCTTCGGAGATGCTAAGAGATATATTATCGAGGGCAAGCGTGCTCGGACGACCTTTCGAGGTGTAGACTTTTGAAATACCACGCAACGCGATAGCAGGCGACGTCTCTGTCATTATTACATTCCCGTAACTTTCATGAGTTCGTCACGCTCAGTCGCGCTCCACGGAATTATAAGCCGCTCAGCCCATTCGACGAGAGCGAAAAGTACAAATCCTGTGGCGGTTAGAACGAAGATAGATGCGAAAACAAAAGCTGTCTTGAGCTCCGAGGTCCCAACCACGATGAGGTATCCAAGGCCCTGACTCCCCCCGACAAATTCGCCGACTACGGCGCCGATGATTGCCAACGTTATCGAAATCCTCATTCCGCTAAAAAGATGGGGTAAACTGTTGGGGATTTGTGCCTTAAGAAAGATTTTCCAGCGATTCGCACCCAAGCTCCGCATAAGATCTACAAGCTCGCGCTCGATCACGGTAAGGCCGGTCGCCATATCGATCACGATCGGGAATACGGCAATAAGGAACGCGATAACGACCTTCGAACCAATGCCGTATCCGCACCAAATTAAAATCAAAGGCGCGATCGCAACCTTTGGGATGAGTTGAGTAACCACGATCAGCGGCATCACAACGTCCCTTATGCGCTCCGACGTCGTAACTAGGATAGCCGCTGTCACACCAACAACGACCGCAAGCCCAAATCCAAAGATAGTTTCCACCACGGTAATAAAGGTATGATACGCCAATACCTGCCGTTCCGCTACTAAGCGCCCGACAACCTCGCTCGGCGCGGGAAGCAGGTAGCTTGGAACCTGAATTAGACGGCACACTAACTCCCAAAGGAAGATTGCGACGACTATTCCCCCTATGCCGCGGCCGAGCGGCCCGAAGCGGTCCCATAATGATACTTTTGGCATTACGAGTTCATTCGATAAATCATTTTGGGTTGCCATATCACCTTCCCGCAATCCGAGCCGACTCTGATCGAGAACATCAAGGTCAGTTCCCGCGCTCCTGGAAAGTCTGTGCGTTTACGGCAGAATAGGATCTTTGGGCAGAAACTCGGCAGTAAACGCGGTGCTCAGATCGATTTCCTTCTCCAGGCCCAAGTACTCCTTTGCCATTTTATACGTTTCCTCCATTCGCTCGGCTCGGACGGAACCGAGGCCGTACTGTCTCGTTTCCGGTGTGACGAACAAGTCCCGATTGATTTCCCAGGTGCGAAGCGCTACAGCTTCGTCGGTTAGCGGGACATGCTTCTTCATAATGCTTACAGCGTCCTGCGGGTGCGCCAACGCCCAGGCAATACCTTCTAGACTGGCTTTCAAGAACTTAGCAATCACAGGATCCTTCTTCGCTACTCGATCGGCTCCGACAATTATGGCGGACCCATAGTTCTGTATTCCATACTCCGAATAGGGTAGCACAACGACGTCTTCACCTTTCTCTTGTGCACGAGGGGCTATAACTGCAGCATTGTCGATAAACCCAGTAATAGCATCAACCTGCTTAGTTAGCAGCGCCGGGTATATCTGATCGCTCGCCATTGGCACACTTTGGTAACCACTCAGGCCGGTTCTCGCTGCCAACGCCTGCAAGAGCTTCAACGAAGCGGATGTCGATCCCCCGCCGACTCTTTTGCCCGCGAGGTCCTGCGGCTTTGTGATACCCGAACTTTTCAAAGTAAGTATTGCTTCGGGTCCGCCGTTGAAAAAGGTTGCAACCATAACGACAGGAGTTTCATTGTTGGCGCGAGCCGACAGCAGCGTCGTGGTGTCGGCTATGCCGAAATCGGCGCTCCCAGTTGCGACACGCTTTACAGTATCGCCGGAACCATAGCCACGCTCGATTGCGACGTTGAGACCCTGGTCGCGATAGTAGCCTTTTTCGAGCGCAACGTAGAAGCCAACGTGTCTGCCGCCAATCAACCATTCCAAAGAGAATTTGAGATTCTCGGCGTTGGCGGATCCCATGCAGCCGAAAAAGAGCAGCGCTGACGCTACGATGCTTGCTGGTTTCATTTCTTCGTTCCTCCCATTGTCATGTCACATAAGCATGTCACACTAGGCTGAATCGACATTCAACGCATCCATATCATGGTTGCGGCAAGGCTGAGGA
>JBIQJZ010000217.1:0-6344 GCA_044507115.1 Flammeovirgaceae bacterium | reverse complement strand
GACAACAGGACTACGGGAATGTTTGTCCCAACCGAGAAGCCTGATCGCGCCGAGATCCCGGCGACACCTGACGTCGCTGAAATGGTGAAAGACTACAAAGGGGGCGAAGGAATTGCGATGGGCGAAGAATTCGATCCTGCGCCTTCCAACATCGAAGCGCGCACCAAGCGAACGAATCTAAAGAACGGGATGGAGGTCGCGATGCTTTCCAAGAAGACCCGCGGCGAGTCGGTCGAGGCGCGCATCACGATGCGCTACGGTGATCTCACATCGCTTACCAACAAAGCGACCGCGGCAGAACTAGCAGCTTCGATGCTCGACAAAGGCACATCAAAGCACACGCGCCAGGAACTTAAGGATGCTTTCGACAGACTGAAAGCAAACGTCTATTTTGGTGGTGGCGCGACGCAAACGTCGGTGACCATTTCCACCACCCGTCCGAATCTTCCCGAGGTACTCGATCTCGTGGGCGAAATCCTCAAAGAAGCTGCATTCCCGGCCGACGAGTTTGAAAAGCTGAAGAGCGAACGCCTCGCCGGTGTTCAATCGCAGAAGAGCAACCCACAAGCGATCGCCGTCACAGAAATTCAACGGCACATTAGCCCTTACCCGGCGGGGGACCCGCGTTATGTCGAGACCTTCGACGAATCTGAATCGCGGATCAAGTCTACCACACTTGATCAAGTCAAAGAATTCTACAAGAATTTCTATGGAATGTCCAATGCGACCATGTCAGTAGTTGGAGATTTCGATGCGGATGCAATTCTCGATCAAGTCACCCGACTCTTTGGAAACTGGAAAAGTCCTGCGACATATCGACGGATCGAATCCAAAGCAAGTCCTGTCGAGACTATCAACCGTTCATTCGAAACACCCGACAAGGCAAACGCCTTCTTCGTCGGTGCTTTCAATTTTGAATTCCGCGACGACAACCCGGATTATCCGGCGCTCGTCCTGGGCAACTACATGCTCGGAGGTGGGTTCCTCAATTCACGACTGGCAACACGTATACGCCAGAAAGAAGGACTTAGCTACGGCGTCGGATCTCAATTCAGTGCCGGCTCGCTAGACCCGGTCGGGAGTTTCCTGGCTTACGCCATATACGCTCCCGAGAACGCAGCAAAACTCGAGGAGGCGTTCCGGGAAGAGATCACCAAGGTTGTAACAGAAGGCTTCACTGAGGAAGAAGTTGCCGCAGCTAAATCGGGATGGCTGCAGTCCCGGAATGTCAGTCGCGCGCAGGATAGCGGACTCGCCGGATCGCTTAACCACTACCTTTTTATCGATCGGGATTTTAGCTGGGACGAAGCTTTGGAGAAGAAAGTGATGGATCTCACCGTGTCGCAGATAAACAGCGCAATGAAGAAGTACCTCACCATAGACAAGATCAGCATCATCAAGGCGGGTGACTTTGCGAAAGCGAAGCAAGCCAGCGAACAGTAGCGCGTCTCGATACCAATTAAAAAAGCGGTCCTTTCGGGGCCGCTTTTTTTGCTCTAAGCTTTTGAATACCGCTTTCTCTCGTTCTCTGTCAGGTATATTTTCCGCAGGCGGATTGACTTCGGTGTTACCTCAACGTACTCATCGGCCTGTATATACTCGAGCGCCTCTTCCAGCGAAAACTTCACCGCGGGAGCGATTCGCATTTTCTCGTCGGCACCCGAAGCGCGCATGTTCGTCAACTTCTTGGTCTTCGTAACGTTTATGACGAGATCGCCGCTGCGCGAGTTCTCCCCGATAACCTGTCCTTCGTAAACCGGCTCACCTGGTTCGATGAAGAATCGTCCGCGATCCTGAAGGTTGTGGAGACTATAGGCAATGGCTTCACCCTGCTCCATCACAATTAGTGATCCGTTGATACGCCCAGGTATCTCCCCTTTGTACGGCTGGTATTCCTTAAAGCGATGGGTCACGATCGCCTCGCCCGCTGTAACGTTCAGCAGATAATTCCGGAGACCGATAATACCGCGCGCCGGAATAATGAACTTCAAGATCATGCGATCGCCCTTCGGTTCCATATTCGTCATCTCACCTTTGCGTTGAGAGACGGTTTCGATAGCTTTCCCGGCGTCTTCCTCCGGCAAGTCGATTGTCAATTCCTCTACGGGCTCGCACTTCACACCATCGATCTCTTTGAAGATTACCTGCGGTTGACCGATCTGCAGTTCATAACCTTCCCTTCGCATCGTCTCGATCAAAACAGAAAGGTGAAGAACGCCACGACCAAACACCATGAACGAATCCGCTGATCCTGTGTCTCCCACACGGAGTGCAAGATTTCGTTCCAATTCCTTCTCAAGGCGCTCCTTGATATGGCGCGAAGTCACATACTTCCCTTCTTTCCCATAGAATGGCGAGTTGTTAATCGTAAAGAGCATACTCATCGTCGGCTCGTCGATAGCGATGGTCTTCATCCCTTCGGGATTCTCCACATCTGCAACCGTGTCGCCAATCTCGAATCCTTCGAGACCCACGATCGCGCAGATCTCACCAGCCTTCACTTCCTCCGTTTTCTGTTTTTCAAAACCCTCGAATACGTACAGATCCTTGATCCGGGATTTGACAATGGCTTTCGTGTCGCGTTTGACAAGGGCCACCTGCTGATTCGTCTTAAGACTGCCACGGTGCACTCGACCAATCGCAACCCGACCGATATACGAAGAATATTCAAGTGAAGTAATGAGTAATTGCGCCGATCCTTCCTCTGTAGCCGGAGGTGGAATATGCTCGATGATGCCTTCCAACAGGGGAACAATGTCACTCGTCGGCTTTCTCCAATCGGAACTCATCCATCCCTGCTTTGCAGATCCGTAGAACGCGGGAAAATCAAGCTGATCCTCCGTCGCATCAAGCTGGTACATGAGATCGAAAACCTGTTCGTGGACTTCGTCCGGGGTGCAGTTCTTCTTGTCCACTTTGTTGATGACAACAATGGGTTTCAAGCCGAGTTGAAGCGCCTTTTGCAAGACAAACCGTGTCTGTGGCATAGGACCCTCAAAAGCATCCACCAGCAACAGGCATCCATCCGCCATATTGAGCACTCGCTCAACTTCCCCACCGAAGTCACTGTGACCCGGGGTGTCGATGACATTAATCTTGTAATCCTTGTAGCGGACCGATACGTTCTTGGCAATAATTGTGATACCCCTTTCCCGCTCCAGGTCATTGCTGTCCATGATAAGCTCGCCAGGAACCTCATGTTCCTTAAAGAGCTTACCGGCCATAAGCAATTTGTCGACAAGCGTGGTTTTGCCATGGTCGACGTGTGCTATGATGGCAATGTTCCTGATTTTCGTAACGTCCATAAACAGTGGAGATTCGCGGTTTTTTGTATTTGGAGGCGCAAAGGTACTACTATTTGGGAAAAAGTGTAAACGCCGCCCGAATTTGGATAAAGCCCTTATGGCAGCTTCAGCCGGAATACCGAAGAAAAGTCCCCATCGGGAGATCTGAACTGTGCGTCCCTTTTAATATGGACTCTCCGCACCGTATCCCGGAAGGGTCGAGATACGTTCCGACGACGTTGTAACCGACCAGCGGCGAAAGGCCGGCGGCATACAGGTTCAGTATAAAGAAGCAATTCTTCTCTTCCAGCAGTTCGGTACCCAGCCGAACAAAGGGATCAAGCTGTTCCTGCAACGTCCATTTTTCACCATCTGGGCCCCTGCCATAGGGTGGCGGATCCATGATTATCCCGTTATAGCGATTTCCGCGCTTGACTTCACGCTTGACAAACTTCAATGCATCCTCGTATACCCACCGGATACCATCCAGGCCATTGAGCTGCATGTTTTGATTCGCCCAGTTCAAACCCGGTCGGGAGGCGTCGCAATGAATGACATCGGCCCCTGCAGCCCGGGCAACTACCGAAGCAGCGCCGGTATAGGCAAAAAGATTCAGAACCTTTGCCTGAGGGACGCTCCATCCACGGATGGTGTCATAAATAAAATTCCAATTACTTCCCTGCTCAGGAAAAATGCCGACATGTCCAAAGCCGGTAAGCGCCAATCTGAGCCGCAGCGCCAGGGCTCCATAGCGGTAGCTGACTTCCCAACTCTCCGGCATTTCAGGTCGTCTCGACCATCCGCCCTTTACCTCATCCGTAAAGCGGAATTTGTCCTTTTGTTCCCTGACAAATTTCGCATGCGCGATTCTTTTCCATTCATCATCCGCCAGCTTTCGTCGCCACAATGCTTGCGGTTCGGGACGGATCAGTATGTACCGCCCGAAACGCTCGAGTTTTTCGAAGTCTCCGGAATCGATAAGTTCATAGTCGGTCCAGGAGGCGGGATGTTCCAGTTCGATGTTCAATAGCAACAGAATGAATTATAGGGCCTCAATCTAAGGAAGCTTTCTCAATAATCATCGACCCGCCCGAAACAGAATCGTCCCGATCGGCATTTCAATTCCCTATATTTGGGTACGTAAGATGCATTTCACAATCACAAGCGCGCAGAACCCGAAGATCAAGAACCTTATAGCCCTCGAGAAACCGCGCGAGCGGCGTAAGCAAGGGCTATTTGTAGTAGAAGGTCGAAGGGAGATCAGCCTGGCACTGCAGGCCGGATACAAGATCGGCAACCTCTTCTTTTGCGACGAGCTGATCACACCCAGCGAATTGAAAGAACTGGATCCGGGCAGCAAGCTCCTCATTCCCGTTTCGAAAGAAGTCTTCGAAAAGATTGCGATTCGCGAAAACTCGGGCGGCGTACTCGCAGTCGCAGAGCAGAAGAGTCATCGCCTCGACGACGTCCACCTGAGTAACAATCCCCTTGTGCTTGTGCTGGAATCGGTCGAGAAACCCGGTAACCTTGGAGCCATCCTGCGCACCGCCGATGCTGCGGCACTAGACGCAGTAATCATCTGCGATCCTCGCACAGATTTTTACAATGCGAACGTGATCCGATCCAGCGTCGGATGCATCTTCACAACACAAGTTGCTTCAGCGACGTCCGAGGAAACCCGGCGGTGGCTCGAACAAAACAGGATTGTACCGTACAGTACCTACCTCAAAGCATCGAAGCCCTATCATACGGTTGATTTTACGACGCCCAGCGCGATCGTCATGGGCACTGAATCCACCGGACTTTCGGAAACGTGGGTCACAGAAGACCAACATCCGATCATCATACCCATGTCCGGAAAGATCGATTCCATGAATGTCTCCACCGCAGCAGCGGTCATCGTGTTCGAGGCACGGCGCCAGCGCGGTTTCCCGATACGGGAACAGCGTTCGGCACTTTAACAAATTTCCTTAATTTTGAGTATCTAATGACAGAGCCGTCATCTTCTGAAAAAGACGCGAATGAACATCAATTGCCGCAGGACCAATTCAAGATTCTGGCGGAAAATGTTCCCTGCGTAATCTACCTGTGTCGCAACGACGAGGCTTTTTCCGTCATTTATGTAAACGACCAAATAAAATCACTGACCGGTCACTCAAGACATGAGTTTCTGAAGGGTCAGCGTCATTACCACGACCTCATTCACCCGGACGACGTCGAGCCAATCACTGCAGAATTCAATAAGCGCGTCGGCGCAAAACAAACGTATCAACTGCGCTATCGCATTCGTCACGCTTCCGGTGAATGGCGTTGGGTTGAGGAAACCGGAGTCGCTTTGTATGAGGGAGGCAAACCGGCAATGCTCGAAGGATTCATTCAGGATATCACGTCGAAGATGCACTCCGAAGAAAGCTTGCTTCAGGTTGCCGAACAAAACCTGCGTTTCTTCAATAACCCTGTCAACCTGAACGCCGTGGTTGACTTCGACGGCAACCTTATTCGAAACAGTCGGTCATGGACGATGATGCTGGGATGGACCGATGAGGAACTCAGATCAAAGTCTGTATTCGAGTTCGTTCACCCCGACGATCGGCAACGCGCGCAAGAACATCTTGCAACGATGCCGTCTGCTCCCAGCTTACATACGTTCGAGCACAGGCTTATGTGCAAGGATGGGTCTTTCCGCTGGCTACTCTGGGGACTCGCACCTGATCCCGTCGCCAAAATTGTCTACGCGTCGGCAATTGATATCTCCGAAAGAAAACAGTCCGAAAAGAACATACTTGATTCGAAGTCGTCGCTTGAAGATGTCGCACAACAGCTCCAACTCCAGAACCGGAAACTCGACGAGTTCGCACACATCATCTCGCATAACCTTCGCGCTCCTGTCAGCAACATCCAGGCACTCATAAACCTGCTCAATGATGACAGCGAAATCACTGACTACAAGCTGATCTTCGATAAACTTAAGAAGGTGGCCAGGAATCTCGGCGAGACCATGAACGAATTGATGGATACGCTGAAAGCCCGGACGCCGGAAAGCATTGCGCTGACAGAAGT